>NZ_JBFARZ010000003.1:0-216357 GCF_040677445.1 Citricoccus sp. NPDC055426
GACGGCTCCTACCAGCCCGACCGGCACATCACCCGCGCCGAGGTCGCCACCATCCTCTACCGCTACGAGACCATGATCGCCAACGAAGGCTGACAGCTCAGCCCGTCGCTGACACGCCCTCACCGGGCACAGAGTGACCCCGCCCCGTCACAACAGTGGGGGCGGGGTCACTGTGCGCTTAATGGGGGGGGTCACTGTGCTCAATGGCGCTGGGCGAGGGACCAGACGGCGCGGGCGGCGGCGTCCGCGTCCCCGAGGGTGCGGGCCCGTCCGTCCGGGTCGCGGCCGGCCTCCGCCGCGATGGCGGTGCCCCACTGGACCGAGGCCAGCTGCAGCCCCAGCACGAAGATCCGCTCGTGCACCGCTCCGGCGGCGTCCCGGAGGCGGTGGGGCCGATCCGTCACGTCGAAGCCGCGCCCCGGCACGGGATCGCCCTCCTCGTCCTCCTCCGGATGGGGCACGGCCACCCCCTCGGCCAACAGGGAGGACACCAGGGGCGATTCGGAGACGAGCACCCGGTTCGGCGGCATCATCGCCTCCACCATCCACGATCCCCGGTGTACGTCCTGGCCCTGGACGGCACCACCCACCTGCGGTGAGGACACCGTGAGCCGGGACCGGCCGGCGTCGGGCTCGAACTGGGGGTCCGGGCCCACGAACCGGACCAGGCCCGCCCGGGCCGCGCCCAGCAACTGCTCCACGCGCTGAAGCGGCGGGCCGGAGGCGGTCCCCTCCACGAGGGACTCAAACCAGCCGGTCACGTCCCCGCGCCGGGAGGCGTCCGTGATCCGCCGCTCCGCCACGAGCTGCTTCACCTGCAGCCGCGCGGCGTGCAGGGTGCCGATCGCCACCATGAGCGGGGAGTCCTCCCCCGCGGCGGCCTCCGCGCAGATCCCCTCGAGGAAGCCGATCACCTCCCGCTGGTACTCCTCCCCCGTGGCGAACACCTGCCCCTCGAAGGGCCGGGCGAGGTCCCGGATGTCCAGGAACGGCATGCCGGGCGCGTACTCGTTCAGCAGGGACTGGGCCTGGTGACGCGTGACGGGCTCCCCGCGGCCGGCCTGCTCCAGCAGTCCCACCAGCCCGGCCAGGAACTCCGTGGCCGGTCCCGCCCCGCCCAGCACCTCCGGACGGAGGTGCACCAGCGCGTTGTAGTACGCCCGCACCACGTCCCGGTGGATGAGCGGCCAGAGGTGGACCGTGAAGTCCAGCGGGCCATGCTCGGCCTGCAGCGCCTCGACGGCCTGGGGCACCAGGTACTTCAGGGAGACCGCGTGCGGGACGAAGGCGTCCAGCTCCGCCTTGGGCAGGTAGCACACGCCCCGGCGCGAGGCCGGGTGGAGCACCGGTTCGGCGCCCGAGGGGCGGTACTCCAGGGCTCGGCCCGGGCCCGCCCCCGTGTCCGCGTACGTCCCTCCCCGGCCGAGGGTCAGCTGGGCCAGCCCGTCGAAGAAGTTCAGCCCCATCCCGCGCACCAGCACGTCCTCGCCCGCGGGGATGGCCTCCCAGTCCAGGTCACAGGGGATGTTCGGGCCACGGTAGTGCAGGCCCAGCCGGTCCGCCGCCTCCTGGAGCCGCCGTTGCTCGGCCGTCAGCCGGGCCGGGACGTGCCCCACGCACAGCACCACGGCGTCCGCCGCCACGGTGCTCCCGTCGTCCAGGGTCAGGGTCGCCCGGCCGGACTCGCGGGATCCCGGTGCCGGTGCCGGTGCCAGGTGCACCACCTCGGCCTGCCGCCAGGACAGATGCCCGACGCCGGCCCGCCCCTTCAGCGCGGACGTCACCTCCCGGAACATCTCGGCCAGGTACCGGCCGTAGACGGCCCGCGGCGGATAGTCGGTGCGGTCCAGGACCCGGGACCGGTCCGGGTGGGCCATGCGCCACTGGTCGAAGGTCAGGGCGGCCGAGGAGGGGTTCAGCCCCGGGGTGCCGGCCGCCGCCACGGTGGGGAAGAAGGCCGGCGTGTTCATCAGGAACAGCTCGGACTGCCCGTCCCGCCAGACGTGCCCCGGCCCCGGCTCGTGGGGGTCGATCACCACGACGTCCAGCAGCGGTGCCGTGCGGCCGGGCTCCCCCGCAGCTGCCGAGTCGGACGCCGAGGCGGACGCCGCGGCAGGCTCTGCGGCGGATTGCTCTGAGGAGGATTGCTCGATGGCGGCCAGCAGCCGCTCCAGGAAGGAGGTCCCCCGCGGGCCGGCCCCCACCACGGCCACGGTGAACCGTTCCTCGGGCGCACCCTCGGGCACTACGGCGGTCATACGCTGTTCCTCTCGGCGGGGTGTGCTGACGGAGTGCTCTCGGTGTGCTGACGGAATGCTGGCGGTGTGCTGACAGTCTGCTGGCGGCGTGCCGCTCTCCGCCCCAGCCTACGGTCACGGTGGGCGCACTGTGATTGCATAGGAGGATGCCGCTCAGCCCTGACTCCCAGCCCCATGACGACTTCCTCTGGCTCGAGGACATCCACGGTCAGGACCCACTTGACTGGGTGCACCGGCAGAACGCCCGGACGGAGTCGCTCCTGGACTCGGACCGGTTCGCGGAGCTGCAGCAGGACCTCACCGCCATCCTGGACGCCCCGGACCGCATCCCCCACGTGAGCAAGCGGGGCGACTGGTACTACAACTTCTGGCGGGACGGCGATCACCCGCGCGGGCTGTGGCGCCGCGCCCGGTGGGAGCCCTACCTGGCCGGCGAGCCGGAGTGGGAGGTCCTGCTGGACGTGGACGCCCTCGCCGCGACCGAGGGCACGGACTGGGTGTTCTCCGGCGCGCGGCTGCTGCGCCCGGACTGGGACCGCGCCCTGCTGAGCCTCTCCCCCGACGGCGGCGACGCCGTGGCCGTGCGGGAGTTCGACCTGACCACGCGTTCGTTCGTCACCGCGCCCGCCGGCTTCGAGCTGCCCGTGGCCAAGACGCAGGTCTCCTGGATCAGCCGCGACCGGTTGCTGGTAGGCACCGTGACGGACCCGGGCCCAGGCCCAGATGCCGAGGGCGCAGACACGGAGGGCGGGGATCCGGAGGGCGGGGACGCCACCCGGTCCTCCTACGCGCGGACCCTGCGGGTGCTGGACCGGGGCGGGACGCTGGAGACCGCCGAGACCGTGTTCACGGTGGACCGGGACCACGTGGCGGCCTTCGGCGGCCACGACTCCACGCCCGGGTGGGAGCGGACGGTGGCGATCGACGCGATCGACTTCTACGACTCCACCACGTGGCTGCGCGAGCCGGACGGAGGACCGGGGACCCCGTCCGACACTTCGTCCAGCACCCCTTCCGGCCCCCTCCCCGGCAGCCTGCCCGGCACCGACGGCGAGCGCCCCGGCTGGCGGCGCCTCGAGGTCCCGCTGGACGCCGAGGTGGACGTGCACCGGCAGTGGCTGACCGTCCTGTTGAAGTCCGAGTGGGAGCTGCCCGGGGCGGCCCACCCGGCCGGCTCGCTGCTGGTCTGCACCGTGGACGGCTTCCTGGACGGCTCCGAGGAGCCGCGGCCGGCCTTCCTGCCCACCGGCGGCACCACCCTGTCCGCGTGGACCTGGACCGCGTCCCACCTGGTGCTGACCGTCCTGCAGGACGTGGCCTCGGCCGTGTACGCACTGCCGCAGAGCTCGCTGGCCGCCCCGGAGTCCGGCACCGCCGCCCCGGTACGTACGCCAGCCCTGGACGCCACCCGGCGCCTGATGCTGGAGAACCCCAACCCCGCCGACCCGTTCCTGACGCTGGGCGTGGCCGCGGTTGACGACGAGGACCCGGACTGCGGCGACGACCTGTGGATCACCGCCACCGGCGCCCTGACGCCGCCGACCCTGCTGCGCGCCACCCTGCCGACGCACCTGGGTGCGGCCGACCCCGGGACGGTACCGGCCGGCGTCGTGCCCGCGCTGGTCACCGTGCGGACCGGACCGGAGCGCTTCGACGCCACGGGACTCCAGGTGCGCCAACACTTCGCGGTGTCCGACGACGGCACGCGGGTCCCGTACTTCCAGATCGGCCCCGCGGACCTCGAACTGGACGGCGCCAACCCGGTGCTGATGGACGGATACGGTGGCTTCCTCGCCTCGAAGCTGCCCGGCTACTCCGGGGTCTACGGCCGCGGCTGGCTGACCCGCCGCAACCCCGGGGGCCGGCAGGGCATCCACGTCATCGCCAACATCCGCGGCGGCGGCGAATACGGCCCCGACTGGCACCGGGCCGCCCTGAAGCAGAACCGCCACCGCGCCTACGAGGACTTCGCCGCCATCGCCCGGGACCTGCAGCGCCGCGGCGTCACGGACCGCGCACACCTGGCCGCAACCGGCCGCTCCAACGGCGGGCTGCTGATGGGCGCCATGGCCACCCTGTACCCGGAGCTGTTCGGCGCCCTGAGCTGCGGGGTGCCCCTGCTGGACATGCGCCGGTACACCGTGCTGTCCGCCGGCCACAGCTGGATCGCCGAGTACGGCGACCCGGACGTTCCGGCCGAGTGGGAGTTCATCCGCACCTTCTCGCCGTACCACCTGCTGCTGAACCGCCCCGTGGCGGGTGCGGCCGAGGGGCGCGACGGCGGCGGGCCGGGGACCGGGTATCCCGACCTCCTCGTGTGGACGGCCACCTCGGATGACCGCGTGGGGCCGGTGCAGGCCCGCAAGATGGCCGCCCGCATGCTGGACCTGGGGGTGCCGAACGTGTGGTTCCACGAGGACCTCGACGGCGGCCATGCCGGGGCCTCGGACAACCGGCAGGCCGCCGCCCTGCACGCGCGGTCCCTGGAGTTCCTGTGGAAGACCGTCGGCGACGTGGGAGACGTGGGATAGTCACTCCGCAGGCTCGCTTTGAACTCAGGGGCCTGTGACGGCTAGCATGTCAGGGTTACCATCTCATCGATGGCGACAGTGGAGACGTGCCAGAGCGGCCGAATGGACTTCACTGCTAATGAAGGGTCCGGTGAAAGCTGGACCGGGGGTTCAAATCCCCCCGTCTCCGCAGTGTGAGAAGCCCGGGAACCTCGAGTTCCCGGGCTTCTTCCGTGTCCGGGCCGGTCAGCGGCGTCCGGGCAGCCGGTTCAGTCGGCTCAGTCGGCTCAGTCGTCCTGGCCCTGTTCCCGCTGGAGGATGTGCAGGAACTGCAGGGCCTCCTCCGCCGTGAGCACCGTATGGGCCGAGAGCTCCAGCGCGGCGTCCTCCACGCGGCCGTCCCGCACCAGGGCGGTCAGCTGGTCGCGCAGAAACGGCGGCAGGTCATCGGAGGAGACGCGGACCGTGGTCTCGTCCCGCACCACCTCGAGTTCGAAGGGACGGTCGGCGGGCAGACGGTCACCCAGCCAGTCCTCGGGGACCACCAGATCGGTCCCGTCGGCGATGTCCCCCGATGGGACCCGGTGGCCGGCTGGCCCGGTCTTCCCCGGAGTCCCCGTGTCCTGGCCGGCAGTCTCATCCCCGGCCCCCACTGGACCGGGACCGTCCGAGGAGGAGGGGGCGGCCGGCGTCGTTCCCCCGGGGTGAAGCGAGCTACCGGCGGCGGTGCCACCGGCGGTGGGCTTGGCCCAGATCTGCGGGTAGGTGGCGAGCGCCTGGACGTCCAGCATCGCCTCGAAGGTGCCGGCCCCGGTGCTCCGGCGGTAGGCGGTGATCGCCTCGGCGGTGCGGCCGGCCGCGATCAGGCGGTACACCTCGCGGTGGGTGTCCTGGTCCAGCCGGGTCGAGGCGGCCCGGGCGCTGTCCGCGCTCACGCGGCCGGCCAGGGACCCACGGCGCGGCCTGCCCGCACGCCCGGAGGCCTGGCCCCCGCCGGCGGAGGAGCGGCGCGAGTACAGCCACGCGACGCCACTGACCAGCACGGCCACGAGCACGATGATCAACAGCGGAATGAGGTATTCCATGGTCTCCAGTCTAGGTCGACTACCTCAGGGTGCGTCGACCGTCCAGACCCGGTGGCCCGGGGCCACCCGCGAGGGGTTCTGCGAGGTGAACAGCACCACGCCTGGATAGTCCTCCAGCTCGGCACGCAGCAGGCGGATCCCCTCCGAATCCAGATCGGAGTCGATCCCGTCCAGGACCAGCAACGGCGGGTCCTCCAGCAGCGCCCGGCCCAGCTTCAGCCGGGCCACCTGGGAGCCGGTCAGCGGCTGGCCGCCGTTCTTGATCCGGGTCTGCGCGCCCTTCGGGAACTGGCTCAGCACGCGGTCCAGCCCCACCCGGGCGAAGGCCTCCCGGGTCTGCTCCTCCGTGGCCTTCGGGTTGCGGTAGGCGATGGCGCGGGACACGGTGCCGCGCTCCAGCGGCACGCGCACCGAGGCATGGCCGAGCAGCTTGCGCCGCTGGCGGCCCGGGGCCAGGGTGTAGTCGTAGCCGTCCACCAGCATGTCCAGCGCGGGTGTGGGCTGCCCCGGCTCCGCACCGGTGTTCTGCCCGGCCAGCAGGTTCAGCAGGAAGGGCTGGATCCGGCCCGGGTCATGGGACTGGATGTGGATGACGTCCCCGGCAGCGGCCTGGAGCATGGGCACGCGCTGGCCCTGCACCACCATCCGGCGGATCCGCAGGCCGTGGCGGCCGGTGCTCGAGCGGTCCCGCTCCACGTCCTTCCAGTGCTCCTCACGGTCCTTCTCCGCCTGCCTCAGCACCTCGGCCTGTGCCAGCAGGGGTGCCTGGATGCGGCGGGCCGCCTTGTAGTTCTGCCGGTACTCCACCACGCGGCCCAGGTCCCCCAGCGGGGCGGACATGACGCCCACCAGGGTCATGGCGGAGGCCACCCCGGCGGTGTCGATCAGCCCGAGGGTGCCGAGCACCACCACGGCTGCGGTGGCCAGCGAGGCCGCCGTGATGGCGGAGGCCCGGACCAGGCCGGTGATGCGGGCGCGGGCCACGGCGGCGTTGACCACCTTGCCCGAGTCCCGGTCCAGCGCATTGAGCTCGCGGTTGACCCCGCCGGCCGCCTGGATCGACTCCCCGGCGCGCACGGTGTCCGCGATCCGGGCGGACATCCGGCCACGACGGCGGCGCAGATACCTCGCGCGCACGAAGGTCGCCTTGGCCATGGGCGGCACGGCCAGGCCCAGCAGCACGATCGGGACCCCCACCGCCAGGCCCACCTGCCAGTTGGAGATCGCCAGCACCCCGAGCACCACGACGATCAGGGGCAGCGAGGTCATCAGCGGGACGATCCCCTGGGAGACCCAGTTGCGCACAGCGGTCAGGTCGTTGGACGCACGGGTGATGGTCACCCCGAGCGAGGCGTTGCCGGAACCGGCCAGCGTGGTACCGATCAGCTTGCGGCGCAGTTCGTAGACGTAGTCCTGACCGAGGTCCTCCCCCACCACGCGCTCGCCCCAGCGGGCGCCGAAGATGGAGAGCACGGCGACCACCAGGATGGACAGCTGCAGCCACGGGATATAGGTGCCGGCCTCGGCGGCGGCCGCGGGGTCCAGGGCGCTCCCGTCCGGGGCGGTCCCGGCGTTCAGGGCGGCGTTGACCTGGGCCGGCATCCCCAGCAGGGAGTCCACGGCGAAGGACATGACCAGCGCCATGACGGCCTGGAAGACGCCCAGGAGGAACAGGATCACCAGCAGGTAGCGGCGCCGGCCGGACCAGACGGTCGGCATCTTCTCCCCCGCACCGGTGGCCTCGGTGGTGCCCTCATCCTCCGCGTCGGTGGCGGCACCCAGGGCTTCGTCCCCGACACCGCCCCCGAGACCGTCTCCGGGTTCGTCTCCGGCCTGGGGCTCCGCCGAGAGCCGGAACCGGCGCTGGGAGCCAGCCCGGCCGTCGTCGTGCCTCTGTGCTGTGGGGCGATCCGGGTTCAGGATGTCCTCCAGGGTGGGGTGGATGGTCATGGGGACCTCGGGGTCAGTCTGTCAGGCTGTCAGGAGCGGGGCAGCAGGGCGGAGGACACGGCGGCGTCGGTCAGCTCGTAGGTGTCGATGACCGGGACCCCGGCGCAGGCCAGGACCTGGTTGGCCTCGGCTGTCGCCAGCGGGGAGGAGGTCAGCACGCCGGAGACCGCGGCCACGTCCAGCCCGGAGTCCTGCAGCTCGCGGACGCCGGCCACGGCACCCAGGGCGTCACCGGCAGCGAAGACCACGCGGTCCACCACGCACTGGAAGAGCGGATCGCGCAGCAGCCGGGCCGTCTCGCCCTGGTAGACGCCGTCGGCGATCTCCACGACCACCACGTCCGTGTCCGTCTCCGCCATGGCGTCCACCAGGTTCACGGTCAGGGACCGGACCTGCTCGAAGTCCAGCTTGAAGGTGGTGGGGTAGCCGAAGTCCGTGAAGTCCAGGACCTTGGCGGCGCCGCCGTCCACGTAGATCATCGGGTCATTGCCGGCACCGGTGCCGGTGGACTTGCCGGCGGAGACCGTCAGACCGGCGTTGGTGAGGCCGTTGACCAGGGTGGCCATGGCGGTGGACTTGCCCGAGTTCATGGACGTGCCCAGCACCGCGATCACGGTGGGGCGGCCCGGCAGGGCAGCGGCCAGCTCCTGCTCCGAGGAACCGATCGCCGGGACCGGGTTCAGGGAGTAGGGGGCGAAGCGGGAGAGGTTGACGATGCCCTGGGCATCCGCCAGCAGGCCGAGGGGCTCGATCCGGGTGGGCTCGTCCATGTTGGCGTGCTGCTCGGTGACGGTGCCGGCCACGCCTCCCGCGGCCACCAGGTGGCAGGGCTCCAGCGAGTCCGGGACGTGGGCCAGGAACTGGTCGGCGGCGTAGCGGTGGCCGTAGGCCAGCATCACGATGTGGTCCGGGAAGAGGATGGCCTTGCGGGACTCCGGGGTCTCGATCCGCTTGTGGTTGAGGATCTCGGACACGCGGGCCACCACCACGTCGCCCGCCTTCGGGGTGACGGTGGGGCCGGTGGCCAGGTGGAAGGCGGAACGGTCGGCCTCCAGGGCGGCCCCCACGAAGCGGGTGGTGTAGGCGGCCTGGATGCGGGTCGGCAGCTCGGCACGCTGGTAGGTGGTGCCAGCGGTGTCGATGATCGTCATGGCGCTGGTCGGGTTCGTGATCTCGATGGTCATGGCGGGCCTCTCACTGTGTCTCGGTGACCGTTCGGGGTGTTCCGCCGGCCTCAGGAACTATGGAACCAACGGCCCATGAGCGGTGAATGAGCCGCGAATGAGAGCGCTCTCATCTAACCGTCTTTGGTCCTGTACATCGCGTCTGACGTGGGTAGACAGCACGTATGAGAGTTTGCTGAGAGGGACGATGTGTGGAGGATCACGTGCCGGCGTGCGGGCTGCGGATGCACCAGGCCAGGCCCAGGGCCAGCAGGGCGAGGGCCACCGTCATGAGCACGGTCCCCGGCCACCCCGCCCCGGCCAGGAACACGCCGCCGAGCCAGCCGAACAGGCTGGACCCCGCGTAGTAGCCGAAGTTGTAGAGCGAGGCGGACTGGGCCCGCCCCGCCACGGCGGCGGCCCCCGCCCAGCCTGAGGCCACGGCGTGGGCCGCGAAGAAGCCGCCCGTGAAGACGATCGCGGCCAGCAGCACCACGGGAAGCACCGGGACGAGGGTCAGCAGCACCCCGGCGATCATGATGGCGATGCACGCCAGCAGCACCGGCTTCCGTCCGAAACGCCCGGCCAGCCGGCCGGCCAACGGCGAGGTCCAGGTGCCCGCCAGGTAGGCCACGAACACCAGCGAGACCACCGAGAGCGGCAGGTTGAAGGGCGCCTCGGCGAGGTGGAAGCCCAGGAAGTTGTACATGGCCACGAAGCCGCCCATCAGCAGGAACCCCTGGGCGTAGACGAGCAGCAGCAGGGGCGATCGTAGGTTGCCCGCCAACGACCGCACGGCCCCGGGTAGTGAGGTCCGATGCGGGATGAACCCCCGGGCGGCCGGGACGAGCAGGAGGAAGGCCGTCGCACAGGCCACCGCGATCACGGTGACGGCCAGCAGCCCGGCACGCCACCCGAGGAGTTCCCCCACGGGCACGGCCAGGAGCCGGCCGGCGAGTCCACCGATGGTGGTGCCGGAGATGTACGTGCCGGCGGCGAGGGCGGATGAGGCGGCGTTGACCTCCTCGTTGAGGTAGGCCAGCGCCAGGGCCGGGACCCCGCCCAGGGCGAAACCCTCGAGGAGGCGGAAGGCGAGGACGCCGCCGAACCCCGGCATCACCGCGGCGGCCAGGGAGAAGAGGCAGGCGGCCAGGATGGCCCACCCCATGGCCCGCTTGCGGCCGAGGCGGTCGCCGGCGTAGGACCACGGGATCACGCCGAGGGCCAGTCCGAGCGTCGCGAGCGAGATCATCAGCGCCGCGTCCGAGGCGGGGATGCCGAGATCGCCGCTGATCAGCGGCAGCAGTCCCTGGGGCGAGTACAGCTGGGCGAAGGTCGCGACGCCGGCCAGGAACAGTCCCAGCAGCAGGCGGCGGTACCCGGGGGTGCCGGGCACATGCCCCGCCCACGGTCCCCCGGCTGCTGTGTCCACGGCCTCGACTCTAGCTTCGGCCGGCGTGCGGGCGGCTGTCCTAAGATGGGGGACCGTGACCACACCAATTGATCTCAGCCAGTCCTTCAAGGCCTATGACGTGCGTGGCATCGTCGGGGAGTCCATCACCGAGGCGTCCGTGCGGGCCGTGGGGGCGGCGTTCGTGGACGTGCTGGGGCTGGCCGGGTCCCGGGTGTTGGTGGGCGGGGACATGCGTCCCTCCTCGCCGGGCTTCGCGGCGGCCTTCGCCGAGGGCGCCACGGCCCGGGGGGCGGATGTGGTGATGCTGGGCCTGGTGTCCACGGACATGCTCTACTACGCCTGCGGGGTGGAACAGGCCGCCGGGGTGGTGTTCACCGCCTCCCACAACCCGGCCGCCTACAACGGGATGAAGATGGCGAAGGCCGGGGCGGTGCCGGTCTCCTCGGACACGGGCCTGTTCCAGATCCGGGACGTGGCCCAGTCCTATCTGGACTCCGGTGAGGTGCCGGTTGCCTCGGCTACCGGTGCGGTGACCGAGCAGGACGTGCTGGCCGGTTATGCCGCGTACCTGCGTTCTTTGGTGGACCTGTCCGGGATCCGTCCGCTGAAGGTGGTGGTGGATGCCGGCAACGGGATGGCCGGCATGACCACCCCGGCCGTGTTGGGCCAGACCGTGCTGGCGGGCCTGCCGCTGCAGATCGAGCCGTTGTACTTCGAGCTGGACGGGACCTTCCCCAACCACCCGGCGAACCCGCTGGAACCGGAGAACCTGCGTGACCTGCAGGCCGCGGTGCTCGCCCACTCGGCGGACATCGGGCTGGCCTTCGACGGGGACGCCGACCGGTGCTTCGTGATCGACGAGACCGGCGCCCCCGTCTCGCCCTCGGCCGTGACCGGTCTGGTGGCCCGCCGGGAGATCGCCCGCGCCAAGGCCGGGGACACCGTCAACGGGGTGATCCAGGCGCCCGAGGCCGAGCCGGTGGTCATTCACAACCTGATCACCTCCCGGGCCGTGCCCGAGCTGGTGGCCGCCGCCGGGGGCCGGGCGGTGAAGACCCGGGTGGGCCACTCCTTCATCAAGGCCGTGATGGCCTCCGAGGGTGCGGTCTTCGGCGGGGAGCACTCCGCGCACTACTACTTCCGGGACTTCTTCAACGCGGACACCGGCATGCTGGCCGCGATGCACGTGCTGGCGGCCCTGGGCGCCCAGGACGGGCCGCTGTCCGAACTGGCCGCCGAGTACGACCCGTACACCGCCTCCGGGGAGATCAACTCCGAGGTCGAGGACAAGGACGCCGCGGTGGACCGGGTGCTGGAGGTCTTCGCCAACGGGTGGATCGAGGCCGGCCGGACCGACGGCGGGACCAGCACCACCTGTCAGGCCTGCCTGCCGGACGCCCAGCTCGCCGGCGCGGAGGTCACCGTGGACACCATGGACGGCACCACCGTCGCCGCCGCCGACGGGACCTGGTGGTTCAACCTGCGCCCCTCCAACACCGAACCCTTCCTGCGCTACAACGGCGAGGCCCACGACCCCGCCACCATGGCCACCGTCCGCGACACCGTCCTGGAGCTCGTCCGCCAGACCGCCTGACCCCTGACCGCCTGCCCCCCTTCCTTGCACTTTGAGGGCAATACGCACTGGTTGGCATTGCCCTCAAAGTGATCAGGAGGGGGTGATCAGGGGTGTGGTCAGGCGGGATCCGCCTGCGGGTCCGTGTCCCGGGTGACCCGGACCCGACTCACCCGGTGCCCGTCCATGCCCAGGACCTCCAGGTTTGCGCCCTCGGTCTCGATCCGGTCCCCTTCCTCGGGCACCCGCCCCAACTGGGCCATGACGAAGCCCCCGACCGTCTCGTAGGAGCCGTCATCCGGCAGCTCCACCCCGGTCTGCTGGACGAGTTCCTGCAGGATCAGCCCGCCGTCCACCTCGGCGTCCTGCCCCTGCCGCAGTGCGGTGTCCTCCGGCGCCAGGCCGTCGTCGAACTCGTCATAGATGTCCCCGACGAGTTCCTCCAGCAGGTCCTCGAGGGTCACGATCCCGTCCGTCCCGCCGTACTCGTCGATCACCAGGGCGATCTGGTTGCCGCTGGAGCGCATGCGGCCCAGGGCCTGCAGCACGTCCACTGTTCCGGGCAGCACCGTGATCTCCCGGGCGATGCCGGCCAGGGTGAGCGAGTGGTCCCCGATGCGCAGCAGGTCCCGGATGTGGATGAAGCCCAGCACGTCATCCGTGTCCTCGCCCGTCACGGGGTAGCGGGAGTTCGGCAGGGAGGCCAGTTCACGCAGGGCCTCGCCCACTGTGATCTCGCCATCGAGGAAGTTCACCTCCGGGCGGGGCCGCATGACCTCCACCACGGTGCGCTCGGCGGCGTCGAACACGGACTGCAGCACGTGCCGGTCCGTGTCCTCCAGGGCCTCCGAGGTGGTGACCATGGACCGGATCTCCTCCGCTGAGACCGCCTCCTGATGTGCCTTCGGATCTCCGCCGAGGAGCCGGACCACCCCGTTGGTGGAGACGGAGAGCAGCCAGATGACCGGCCGCATCAGCACGGAGAAGGCATTCAGTGGCGGGGCGAGGACCTTGGTGAAGCCCACGGCGTTCTGCATGGCCAGCCGCTTCGGCACCAGCTCGCCGAAGACCAGGGACAGGTAGGCGATCACCAGGGTCATGCCCACCAGCGCCACCGTCCCGGCGGCCTGTTCGCCGGCCCCCCACCCCACCAGCACGGGGACGAGGTCCGGGGCGATGGTTGAGGCGCCGTAGGCCGAGGAGAAGAATCCGGCCACGGTGACGCCGATCTGCACGGCCGAGAGGAAGAGGTTCGGATTCCGGACCAGCGCCGCGGTCTTGGCACCCCGCGCCCCGCTGTCCTCGATCGCCTGGACCTGCGACTGCCTCAGGTTGACGATCGCCATCTCCGTGCCGGCGAAGACGCCGCCGATGAGCACGAACAACATGACCAGGGCGACGTTGAGCAGGGTGTCGAGATCCATGGCACCACGTTACCGGGCCGGGAGCCTCGCCCCCTGTCCCGCCCCGTCCTGCAGTTACCTCCGGACCGGCCCCGCCGTTCAGTCGCTCGCCCGTTCAACCGCTCAGCCGTTCAGGGCCAGCACGAAGGGCAGGACACCGCTGGCCCCCGCCTCTCGCAGCACGCGGCCGGCCTCCGTGAGGGTCCACCGGCTCTCCGCCCGGTCATCCAGCAGCAGCACCGGCCCGTGCCGGCCGGCCTCGCGGGCCTCTCCCAGGTGGGCGGCCAGCTCCTGCGGCACGGTGAACATCTGCCACACCGCGGCCAGCCGGAACGCGCTGTTGCCGCCGGACTCCCCGCGGGGGCCGCCGTCCACCAGTTCCAGGGAGCCCAGGTACGGCAATTGTCCGATCCTCGCGATGCCCTCGGCAAAGGACCCCACCAGTTGCGGGCGGGACCGGGAGGGCACGGACACCACGGCGATGGGCCGTTCCGCCCACTCCCAGGACGCCAGGACCTGGACCGCCCCCTGCAACAGGTCCTGGTCCAGGGGGGCGTCCTGGACTCCGGACTCGGTCTCCGCGAACAGGGTCCGCAGCCGCCCTCCCCAGCCCAGGTCCGTCAGCCGTGCCACCGCGCGGCCCTCCAGCACCTGGGACTCCTCCGGGATCCGCCCCTTGAGCGGGACCCCCAGCCGGTCCATGCCGCTGGGCCAGCTGCGCCGCGGCTCGATCTCCACGCCGACCCGGCCCAGGGCCTTCGAGGCGCTGCCCTTGGCGGATTCGTCGATCGAGGTGGGGAACCAGGGGCCGGCACAGTTGTCACACCGGCCGCAGGGGGCGGCCTCGGGATCGTCCAGCACCCGGGAGAGGAACTCCATGCGGCACCCGGACGTGTTCTCGTAGTCCAGCATCAGCTTTTCCTCGTCCACCCGGGCCTGGGCCACCCGGCCGTAGCGCTCCCCGTCATAGGTCCACGGCTCGCGGGTGCGCTGCCACCCGCCCTGGGTGCGCTCCACGGCTCCGTCCACGGCCAGGACCTTGAGCAGCAGCTCCAAGGGGGTCCGCTTCAGGTCCACCCGGGTCTCCAGGGCCGGGACGGACAGGGGCTTGCCGGCGGCCTCCAGTTCGCCCAGCACGGCGCGGGCCCGGTGCTCATCCGGCATGGACGTGGTGGCGAAGTACCGCCAGATGTCCCGGTCCTCGGGGCCGGGCAGCAGCAGCACATCGGCGTGGTCCGTGGCCCGGCCCGCACGGCCGACCTGCTGGTAGTAGGCCACCGGGGAGCTCGGCGCCCCGAAGTGCACCACGAAGCCCAGGTCCGGCTTGTCGAACCCCATGCCGAGCGCGGAGGTGGCGATCAGCGCCTTGATCCGGTTTTCCTTCAGCGCCTGCTCCAGCTCGGCCCGCTGTTCCGGATCCGTGCGTCCGGTGTAGGACGCCACCTCGTGGCCGGCGTCCCGCAACGCCCGTGCCGTGTCCTCGGCGGCCGAGACGGTCAGCGTATAGACGATCCCGGACCCCGGGAGGGAGCTCAGGTGGGTCAGGAGCCAGGCCAGCCGGCTGGCCGGACTCGGCATGCGCAGCACCCCCAGCCGCAGCGAGGACCGGGCCAGCGGGCCGCGGAGGACGAAGACGTCCCCGGCTCCGTCCACGCCGAGCTGTTCGGCCACGTCCTGGACCACCCGCTCATTGGCCGTGGCGGTGGTGGCGAGCACCGGAACCGACCGGCCCCCAGAGCCCGGCAATTGGGCGATCAGGTCCCGGATCCGCCGGTAGTCAGGCCGGAAGTCGTGGCCCCAGTCCGAGATGCAGTGCGCCTCGTCCACCACCAGCAGGCCGGTCCTGCGGATCAGGTCAGGCAGCTGCACGTCCCGGAACTGGGGGTTGTTGAGCCGCTCCGGGGAGACCAGCAGGACGTCCACCGAGTCCTCCGCCAACCGCTCGCGGATCCGCTCCCAGTCGGTCGGGTTCGCCGAGTTGATGGCCTCGGCGCGCACCCCGGCCCGGGCGGCGGCCGCCACCTGGTCCCGCATCAGGGCCAGCAGCGGCGAGACGATCAGCGTGGGGCCCGCCCCGCGAACCCGCAGGAGCAGGGAGGCCACGAAGTACACGGCGGACTTGCCCCAGCCCGTGCGCTGCACCACCAGGGCCCGGCGCCGGTCCGCCACCAGCGCCTCGATCGCCTCGAACTGGCCGGGGTGGAAGTCCGCGTCCTGGCGGCCCACCAGCCGGCCCAGGATCTCCCGGGCCTCCGCCCGCAACTCGGCCCGGCCCCCGTCGGTGCCGGTGTTGGTGCCAGGATCGGTCTCGTTCTGCATCATGGCGCCAGTATTCCAGCCCCCACGGACACCCCATGCGTCCGGCGGGCCGCACGGTGGAGCCGGCGGCCGTCGTCGGGCCCTGTGGAGGACCCGGCCGCCCACCGCCGGTGCCGGAGCGGCCGTCTGGGACAATGGCACCGTGAAACTCAATGCGTTCGGCGACGTCTGCCTGCGCACCCTCATGATCCTGGGTGCCCGACCCGACCGTCAGATGACGGGCCGGGACATCGCCGACGCGGTCGGCACCCCGTACAACCACGTGAGCAAGGCCATCCTGGAGCTGAAGCGGCGCGGGGCGCTGGACGTGACCCGGGGCCGGAACGGCGGCGCGCGGATCACGGAGGCGGGGCTCGCCCTGTCGATCGGGGCGCTGCTGCGTGACCTCGACACGCAGACCGACATCGTGGACTGCACCGGACAGGACTCCCCGGACGGTCACGCCTGCCCCCTGGTAGAGGGCTGCCGGCTGCGCCGCTCCCTGGCCCGGGCCCGCGAGGCGTTCTACGCGGAGCTGGACGGCACCACCGTGGCAGAGCTCACCGGTTCCGACGCCGTGGTCCGGTTGCCGATGCCCTCCCTCCCCGCGCGCTGACCCCTCCCCGACCTGCCGGGGCCCGTCGACTTGCCCTCGAGTTCTACAGCGTGTAGAACTGAGATCATAAATCTTGCATACCCAATGCAAGTATCGCAGACGAAGGAGTCACTCCATGCTCTCGGACACCGCCCGCCCCGTCATCGAGGCCACGCTTCCCGTGGTCGCCGCACACATGGACGAACAGATCACCCCGAGGTTCTACGCGCGCATGTTCGAGGCACGTCCTGAGCTGCTCGATGGACTCTTCAGCCGTGCCAACCAGAGCAACGCCACCCAGCAGAAGGCCCTGGCCGGCGCGATCGTGCATTTCGCCCAGCACCTGCTCGATCACCCGGACACCCTTCCGGAGCAGGTCCTGTCCCGGATCGCCCACAAGCACACCTCCCTGGGCATCGTCGAGGAGCAGTACCAGATCGTCTACGAGCACCTCTTCGCGGCGATCGTGGAGATCCTGGGCGAAGCCGTCACCGCGGAGGTGGCCGCCGCCTGGACCGAGGTCTACTGGCTCATGGCGGACGCCCTGATCAAGATCGAGAAGGGCCTCTACGCCCAGCAGGCCAATGACCAGGTCTGGACCCCCTGGCGCCTCGTGGCCAAGGAGGCCGCCGGCCGTGGCAGCATCACCTTCCGCTTCGAACCCGCCGATGACACCCCGGCCACCGCGGGCCGCCCCGGTCAGTTCGTCTCCGTGCGCGTGAAGCTGGAGGACGGGCTGCGCCAGTGCCGCCAGTACTCCCTGTCCGAGGACGCGACCTCCACCACCTCGCGCGTGTTCACCACCAAGCTGGATGAGGGCGGCGAGGTGTCCCCCCACCTGCACGCGCACATCACCGTGGGTGACGTCGTCGAGCTGTCCAACCCCTACGGGGACATCACCCTGGACAGCTCCGGCGGCCCGATCGTCCTGGCCACCGCCGGCATCGGCTGCACCCCGAGCGCCTCGGCGCTGCAGACCCTGGCCCAGGAGGCCTCGGACCGCCAGGTGCTCGTGCTGCACGCCGAACGCACCGAGCAGGACTGGGCCCTGAAGGAGCAGATGCGCGAGTCGCTCGCCGCCCTGCCGAACGCGGACCTGGCCCTCTGGCTGGAGGACACCGCCGGCGCCGCCGAGGAGCTGGCAGCGCGCCAGGGCTTCATGGACCTCGGGCACATCGAGCTGCCGGCCAACGCCAAGCTCTACCTCTGCGGGCCGCTGCCTTTCATGAAGGCCGTCCGCTCCCAGGCGATCGCCGCCGGCATCCCCGCCACGGACATCCACTACGAGGTCTTCGGCCCGGACCTCTGGCTGGCCGCCTGAGCCGGGGGCGGCGGCCACCTCGGCCGCCGCGCACCCCAGCCGCACCATCTCGCCGAGCCCCGGGGCCGGCGTCGGGAATCCCCCTTCCCGACGCCGGCCCCGAGCCGTTAAACGCCGCCGCCCGGTACCAGCGGGGTACCGGGCGGCGGCGCGCAGGGTGCGACCTGGGCCGATCAGGCCTGGTGGACGCGCTCCTTCAGCCCGTCCAACTGGCCGGCGATCGAGGCGGGCAGGGAGGCTCCGAAGCGGGCGAACCACTCCTCAATGGAGGCCACCTCGTCCTTCCACTCCTCGGGGTCCACCCGCAGGGCGTCCTCGAGGTCCGCGTCCGAGAGGTCCAGGCCGCTCAGGTCCAGCGCCTCCGGGGTGGGGACGCGCCCGATGGCCGTCTCCACCGCCTCGGCGGTACCCTCAAGACGCTCCACGACCCACTTGAGCACGCGGGAGTTCTCCCCGAAGCCGGGCCAGGCGAAGCCGCCATCCCGGTTGCGGCGGAACCAGTTGACGAGGTAGATCCGCGGCAGCTTGGCCTGGTCGACCTCACCGGAGACCTTCACCCAGTGCTCCAGGTAGTCGCCCGCGTCGTAGCCGATGAAGGGCAGCATGGCCATCGGGTCGCGGCGGACCACGCCCACGGCGCCGGCGGCGGCGGCCGTGGTCTCCGAGGACAGGGTGGCGCCCTTGAAGATGCCGTCCTCCCAGTCGAAGGACTCGGTCACCAGCGGGATGGTCGTCTTGCGGCGGCCGCCGAAGAGGATCGCGTCCAGCTTGACCCCGTTGGGCTCGTGGTATTCGTCCGCGAGCATCTCCGTCTGGTCGATCGGGGTGCAGAAGCGCGAGTTCGGGTGCGCCGCCGGGGTACCGGACTCGGGGGTCCAGTCATTGCCCCGCCAATCCGTCAGGTGGGCCGGGACCTCGTCCGTCATGCCCTCCCACCACACGCCGCCGTCATCCGTGAGGGCCACGTTGGTGAAGATCGAGTTGCCCTTCGCGATCGCCTTCATGGCGTTCGGGTTGGTGGACCAACCGGTGCCCGGTGCCACGCCGAAGTAGCCGGACTCGGGGTTGACCACCCGGAACTCCCCGTCCTTGCCGGGTCGGATCCAGGTGATGTCATCGCCGAGGGTCTCGGCCTTCCAGCCCTCGATCGTCGGGTCGATCAGCGCGAGGTTGGTCTTGCCGCAGGCCGAGGGGAAGGCGCCGGAGATCGTGTAGGACTTGCCCGCCGGGTTGGTCAGCTTCAGGATCAGCATGTGCTCGGCCAGCCAGCCCTCGTCCCGGGCCATCACCGAGGCGATGCGCAGGGCGTAGCACTTCTTGCCCAGCAGGGCGTTGCCGCCGTAGCCGGAGCCGTAGGACCAGATGGAGCGCTCCTCGGGGAAGTGCACGATCCACTTGGTCTCGTTGCACGGCCAGGCCACATCGGCCTCGCCCTCCTCCAGCGGGGCGCCCACGGAGTGCAGGGCCGGGACGAAGAAGGCCTGGGTCTCCTCCATCTTCTGCAGCACGTCGGTGCCGATCCGGGCCATGATGCGCATGGAGTTCACCACGTAGGCGGAATCCGTGATCTCGACCCCGAACTTCGGGTCGTCGGCCTCCAGGTGGCCCATGACGAAGGGGATGACGTACATGGTGCGCCCGTGCATGGAGCCCTTGAAGGTCTCGCTCAGGATGCCCTTCATCTCGGAGGGGTCCATCCAGTTGTTGGTGAAGCCGGCGTCCTCCTCCTTCTCGGAGCAGATGAACGTCCGGTCCTCCACGCGGGCCACGTCGGCAGGGTCCGAGAAGGCGGCGTATGAGTTCGGGAACTTGTCCTCGGCGAGCTTGACGAAGGTTCCGGCCTGCACCAGTTCCCCGGCGAGGCGGTCATACTCCTCCTGGGAGCCGTCCACCCAATACACGGAGTCCGGCTCCGTGAGCTCGGCAACCTCCTTCACCCAGTCGAGCAGCTTGCCGTAGCTGGTCGGCGCTTCCGCCACGGCGCGATCTGCGAACGCGAGTGAGGAGTTGTTGGCCATGAGGGTTCCCTCCATTGGGTTGCGGGTGCATTCCGGTTGGGCACAGGGGAATGCGGCCGTGGCCGGCCGGCACCCCATTGTGCGTACACCGTCTCCGCCAGCCATTCTACCCACGGACTTTCCGTGGATTTCCCGGTGACGTCACCTGACATCCACCCGCGCAACCCCCGGGGCACGACGCCGGCCACGCACCTCCTACGCGCGGCGCGCCTCCCGCGGTGGGCCAGCCCGGCCCGGCCTGATGCGGCGCGGCGGATGATTTGGTGAACAGCAGGTGGACCGGTATAGTCTTTCAAGGCCGATCGCGGCCGATGCGCCCTTAGCTCAGCTGGATAGAGCGTCTGTCTACGGAACAGAAGGTCAGGGGTTCGAATCCCTTAGGGCGCACCACAGGCCAGCAGGCCACACAGACCCGGACTTCGGTCCGGGTTTTTTGTTGCGTTCCCTCACGCCTCCAGGACGATCCTGGCCTCCACACCGATCCTGCCGAGCCACAGTGTTTATCGCTGTGGCTCGGCAGGAACGCTGTGGCTGCGCGCAGAATGAAACCGGCGTGGCCTCCTTCAGACCCATCCGGTCTCGTCCGGCCTCATCCGGCCTCATCCAGACTCGACCGCTTCATTGACGTCACCGACCGTTGTGGACCACAACGGAGTGTCCTAGCATGACGACATCGCCTTGATGTGACACGCATCACGCCATCGCAATTCCTGGCGCAGAGGCGGTCCCCCGTGAAAGGACATCACCGTGAAACACCGTCTTGTTCCCGCACGACCCACCAGTCACCGAAGGCTCAGCCTCCGGCCCCAGGGCAGGTGTTGAGATGAGCAGCGAACCCACACCGCGCCTCAGGCGCCGCGGCCGCACCGGCCTGCTGGCCGGCGTCGCCGTCCTCGCCCTGACGCTCGCCGGTGCCGCGCCGGCCCTGGCCTCCGGGCAGCCGGCCTCCTCCCCGGCTCCCGACCCGGCCGAATGCGCGGACCTGGCCACCTTCGACTTCGAGTCCACCGTCATCACCGAGGCCGAGACCGTCCCGGCCGGCGAACTGACCAACCGGGGAGCTCCCATCGGCGAGCACTGCCTCGTCACGGGCCACATGAACGAGCGCACCTCCGAGGTCGACGGTCAGAGGTATGCGATCGGCTTCGAGATGCGCCTGCCCGCCGACTGGAGCGGCCAGTACCTCTACCAGGCCAACGGCGGCATGGACGGGAGCGTGGCGACGGCGACCGGCGGTGTCGGCGGCGGCGAGAGCGGCCTGCAGATGGGCATGGCCGTGATCAGCTCGGATGCGGGCCACACCGGCAGCCAGAACCCGTCCTTCGGGCTGGACCCGCAGGCGCGACTCGACTACGGCTATCAGGCCGTCGGCACCCTGACCCCCATGGCCAAGGCGCTGGTCACGGAACGCTATGGCGAGGGCCCGGAGTTCTCCTACATGACCGGCGGGTCCAACGGCGGACGGCACACCATGATCGGTGCCTCCCGCTACACGGACGACTACGACGGGTTCCTGGCCCTGGCCCCCGGCTTCAACCTGCCGCAGGCCGCCACCGCCCAGCTCTGGGGCGCCCAGCAGTGGGACTCGGTGGCCACCAGTGCGGACCTGAACACGGCGTTGACCCCGGATGAGCGGACCGTGCTGGCCACGGCCATCCTGGCGCAGTGCGACGGGCTGGACGGCCTCGAGGACGGCATGGTCCAGGACAGCGCGGGCTGCCAGGAGACCTTCTCCGTGGCCGAGCACGTGCCCACCTGCGAGGCGGACCGGGACGGAACCTGCCTGAGTGAGGACCAGAAGGGGGTCGTCACGAAGGTCTTCGCCGGCGCCACCACCTCCGAGGGTGAGGAGATCTACAGCTCCTTCGCCTACGATCCGGGACTGGTCAGCGGCGGCTGGGGCTTCTGGAAGTTCTTCGCCCCGATCCAGCTGGACTCCACGGCCGTCGGGTACGTCTTCTCGGCTCCGCCCTACGCACCGCCGATGGACGGCCTCCGGGACTTCGTCCTGGACCTGGACATCGACGAGGCGAACGCCTCCATCTACGCCACCTCAGGTCTCTACACCGAGAGCGCCATGGAGTTCATGACGCCTCCGGACCTGGAGTACCAGGACCTGAAGGCCTCCGGCGGCAAGATGATGGTGATCCACGGCGCCTCGGACGGGGTGTTCTCCATGGAGGACACCGCCGCCTGGTACCGGGACCTCGAGGCCGCCCACGGCGGGGACGCCTCCGACTTCGTGCAGTACTACGAGGTGCCGGGCATGGACCACGTCTCCGGCGGACCGGCGACCGACCAGCACGACTCGCTGGCCGCTCTCGTGGACTGGGTGGAGGCCGGCCAGCAGCCGGACAGCCTGAAGGCCTGGGTCAACCCGGGCAACGCCGCCCTGCCCGCGGACTGGTCCACGGACCGCAGCCGCCCGCTGTGCGCCTATCCCGAGGTCGCCGTCTACACCGAGGGCGACCCGGAGGACGCCGCGAGCTTCGAGTGCCAGGATCCCGCCGAGGAGCCCGCCGACTTCACGGACAACACCGATCAGGAGACCTGGTACTACCAGCCGGTGCGGTGGATGCAGCTGACCGGCCTGTCCGTGGGCTACGCGGACGGCAGCTACGGCATCCGCCGGGACATCACCCGCGGTGAGTCGCTGGCGTTCCTGTACCGGTACTGGGGCGAGGAGCCCGTCGAGGACGGCACCTCCTTCCCCGACATCCGGCAGGACCACGAGTTCTATGACGCGATCTCCTGGGCCCAGGCCCTGGACATCACCCAGGGCTACGCGGATGGCACCTTCAAACCGACCCGCGAGGTGACGCGCGGGGAGTTCGCCTCGTTCCTCTACCGCACCGCGACGCCGGAACCGGCGGACGGCACCGCGCCCGTCTTCTCGGACGTGCCGTCAGGCAACCCCCACCAGGAGGCCATCTCCTGGCTCACCGCCGAGGAACTGGTGATCGGGTACAGCACCGGCGAGTTCCGCCCGGATCAGCCGATCACCCGCGCCGAGGTGGCCAAGGTGCTCTACGGGTACGACCAGCTGCCGCAGGACTGAGCAACTGAGCAGCTGACCCACCCGGGTGGGTCACTGATCCACCGGAGCAACGGCCCCACCCCGCCAGCCGGCGGGGTGGGGCCGTCCTTCTGCTGCAACGCGCCCCTCAGGCGGCGTCGGGTCCGATCGGGAACACCAGCAGGGAACCGGTCGCGGTGGCCACGGCCCTCCCTGCGGCATCCACCATCTCGGCCTCGGCGAACACCACCCGTCGACCGGGCTTGATCACGGTTCCCGTGCAGGTCAGCGGCCCGCTGTCCGCCCGGACGGGTCGCAGGTAGTTCACGGTGAGGTCGATGGAGGTGTACCCCATGCCGGCGGGCAGGGTGGAGTGGGCGGCACAGCCGAGCGCCGAATCCAGGACGGTGCACATCAGTCCCCCGTGCACGGCCCCGATGGGGTTGTAGTGGGACTCATCGGGCTCGCACCGGAAGACCACCCTGCCCTCCTCCGCCGCCACGAGGTCCATCCGGACGTGGCCGGAGATCGGCGGGCCCGGCAGGTCCCCCGAGATCATGCGGCGCAGGAACTCGAGGCCCGCCAGTTCAGGCAGCGCCGCCATGGCCTCAGCGGTGTCCTCCCAGCGGACCACGGTCTCCCGGGTCTGCTGGTTCTCCCGGTTCTCCTGGTTCTGCCGCGGGGCGGCGCTCACCGTTCCTCCCCCGTGGCCGGCAGCGGCACGTTCTGCAGCCGCAGCTGCCCCCGGGCCAGGACCTTGCCGCCCTCGGCGGCGGTGATGATGACCTCCCAGAGCTGTTGGGTGCGGCCCTGGTGCAGGGCGGTGGCCCGGACCAGGGCCCGGCCGCCGCTGCTCGGACGCAGGAAGTCGGTGGCGTTGTGCACGCCCACCGCGAACTTGCCCTGCTCCAGCACGGCCCGGCTGGCCCCGACGCTGCCGGCGCTCTCCACGATGGTGGTGTAGACACCGCCGTGGACCACGCCCCACGGCGTGTGCTGGTCCGGCCCGAAGTCGGCGTGGCCGGTCACCGAGGTGGGCGTGACCTCCTCGATCTCGAATCCGGTTCCGGCCACGAACCGGCTGGCGGCCGTCAAGGACACGTCCGGGATCTCGCCCGCGGCCTCATGGTGGTGGTCTGTCATCTCATCACTCCTATCGCTCCTGACGTCCATCATGGCCGCCCGTTGTCGGGACGCCCACCGCCCCACGGATCCTGCCGCGCCACAGCGAAAATCACTGTGGCTCGGCAGGAACACTGTGGCTCGGCAGGAACACTGTGGCGCCGTGGAAGACAGGGCCCGGTGATTCGCACACAATGGTGACCATGGCCACCGAAGACCCCCTCGACCCCGACGAGAGTCCGGACGTCCAGTCCCCTGCCCGGGCGGAGGCCTCTCCGGCCTCCCCAGCCGCGGCGATCCCGACACCCCCGGCGCCGCGCGCCGACCGCGGCAGCACCCGCTCGAAGCTGAGGGCGGCGCTGGACGCCGTGGGCCACCCCTTCGGCTTCGGCTTCGTCCTCACCCTCGGTGGCCTGGCCGCGATCCTGCTCGGGGCGGCCCTGACGTCCCTGAGCACGGTCCTGGTGTACATCCTGTTGGCCCTGTTCCTGGCACTCGCCCTCGATCCGGCGGTCCGTGTCATGGAGCGCCGCGGCCTCGCGCGCCCGTGGGGCATCACCATCACCGTGCTCGCCTTCCTGCTGACGATCGCCGGGGTGCTCTGGCTGATCGTGCCCACCGTGGTGCAGCAGGTCGCCAACTTCGTCCAGGGCATCCCCGGCATGGTGGACGACTTCATGACCTCTCCGCTCTTCGCCCGCCTGGAGGAGATCTTCGGAGAGGGCCTGGGCACGCTCACCGCCCAGGTCGAGGGCTTCCTGACCGATCCCAACAGCCTGGCCATGATCGGCGGCGGGGCCCTGCAGGCCGGCGTGGGGATCGCCAACGGGGTCTCCGGGGCGCTGATCATCCTCGTCCTCGCCCTGTACTTCCTCGCCTCGCTGCGGTCGATGAAACGGGCCCTCTACCGCCTGGCCCCCGCGCGGAACCGGCCGGGGATCGAGGACCTCACGGAGGAGATCACCCAGTCCGTGGGTGCCTACCTCGCGGGCATGGTCGTCCTCGCCCTGTTCAACGCCGTAGTGGTCTTCATCCTCCACCTGGTCCTGGGACTGGCCTTCCCGGCCCTCATGGCCGTCACGGCCTTCTGCATCACCATCATCCCGCTCGTGGGCACGGTCCTGTTCTGGGTGATCGGCAGCTTCTTCGCCCTCTTCGTGGACCCGGCCTCCGCGATCGTCTTCGCGATCGCGTACCTGGTCTACATGCAGGTGGAGGCCTACCTGCTGACGCCGCGGGTGATGAGCCGGGCCATCTCCATCCCCGGCGCGCTCGTGGTGATCGGCGCGCTGGTGGGCGGCACGCTGCTCGGGCTGATCGGCGCCCTCGTCGCCATCCCCGTGACCGCGGCCGTCCTGTTGATCATCCGCCGGGTGGTCGTGCCCCGCCAGGACGCGAAGACCTGAGCCGGCGGGGACGGGAGGCGGGCTAGGGCCGCGGCACGGTGAAGTGAGTCATCCGCGCATCGCGGCCGTCCAGGGCGGCCCACTCGCCCGGGATCCGGAAGACCTGCAGCCCCAGGGTGGGATAGCGCTCGGCCATGCTCACCACCGCCTCCTCATCCGAGTCCACGGAGGCGAGACGCATCCCGAGGTCCTGGACCCAGGGCATGTGCCCGATCACCATCAGGGTGCGCACCTGCTCCTCGGTCTCGTTGATCACGGCCAGGGCGCGGGCGGCGTCGGCGTCATAGAGCCGCGAGTCCAGGTAGGGCGTCGGCGCCTTCTCCCCCAGCTCGTTGCACACCCACGTGCAGGTCTGGCGGGTGCGCACGGCATCCGAGCAGAGGATCATCTCGGGGTACAGGCTCTGCCGCACCAGCCACCTCCCGGCCTCGGGCGCCTCCCGGGTGCCGCGCCCGCCGAGCGGGCGGTCATGGTCCGGCACCCCGAGGGGCCAGTCCGATTTGGCGTGACGCAGGATGATCAGCGTCTTCTCACCCGAGGTGTCGGGGCGTGACGGGGGTACGACGTCGGCAGGCATGGTCCCAGCGTACGTGGCCTTCCCGGCGGCCCGGCGGCCCGCTCAGCCGGCGGTGAAGGCCCCGAGACCGGTGAGGGCCCGGCCGATGGTGAGTTGGTGGACCTCGTCGCTGCCCTCATAGGTGCGCACCGATTCCAGGTTGTTGGCATGCCGCAGCGGCGAGTGGTCCAGGGTGATGCCGTTGCCGCCGAGCATCTGCCGGGCGTCCCGGGCGATCCCGATGGCCACCCGGCAGTTGTCCAGCTTTCCGGTGGAGATCATGGCCGGGGTGAGCACACCGGGCAGGATGCCGTCCTTGACCCGGCCGATCTGGTGCGCCAGCAGGTAGCCCTTGTTGATGGCCACCGCCATGTCCGCCAGCTTCGCCTGGGTCAGCTGGAGGCCGGCCAGCGGGGCGCCGAACTGCATCCGGGTCGCGGAGTAGTCCAGCACGGCATTGAAACTGTCGCGGGCCGCACCCATCACGCCCCAGATGATCCCGTACCGGGCCTCGTTCAGGCACGCGAACGGGCCCTTCAGGCCGACCGCCGAGTCGGCCGGCAGGATCGCGTCAGCCGGCAGCCGGACCTCCTCCAGGTGGATCTCACACTGCACGGAGGCCCGCATGGACAGCTTCTGGGAGATCACCTCGGTCCGGAAGCCGGGGGTGCCCGTGGGGACCACGAAGCCGCGGACCCCGCGGCCGGTGCCGTGGTCCGCGGTCTGGGCCCAGATGATCGCCACGTCGGCCAGGTTCGCCAGTCCGATCCACCGCTTGGTGCCGCTGAGCACCCAGTCCCCGTTCGGCTCCCGCTTCGCGCGGGTCAGCATGGAGGCCGGATCGGAGCCGGCGGTGGGCTCGGTCAGCCCGAAACAGCCGATCGCCTCCCCGACGGCCATGGCCGGCAGCCATTGGTTCTTCTGCTCCTCGGAGCCGTGCTTGTGGATCGCGGACATCGCCAGGGAGCCCTGCACGGAGACGAAGGTCCGCAGTCCGGAGTCCCCGGCCTCGAGCTCCTGGGCGGCCAGCCCGTACTCCACCGCCGAGCGGCCGGCGCAGCCGTAGCCGTCCAGGTGCATGCCCAGCACCCCGAGCCGGCCCAGCTCCGGGATGACCTCGGCGGGGAACACCGCCCGGTCATACCAGTCGGCGATGTTCGGGCGGATGTGCTCGTCCACGAAGCCGCGGACCCGTAAGGCCAGGTCCTTCTCCGGCGTGCTGAACAGCCCGTCCAGCCCGGTCAGGTCCACCGGCCCCAGGAAGGAGCCGGAGCAGTCTGCGGAACCCGGCCCGGCCGGCGTCGTGCTGTCCCTGGTCATGCCTGTCCGATCACCTGAGCTCAGATGCTGTATTCGGGGGCCGCCCAGACCACGACCTCGGGGTGCTCGTAGAAGCGGTAGCCCTGGCCGCGCACGGTCCGGACGGTGCCGGAGAGGCGGCCCAGCTTGGAGCGCAGGCGGCGGATGTGGACGTCGATGGTGCGCTCGTTCGGCACCTCATCGGAGTTCTTCCACAGGGATTCCAGCAGCTCGTCGCGGCCCACCGTGCGTCCGCCGTTCTCCACGAGGTAGTTCAGCAGCTCGAACTCCTTGTAGGTGAGGTTCAGCCCCTCGCCGTCCAGCTGGACCTCGCGGCGTGCCAGGTCGATCAGGACGCCGGGCTGGCGGGTCGAGACGGGCGCGGGAGCCTGCAAGAGGTCCGGGCGGGTGCCCTGCTGGATGGTCGGGTCGCCGAGGACCTGGCGGACCACCTCGAGGTCCGAGCCGGGGGCGCCGGCCGGGGCGATGGCCACGGCGGCAGCGGACTGCGAACCGGGCACCAGCGACTCCACGTAGTGGCGCAGCTCGTTGGCCAGGCGCGTGAGGGACGTCCCGGCGGCGGAGGCCGCGGACTCATCCATGCCCACGTAGATCACGAAGCCGCGGGCCTCGGTGTCGGTGGACACCGCCTGCGGGCCGGGGATCCCGTTGGGCGCCAGGACCGGCATCGGCGCGGTCTGCGGGTCGATCTGCATCGGCTCCTCGGCTTCCACCGTCTCGTTCTGGACCGGGTGGAGCTGCCGCTCGGCCGGCCGCCCATAGGTACCGCCCTGCTCACGGTAACTGCGGACCCGTGCCGCGCGTCGCTGGGCGTTGCGGACCGAGATGTGGACGTATCCCTGGGGGCTGATGGTCATAGTGATGAATCCTTGCGTCAGTGCCGGTCTGAAGGCGTAGGTGGCGGGTCAGGCCGGATCACAGCCGTCCCCGCTACAGACACCCCGGACGGGAGTGGGCTCGGCTGGACCGTCGGCACCATCGCCGGCCGGTCGCTGTCCCCGGAGGAACAGCCGAGTCGCGGTAGTTCATATGACAACGATCTAGCGTCACATTCGTTTCTCGCAAGTAACAATGGGACGCGCGTCTCACCATGCGAGACGAACACCGCGTTTCGTGACGAAGATCACGCCGAATCGGGGTTCTGAAGCATCCATTCCGGCACTTTGGGGCAAACTACTGCCAACGCGCGCCCCGCGCACTTTTATGACAGACGGACCCAGTGGGGGCCCGCCAGGTCTCAGTCGGCCAGACCGTACAACCTGTCGCCGGCGTCGCCGAGCCCGGGCACGATGTAGGAGTGCTCGTCCAGACGCTCGTCGATGGCCGCCAGGTAGAGGTCCACTTCCACCTCCGCGAGCTCCTTCTCCAGGCGCGCGATGCCCTCCGGGGCACCGAGCAGGCAGATGCAGGTGACGCGGCGGGCACCCCGGGCGTACATGAACCGCACGGCCTCGACCAGGGTGCCGCCGGTGGCCAGCATGGGGTCCAGGAGGAACACGTGGCGGTCCGTCAGGTCAGCGGGCAACCGCTCCGCATAGGTGACGATGTCCAGGGTCTCCTCGTTGCGGGCCATGCCCAGGAAGCCCACCTCGGCGCTCGGCGCCATCCGGACCATGCCCTCCAGCATGCCCAGCCCGGCCCGCAGGATGGGCACCACGAGCGGGGTCGGCTTGGCCAGCGCCACCCCGGTCATGGGCGCCACCGGGGTCTCGATCTGCACCGGCTCGACCTTCACATCGCGGGTGGCCTCGTAGGCCAGCAGCATGACGAGCTCCTCCGTCAGCTGACGGAAGATCATCGAGGGCGTCTCCTTCTTGCGGAGCACCGTCAATTTGTGGCTGACGAGCGGATGTTCAACGAGCTGTACGCGCATGTGACCAACCCTACCGGCCAGCCCCGGCGGCAGTTGAGAGAATGGGGTGTCACCCCCCCGTCCGACCTACCCCGAAGGAGCCGTGTGCCCGAGCGCCCTCCAGCCACCGGTGGCCCGCCCGCAGCGGTCCCCGGCAGTCAGCCGCCCACGGTGCTGCTGGTCGGCCTGCTGGCCCTGCTCTCCGCCGTCTCCCCGTTGGCCACGGACATGTACCTACCCGCCTTCCCGGATATCGCCGGGGACCTGGGCACCACGGCCTCCGGCGTGCAGTTGACGCTGACGTCCTTCATGCTCGGACTCGCAGCCGGCCAGCTCGTGATCGGGCCGCTGTCCGATTCCACCGGCCGGAGAGGGCCCCTGCTGATCGGCACCGTGGCCTGCCTGCTGGCGGGTATCGCCTGCGCACTGGCACCCGACGTCACCGTCCTGGTCATCGCCCGGTTCCTCCAGGGCTTCACCGGTGCGGCCGGCGTCGTGCTCTCCCGCGCCATCATCACCGACACCACGCGCGGGCCGGCCACCGCGCAGCTCATGAGCCTGATGATGGTGATCGGCGGAATCATGCCCGTCCTCGCGCCGCTCGGCGGCGGACTCATCCTGGAGGTCACGGACTGGCGCGGGGTGTTCTGGGTGATCACGGCGCTCGTGGCCGTCATGGCGATCGGGGTGGCCACCTCCATCCGCGAGACACTTCCCGTTGGGCGCCGGCACGAGGGCGGGCTGCGGACCCTGATGGCCCACGCCGGAACCGTGGTGCGTCACCGCGGGTACGTCTCCGCCACCCTGGTCTTCGCGCTCGGCTTCGGCGCCCTGTTCTCCTACGTGTCCGCCTCCCCCTTCGTGCTGCAGAACGTGGTGGGCCTGAGCTCCCTGGAGTACTCGATCGCGTTCGGCGTGAACTCGGTGGGCATCATGGCGGCCGGCGCCCTCAACATCCGACTGGTCGGCCGATTCCCGGTCCGCCGCGTCCTCGCGGTGGGTGTGGCCGTGATGCTGGCCGCCGCCGGCGGCCTGTTCGCCGCCGTCCTGGCAGGCACGCCCGCCGTCCCGACGCTGGTCTCCATGTTCCTGCTGACCTCCTCCATGGGCCTGGTACTCGGCAACGGTTCCGCGCTGGCCATGCGGGCGGTCCCGACGTCGGCCGGGACCGCCTCCGCCTTCATGGGCGCCTTCCAGTTCCTGCTGGGTGCCGCCGTCGCACCGCTCGTGGGTCTCGGCGGGGAGCACGACCCGCTGCCGATGGCGGCATTCGTGCTGGGCTGCGCGGTGCTGTCCGCCGCCTGCTTCCTCGCGGTCCCGCGCCGTGACGCGACCCGTCCGGCCTCCACCTCCGGCAGCGGATAGGCTCGGCGACCATGACCCGTGAGCACGATCCCCGACTGGCCTGGATGGGCCTGGCCCTGGACCAGGCCCGAGCGGCACTGGAGACGGCCGACGTCCCGATCGGGGCCGTCGTCGTGGGCCCGGACGGGACCGTCCTCGGGACCGGCCGCAACGAGCGGGAGGCCACCGGCGATCCGACCGCCCACGCCGAGGTGCTGGCCCTGCGGCAGGCGGCCGCCGCGCGCCGGGCAGCCGGGGACGCGGACGGCTGGCGCCTGGCCGACTGCACGCTCGTGGTGACCCTGGAGCCCTGCGCCATGTGCGCCGGGGCCCTGGTGCTGGCCCGGATCCCGCGACTGGTGTTCGGGGCCTGGGACTCCAAGGCCGGCGCCTGCGGCTCCGTGTTCGACGTGGTGCGCGAGCCGCGGCTGAACCACTGGGTCGAGGTGTTCGGCGGCGTGCGCGAGGCCGAGTGCGCCCGGCTGCTGACGGACTTCTTCCGGGCCCACCGGGATTGAGGAGCACGGCCTCGGGCCCGGTTTGGGGTGCGTTCGGCGGCTCCGGTACAGTAGTCCAGTCTGGTGACGTGTCCGAGCGGCCGAAGGTGCAACACTCGAAATGTTGTGTAGGGAAACCTACCGTGGGTTCAAATCCCACCGTCACCGCCAGTTGAGAAGGCCCCTGCTCCCCCGGAAATACGCGGGAGTGGGGGCCTTTTCCGACGGTCTGTTCCAGATAATGCAACAGGATGAGACGCCTGACAATGTCGTCTTGGGAGTATTCGACGACCCGAACGAAGCCGATGGGTTCGCCAAAGCGACAAGCCTGCACTGACCTACCGCAGAGGAGTGACCCTGCGGGCTATCACCGTCTGATGCCGCGCCCTACGGTAGAGGGACCGGGGAGCCTGAGGCGCCCCATAGATCTGGACTACGACTAGAGATGACGCAACCGCCAGCGGACAGATCATATGCACCAGACCGACGCACGGTGGCCATGGCCTTTGCAGCCATGCTGACCGTCCCCGTCGGACTGGGTCTTGCCATGTTCGGTTACCTCGGCTGGCTTATCGGTCCGCTGGTACTGGCCCTTGGGCTCCTCAGTCGAGCCCTAGGCCGCAGAGGGGGGCTCTGGGCGATCTGGATTGGCGCGGGGCTGATCCTGGGGACGCTGTCCTACATCGGCCTTGGCTTGCTCACACCCGATGGGTCGCCAACCGAAAGCGGATCCGGGCAAGCATAACGATGTCCGTCGATGCCGTTGGCAGTCGTGCGGCATTGCCGGGGTCGAGTCTTGTTGAATGGCGGAATGGATATTCGCCCCTGCACCGACGCGGACCTGCGTTTGTTGTGCTCACGCTGGAAGACGCCCGGCGGCGTCCACGAGAGGCACCATGCCCGTCATCTGGCCGGTGAGGTCGCCTACCTGGTCGCGTGGCAGGGCCAGGAGCCGCTGGGCTCCGGGGTGCTGCAGTGGGGTGGCTGCATCGGGTCCAACGCGCGGGCCGCGTATCCCGATGCGGTGGAGCTCAATCACCTGCAGGTCCGTGACCACTGTCGCGGACAAGGAGTGGGTAGCGCTCTGATCGCCGCCGCTGAGGCCCTCGCAGCGCAGACCGGCCGACACCAGATGGCGGTGGGCGTCGCTGAGGACAATCCGGATGCCGAACGCTTGTACCGGCGTCTGGGTTACCGCTCCACCGGGGTGATCGATGTCAGTGAGTATGACTGGATCACCGCCGAGGGGACAGTCCGACATGAGACCGAGCACGATCACCTGCTGGTCAAGGACCTCAGCCCCACCACGGAACGCGCCCGCTGATCTCTTGCTGGTGCACACAGCTGGGCCGTCCCACGACGGGATCCCCACGCGGACAGTGCTTATGCCACCTCGGCGATCCGTGCAGGTGACTTTTGACATCCATGCCGTCGACTTCTGAAAGCGACAACCCGCTACCGGTCGAAGCCGAACTGGACTGCGACGTCCCGCATGGTGTCCGCGTGATCCGTGCAGTCGATCGCGGCGGCGACGTCGTAGGTAAACATCATGTCGGCGCCGGTGGCCTTGTCCACTGACATGTACTGATTCAGGTGCCCAGCCATGGCGTCGCCCGTGGCCTGGTCCGTGTCAGACGCGGACTCGATGACTGAGCAGAAGTTCTCCGGAGAAGTCACGACGTACTCCGCCGACTCAGCTGGCTCAGAAAGCTGGTACACGTCAGCTGCAAGAGTCTCCGCCCAGGCCAGCTTCTCCTGATCGGTGGCGGATGCAAGGGTCTCCACCTCGGACTTTCCGACTGGAGTTGCCGTCGGGGTAAGTTCGGCCGATCCCGCACCGCCACAAGCGGTCAATCCTAGGGTGAATGTGAGACCGACACCGACCAAGCAGAGCTTCTTCTTCAAAACGGATTCCCTTCAGGCATAAAATGATTCAGACTTCTAATAATATGCTTGGCTGTCAGCACATTCGTCCTGTCGCGCTCCGCCGCCCTGAACCCGCTCGTCAAGCAGTGACCGCGGCTGCCCTGGAGCCACAACGACAGCTAGGACACCGACTGCGCCTGACCGGCTGAGCCCAGCACCAGCCCGCCAGATCGTGGACAGCTCGGCCCCGTTGTGAGGCAGGCCTGTTGAGCATCCAGGGGTACCTGCCGGTTAGTAGCCGATGGTGTCGTAGTCCTCATCCATGGAGTCAGCAACCTTGGAGACGGAGGACTCGTCCCCGATGATCCACCACTGTTTGCCGCGGATCAGGTACTCAGTCTGGCGATAGTCGCTGAGCATCCCGCCGGTGATGCCGTGGGTGGCCAGCTCGTCCTCGGGATTCTCCCAGTAGAGGACATCGACTCCGCCGCACTCGGACTGGACGGAGCCGTTCTTCTCGGCCGGCTCCGTGCATGAGAACCCTGCCTCCTCGACCACCTTCACCAGGTCGTCGGCGGAACCAGGCTGCCCGGAGCAACCAGTGAGGGCGAGGGTAAGCAGGCTGGCGGCCAGGGCTGGGGCGGCGAGGGACTTCTTCACGGGCGTCCTATCGGTCGGTGCAGAATGTGAGGCGAGGGTGTACTTGGGCAATTTAGCCGGTGCCGCAGGCTTGGCTGGCTCGCCCCCCGGCGCGCGCCTCGATGGCGACACGGAAGGCGTCCAGTGCTGCCAACGGGTCAAAGATGCTGTCGCTCTTGATGCTCCTATGCGCGGACTTCTCGGCCAGCTGTCGGAAAACGTCTGCTCAAGACCGTGAGTCGCGACAGGGACTGCGACAGGCGTTACAGCTTGGGTCTGACCGGCATGTGTGCGGGGAGCCCACAGTTGTGCGAAAGCGCCCATGAAGAGCGGATCGCGGTTCCGTACCCATAGGGCGCGTGCAGACGAACGAGCGCTTCACATCCGGAAAAGGTCTGGCAGCAGCCGGCCCGATAGCCGAACCCTCTCCGGTCACAACCTATGCTGACCCTGACCCAGAGGTACGTTCTTCACACAGTTTCCCGCGAGACCTGTCCGGTGAACTGCCCGGTGACCGGGCGCCATACGGCACAGGCATTCACCGACCCGCCGGGCTGCAGCGCAGAGTGGAAGCCGGAGCGGAACAAACTGACCGTCCGCGGTGCTCAAGGTAGTGGTGCAAACGGCAGGCGACCCCCGAAAGGCAGTGCAGATGACCGAAGCGTCCGAGACCATCCCGACCGAGGCGACCGGGCCGGCGTCGTCCACCCGCTCCCCCGCCCCCACCGCGGCCGAGGTCAACCGGTGGCGTACGGACTTCCCGCTGCTCTCCGCCGAGGTCAACGGCCGCCCCCTGGCCTACCTCGATTCGGGCGCCACCTCGCAGAAGCCGGTCTCCGTGCTGGACGCGGAGCGCAACTACTACGAGCACCTCAACGCCGCCGTCCACCGCGGCGCCCACACCCTGGCGGCGGAGGCCACCCTGATGTTCGAGGACGCCCGCACCACCGTGGCGGACTTCGTGGGTGCCGAGGAGGACGAGGTCGTCTGGACCTCCAACGCCACCGAGGCCCTTAACCTCGTGGCCTACGCCTTCTCGAACGCGACAGTGGGCCGCGGCGGCGCCGAGGCCGAGCGCTTCCGCCTGGGCCCCGGCGACGAGATCGTGGTGACGGAGATGGAACACCACGCCAACCTCATCCCCTGGCAGGAGCTGGCCTTCCGCACCGGGGCCACCCTGCGCTTCATCCCGATGGCCGAGGACGGCTCCCTGGACCTGGACGCGGCCGACTCGGTGATCACCGACCGCACCCGGCTGCTCGCCTTCACGCATGTCTCCAACGTGCTGGGCCTGGTCAACCCGGTGGACGAACTCGTGTCACGGGCTCGCGTCGTGGGCGCCCTCGTGGTGCTCGACGCCTGCCAGTCCGTGCCGCACCTGCCCGTGGACGTGAAGGCCCTGGACGTGGACTTCGCCGCCTTCTCGGGCCACAAGATGCTCGCACCCACCGGGATCGGGGTGCTCTACGGCCGCCGCGAGCTGCTGGCGGCGATGCCCCCGTTCCTCACCGGCGGCTCGATGATCACCACCGTCACCATGGAGTCCGCGGAGTACCTGCCGCCGCCACAGCGCTTCGAGGCCGGCACCCAGCGCGTCTCCCAGGCGATCGCCCTGGCCGAGGCCGTCACGTACCTGCAGGGCATCGGCATGGACCGGATCGCGGCTCACGAGGACGAGCTCGGGAAGCGCCTGCTGGATGGGCTCGGCCGGATTCCCGGGGTGCGGATCCTCGGTGGCGAGGCCACCGGCCCCCGCGTGGGCGCGGCCAGTTTCGACCTGCCCGGGGTACATGCGCACGACGTCGGCCAGTTCCTGGACGATCAGGGCATCGCCGTGCGCGTGGGTCACCATTGCGCCCAGCCGTTGCACCGCCGCCTCGGGGTCACGGCTTCCACCCGGGCCAGCACCTACCTGTACAACACCACCGACGACGTCGACCGGTTCCTGGCCGGGGTGGCAGAGACGGCCACGTTCTTCGGAGTCACGGTATGAGCTCCTCCGATCTGCAGAACCTGTACCAGCAGGTCATCCTCGACTACTCGAAGAACCCGTACGGGGTGGGCTTGCTGAGCGATGCCGCCGGGCAGTCCCACCAGCTCAACCCCACCTGTGGGGACGAGATCACCCTCGAGGTGCATCTGGCCGGCGAGGGCACGGAGCCGGCGGAGTCCCCGGCCGACCGGGTGATCGAGCGGATCCGTTGGGAGGGCCACGGCTGCGCCATCTCCCAGGCGTCTGCCTCCCTGCTCACGGAGCTGGCCGAGGGGCTGACCGTGCACGATCTGCAGGTACGGATCGATGCCTTCCGCACGGCGATGCAGTCCCGGGGAAAGGTCGCCCCGGACGAGGAACTGCTCGGTGACGCGGTGGCACTGGGCGGCGTCTCCCGGTACGTGGCCCGCGTGAAGTGCGCCATGCTCGGCTGGGTCGCCGCGGAGCACGCGCTGACCATGGCCGAGACCCGCGCCTGAACCTGTTACCTGAATCTACTTTCAGGTGTACGGTGCTGTGACCTGACTCACAGTCATGCATCCGGGAACGGGTCCCGGAGGGCCGCGGGTCAGGACTCGGAGGAGTCTCACCCATGACGCACCAGTCACACCGCACCACGAAGCACCGGTCCACCGCCGTCCTGGTGGCCGGCCTGGCCGCCACGGCGCTGGCCGCGACCACGGCCGTCGTCGGCCTGTCCCCCGCCGCGCAGGCCATCACCTGCCCGCCGGGCTTCGAGTCACTGCCGGGCTGCACCACCGCCCCCGAGTCGGACGACGGCGGCCCGGACACCGGGGCCACCGGCACCTGGAGCACGGAGACGATCGCCGGGATGAGCGTCAACCTCTATGTCCCCGAGACCGCGCCGGCGCACCCGGACGGGCGCGCCCTGATGGTCAACCTGCACGGCTGTGTGCAGACCGCCGCGAACCTGAAGTCCGGCGGGAACTGGGCCGCCGCGGCGGACGAGCACGGCATGGTCGTGGCCATCCCCGCCGCTCCGAACGGCGGGGTCCTGCTCGGCTGTTGGGACTATTACGGTTCCAACCACTCCAACGCGAACCCGGCACGTCATGACGACAACCTGATCGACCTCGCCACCGCCCTGGAGTCCCGTGCGGACCTGGGCATCGACGCCGATCAGGTCTACCTCTCGGGGCTCTCCTCGGGCGGCGGACAGACCATGGTGATGGGCTGCCTGGCCCCGGACGTCTTCGCAGGCATCGGCATCAACGCCGGCCCCACCGTGGGGACCACCTCGGGCCAGATCGGCGCGGTGGCGGTATCCAGGGCCCAGGGCACCTCGACGTGTGAGGGCTTCGCGGGATCCGCCGCGGACTCGTTCGACACCCAGCTGACCTCCGTGGTCTACGGCGACAACGACTACACCGTGGCCCCGGGCTACAACACCCTCAACGGTGAGATCATGGCCGGGATCTACGGCGCCGCCACGAAGACCACCTTCTCCCTGGACGGCCTGGACGGCACGAACACCGCCGGCACGGGGACGCTGTACGCGGACGCCGAGGGTCCACGGGTCTCCGTCATCGCGAACACCGGACTGGGCCACAACTGGCCGGCCGGCGGCGGCCCGGGCGGCAGCTACATCTCGACCGACAGCATCGACTACCCGGCCTACGTGACGGAGTTCTTCCTGCAGAACAACCGCCGCGCCGGCGGCATCGACCCGACGCCCGAGCCGACGGAGGAGCCGGAGCCGACTCCGGAACCGACCGAGGAGCCCACCCCGGATCCGACGGACGAGCCGACCACCGGTCCGGAGACCTGTTTCACCGCCACCAACGCGGATCACCGGGCGGCCGGCCGGGCCACCTCCTACGGGGTCGACCCCTACAACCCCTACTACGCCGTGGGCACGCAGGACTACCTCGGCCAGGGCAACGCCACCACCACGAGCCTGGAACAGCTCTCGGCGAACTCCTTCGACCTCGTGGCCAGCTGCGACTGACGCCGCACCCCCACGTTTTGAGGGCGATCCCACGCGTGGGATCGCCCTCAAAACGTCGGTGGGGCGGGAGGGTCAGTCCTTGCGGTAGTTCTCCCGGGCGAAGGAGGAGTACGGCGCCGGTTCCACGGTGGCGCGGATCCGCACCTGGCGGTGGTGCTCCACGGAGGGCTTGGCCGAGGGGGTCTCCTCGCCCCAGACCACGGTGACCTCGGTGCCCGGCTCGGCGACTGCGGCGTCGACGCTGGCCAGCGAGACGAAGGCCTGCTCGTTGGTGAGGTAGCCGGCGTCGTGCGAGATGCCGACGTCCCGGCCGTCCACCAGGACCCGGTCCACCTGGTACTGCCCGTAGCGGGCCTTGGGGAAGTCGATGTACTTGGCGGGGACGCCGGGCTCGAACTGGGTCTGGATGGCGGCCGCCACGTCCTCCGGCTTCCAGACCAGGGTGACCTTCTGCCGCTGCGGCCCCGCTGCGATTCTCTCCAGGGCAGCCTTCCCGATGAACTCGTGGTCGAAGTTGACGGTGCGGCCATAGCCGAGGTCATAGGGGGTGAGGTAGTAGTCCTCGACGGCGTCCGCGGTGAGGCTCCCGGCCAGGGAACCGGCGCGGGCGGCCGGCAGCCACTCGCGGTAGGCCTCGGTGCCCTCGCCGCTGAAGATGGCCGGGAAGGGCGAGGGGACCCACGCTGATTCGAGGTTGGAGGAGGAGTAGGCCTTGGACCCGACCTGCACCAGGTCCAGCCCCTCACCGGCTGCCAGCAGGGCCGCCCGGACCCGCTCGCCCTCGGCCCAGGGACCGAACAGCTCGAAGCCGGGCTGGCCGGCCATCCCGTGGCGCAGCGACCGGACCTGCAGGCCGTCGATCTCGAAGGTGGCCATGCCGAAGAACCTGGTGTCCGGGACCGCTGATCCCGTCGCCTTCTCCATCAGCTCCAGGGCGTGGGGTCCCTGGACCTCGAAGCGGTACTGCTTCGGGTCTCCCTGGCGGACGGCGGAGCTGGCGTCCCGTTCGAAGGTGACGTCGTAGTCCCCGGTCTCCCCGTGGTACTGCACCCAGTCGAGCACCATGTGCCAGCCGACCAGGTCGAAGGACTCCTCCTCCAGGTAGAACAGGATGGCGTCGCCGATCAGATAGCCCTCGTGGTTGACGGCGATGAACTGCTTGGCCTTGTTGGGGGCGAACTTCGCGAAGCTGTTGACGCCCACGTCGGAGAGCAGCCTCAGTGCGTCTGGCCCGGTGATGAACAGGTCCGTCATGTGGTGGGACTGGTCCAACAGCGCCACCGAGTTCCGCCAGGACTGCTGTTCCGAACGCCAGTTCGTGAACTCCGGCTGCACCGGGAACACGGTGGCCTTGGACGGGGCGTTGCGCAGGTACTGCACGGGCGATCCCGCACGGTCGATGGCGGCGGACAGGGATTCGGACGGGAAATCGGTCATCGGATACTCCTGGGAACGGTCTGTGGTCTGGTTCACACCCAGCCTACGTATAGTTGAAGCGTCTGAGCATAAGAATTGCTTATCGCTATCATGCCGACGGGAGAGCCCATGGACCTCAACCTGGTGCGGACCTTCGTGGCCGTCTACGAGGCCCGGAACCTGACCCGCGCCGCCGCGCGCCTCTACGTGTCCCAGCCGGCGGTCAGCCAGGCGCTGGCCAAGCTGCGCCGCGCGCTGGCGGATCCGCTGTTCGCGCGGACCGGTCGCACCATGGAGCCCACGCCCCTGGCCCACTCGGTCTACCCGGGATTCCGAGACTCCCTGGTGTCAATCGACCGGGCACTGGACACCGTGCACACCTTCGACCCGCGGACCTCGGACCATCGATTCCGGGTGGCCATGTCCGAGCTGGGTGAGATCGGCTATTTCCCGGCCCTGTTCTCCGCGACCCGCGCCGAGGCACCCCGGGTGAGCGTCGACGTCGTGCCCCTGGACCTGGACCGGCTGCCCGCCTGGCTCGCGCGCGGGACCGTCGACCTGGCCGTCACCTCCCTGCCGCTGACCGGCAGTTTCGAGCACGAGGTGCTCAAGTCCGAGGGATACGTGGCCCTGATGGGCCGCGGGCACCCGCTGGCCGGGCACGACGTCGGCCTGTCCGGATACCTCGACGCCCACCATGCGGTGGTGTCCGGCGATTCGGGCCGGCCCACGCTGGAGGCGGCGTTGCGGCGCCTGGGCGCCTCGATCTCGCCGGCCGCCACCGTCAACCACTTCGCCTCCCTGCCGGCGCTGCTGGCCACCCGGGACGACCTGATCGCCACGGTGCCGGTGTCGATCGCGACCGGCTGGGCCGCCACCTGGCCGTTGACCCTGCGGGAGCTGCCCTTCGAGCTGACCGGGGCCGAGGTCTCGCTGCTGCGGCGCACCACGGCCCAGCACGCTGCGGCCCTGGACTGGTTCCACCGCACCGTGCTGCGGGCGCTGCGCGGGGAGCCCGGGGAGTTCTCGGCCATCGGCGCACCCCCTCCTGGGGGATGAGGCGGAGAAGCTAGCGCAGCGGGATGTCCCGGTCGCGCTCCCCCTCGGGCCGGGGTCCGAGGACCCGCCGGTCGCCGGCGTCGATGGCGAGGTCGTTGATGCTGGCCTCACGGCGGCGCATCAGCCCGTCATCGTCGAATTCCCACAGTTCGTTGCCGTAGCTGCGCCACCACTGACCGTCCCGGTCCCGGGATTCGTACTGGAACCGGACCGCAATCCGGTTCCCGGAGAAGCTCCACAGGCTCTTGCGCAGGGCGTAGTCGAGCTCGCGCTCCCATTTGGCGGTGAGAAATCCGACGATCTCCTCCCGGCCCCGCACGAACTGGTCCCGGTTGCGCCACTCCGAATCCACCGTGTACGCCAGCGCGACCCGGTGCGGGTCCCTGGTGTTCCAGGCGTCCTCGGCACCCTGGACCTTCTGCCGGGCGGTGTCCTCGGTGAAGGGCGGGAAGGGCGGTCGCGGTTCCGACGTCTCAGTCATGATGTCCAACTCACTCTCGGCTCGGTGTCCTGACAGGATGGTCCCATGAGCGTGAAGGTCCTGGCCATCGGCAAGAAGCATGAGTCCTGGGTGTCTGCGGGGATCGACCGCTACGCCCAGCGCCTGAAGAAGCCCTTCGACCTCACCTGGCAGCTCCTCCCCCATTCCGCCCGCGAGGGCGACACCGCCCGTCAGGAGGAGTCCACCCGGATCCTGGCCAAGGTCGGCGAGCGCGACCACGTGGTGCTGCTGGACGAGCGGGGCCGGAACGTGGACTCCCCTGCACTGGCACAGCACCTGCAGGGCCGGTTCGATGCCGGACAGGCGGTCACCGTGGTGATCGGCGGGGCCTACGGCGTGGACGAGACGGTGCACGCCCGCGCCGACTTCGTCTGGTCCCTGTCGAAACTGGTCTTCCCGCACCAGTTGGTGCGCCTCATCCTGACCGAACAGCTGTACCGCGCCCAGGAGATCGCCGGCGGGCGGCCCTACCACCACGTGTGATCAGCGAGGCAACCCGGGCAGCGCTGTCCGGCAGGAGCGGAGGAAGTCCGCGAACTGGCTGCGTTCTGCGGGCGGGATCGCGGCCAGGAGCCTCGACTCGAGTTCGGACACCGGCCCACGGGCGGACTCGAGGACCTTCCGGCCCTTCGGCGTCAGGAAGAGGGGGAAACGCCGTGCGTTCTCCGGATCCCGGTCCCGGCGTACGTGGCCGATCTCGATCAACGGCGTCATCGTCTCGGCCATGGACTGTGCCCTGACGAAGGACCGGCGGGCCAATTCTGAGGAGGTGATCCCGGGCCAGCGGTCCAGCACGGACAAGGCGGTGTACTGGGCCGTGGACAGCCCGGCCCCCTGCTGGGTGGCCTGCTCCAGGGGGACACGCAACCCCAGCTCCAACTGCTTGATGGTGTAGATGAACCAGCCCTCCACCGGCTCCGGGCGTGGCGTCCCAGCCCCCCGGTCTCCATGTCCCTGCGGAACGTCCATCGTTCTCCCGTGTCTGACAGGCGGATTCCGCCCGATTGCGCCTCAACCTAACACGGCCGAATGTATCAGGCAGCCTGAAACATCTGTCGAGGACCCACCCCGGTCGTGGGCCCCGGAAGCCGGCCTCCGTCACCCCTTGGGGCCCTTGACTATCGTTTCAGGATCCCTGAAACTCAGGGTGGTGCACATCACGAACGGAACCGCCGCCAGCGCACCACAGGAGCCATGGAATGTATGAGAACTACGCCGTCCTCTGGAACCGCATCGCCGAGCGGGCACCCCACCTGACGGCGATCCGGTCCGATCACCGCGATCTCACCTATGGAGACCTCGAGCACCTCGCCTCCGTCGTCGCGGACCGGCTCACCGCCCAGGGGGTGGGACGCGGGGACCGGGTCGCGTTCTTCCTCCACAACACCGCCGAGTACCTCGTGCTGTTCTACGCCTGCCTCAAGCTCGAGGCGGTCCCGGTGTCCGTGAACTTCCGGTACCGGGGCGCCGAGCTGGCCGAGTTGCTCAGGGCCTGCGAGCCGAGGGTGCTCGCCTATGGCTCCGCCTATCGGCCGGCGGTCCAGGACGCCGTACAGCTCCTGGACGGCAGCGCCGCAGAGACCTTGAACCTGCTGGTCGAGATCGGCTCCGGGGCGTCCCTCTCCGGCGAACCCGGCGTGGAACGCCTCCGGTTCGAGGACCTGGCCACCCCCGTCGACCGGGACGGACGCCGCAACGCCCCGGAGCCCCGCCCCGATCCGAGCCGGGACGCCGAGCTGTACATCTTCACCGGCGGGACCACGGGCACCCCCAAGGCGGTCGTCTGGGGCATCGGCGATCTGCTGCACATCCAGCAGTCCTCGATCTACGGTCCGATGGGGCTCGAGCCGCCGGAAGACCTGGAGGCGGCCGTCGGCCTGGCCGTGGACGAGAGCATCCCGCGGGTCCGCACCCTGCCCCTGGCCCCCTTCATCCACGCCACCGCCCTGTTCAGCGCCATGAACACCCTCGCGGTGGGCGGAACGGTGGTCATCAACCCCAGCGCCAGCCTGGCCCCGTCAGCCGCGGCCCGGCTCATCGTGACCGAGGAGGTGACGAGACTCATCGTGGCCGGGGACGCCGTGGTGGTCCCCCTGCTGGAGGCCCTCGAGACCGAACAGGCCGCGTCGGCGCCGTCCCTGACCTCGGTCATCAGTTCCGGCATGCGGTTCAGCGACGACACCAAGCGCCGCATCCATGCCTTGGGCCGGGTGGCGATCGTGGACATCCTGGCCTCCACGGAGGGCGGGCCCTACGCCATGGCCACCACGACTGCTGCCGACGAGCTGCCGGGCCGATTCCAGCTGACGGAGGACGCCGTGGTCCTGGACCCGGACGAGCGGGACGTCCAGGACCAGCCCGGGGCCGTCGGCGTCCTGGCCTATCGCGGAGCCCTGCCCAAGGGCTACCTGAATGACCCGGTGAAGTCGGCAGAGACCTACCCCGTGATCAACGGGGTCCGGCACTGCTCGCCCGGCGACTACGTCCGGGTTCAGGAGCACGGGTACATCGAGCTGCTCGGCCGCGGGAGTTCCGTGGTGAACACGGGAGGTGAGAAGGTCTTCCCGGGCGAGGTCGAAGAGGTCCTGATGGAGCACCCTGGGGTGCTGGATGCGGTGGTCTTCGGAGCCCCCGACCCCGTCTGGGGAGAACGCGTGACGGCCGTGGTCGCCACCGCACCCAACGCCGCGGTCACCGAGCAGGATCTGCTCCACCATGTCGGCACTCGGTTGGCCGGGTACAAGAAGCCACGCACCCTGATCCTGCGGGACACCCTGGACCGGGGACCCTCCGGCAAGCTCAACATGCGCTCGCTCAAGGCCCTCGCCGCCCAGGACGCAACCGCCCACGGGGAACAGGCATGACCACCGGGTTCCTCGGCACCGCCGACTACTTCGGCTACGCGGACCTGCTCTCCGAGGCCGAGAAGACCGTGCTGGCCCGGCTGCGTTCCTTCCTGAAGGACGAGGCCGAGCCGGTCCTGGCCGACCACTGGGAACGCGGGGAGACCCCCTTGTTCCTCCGGGACCGGTTGGCCGGGTTGGACCTGGTGGACCCGGCCGAGATCCGGGCGGCCGGCGAATCCGTCAGGCCCCTGTACTCCGGCTTCCGCAACCTGGAGTTCTCCCGGGTGGACGGGTCCCTGGCGATCCTCTTCGGCGGCCAGGCCGGGATGTTCCGCACGGTGGTCGCCACCGGCGGCAACGAGGAGCAGTTGGAAGCCTGGGACGAGGACATCGCCAGCTTCAGGATGACCGGCTGCTTCGCCCTGACCGAGCCGGAGCACGGCTCGGACATCGCCCGCGGCGTGGAGACCGAGGCCCGCCGGGACGGCGAGGGGTGGATCCTCAACGGTGCCAAACGGTGGATCGGCAACGCCGCCTTCTCCGAGTACGTCGCCGTGGCCGCCAAGGACGCCGACGACGGCCAGGTCAAGGTCTTCCTCGCCCGCACCGACGACCCGGGCCTGGAGCTGACCAAGATCGAGGGCAAGACCTCACTGCGGATGGTCGACAACTCCGACATCCGCCTGCGTGACGTCCGGGTCCCCGAGACACACCGGCTGCAGCGGATCAACTCCTTCGCGGAACTCAACCGCGCCTTCGAGACGCTGCGCCCGGACGTCGTCTGGAACGCCACCGGACTGCAGCTCGGCCTCTACGAGACCGTCCTGGACTACACCCGCCAACGGCAACAGTTCGGCCGGCCCATCGCCTCGTTCCAGCTGGTCCAGGACCATCTCGTGACCATGCTCGGCAACACCAACGCCTCCCTGGCCCTCGCCGTCCGGCTGTCCCAGCTGGCAGCGGCGGGCGGGGTCAGCGGCGAGCAGGCCACCCTGGCCAAGACCTGGGTCTGCCGCCACATGCGCCAGACCGCCGCCCTGGGCCGTGAACTGATGGGCGGCAACGGCATCCTGCTGGACCACAAGGCGGCACGGTTCCATGCCAACGCGGAATCCCTCTACACCTTCGAGGGCACCGACCAGATCAACACCCTCATCGTCGGCCGTGACATCACCGGCCACAGCGCCTTCCTGTAGAAACGGAGCAGATCATGACCCAACACCACACCCCTGTCAGATCCGAGGCAGAGAGGGGCCGGGAGGCCCGCCGTGTCATCGGGGCGACGTTCCTGGGCACCACCATCGAGTGGTACGACTTCTTCCTCTATGCCGCGTCGGCCGCCCTGATCTTCGGCCCGCAGTTCTTCCCCTCGGATGACCCGACGGCCAGCCAGCTGGGGGCCTTCGCCACCTTTGCCTTCGGGTTCATCGCCCGACCGGTCGGCGGAATCCTCGCCGGGCACTTCGGGGACCGCATCGGACGCAAGCGCATGCTCGTCCTCTCGCTCTACCTGATGGGCGGTGCCACCGTCCTGATCGGGTTGATCCCCACCTTCGAGTCCATCGGCATGTGGGCACCCGCCCTGCTCACCGTACTCCGGCTCATCCAGGGCCTGGGCGTCGGAGCCGAATGGGGAGGTGCCGTGACGATGGCCATCGAACATGCGCCCGCCGACAAGAGGTCCCTGTACGGAGCCGCCCCGACCATGGGGCTGCCCGCAGGCCTGATGCTGGCCAACCTCATGCTCATCATCCTGATGGCCGTCACCGGGCCCGCCTTCCTGGAATGGGGCTGGCGGATCGCCTTCGTCATCAGCTTCCTGCTGGTCGTCGTCGGCATCTGGGCCCGCCGCCGGCTCGGCGAGAGCCCGCTGTTCGAGGAGTCGGTCAAGAACGAACCGGCCAAGGTCCCCTTCCTCGAGGTCTTCAAGGGCTTCACCCCCCAGTTGCTGCTGACCATCTTCGTCGCCGGCGTCCCCTCGATCCTGTCCTACATCGTGCTGACCTGGGCTTTGTCCTATGGAACGGTCGAGATCGGCTACTCCCAGTCCTCGTTGCTGTGGATCGGGATCGCCTGCTGCGTCCTGCAGATCATCATGCTGCCCCTGCTGGCCCGGCGCGCTGACCGCACCGGCCTGACCCGGATGGCCGCACTGGGCGCCGTCCTCATGGCGGTCACGGCGCTGCTGTTCTTCCCGCTGTTCAACACGGGGAACATCTGGCTGGCCGCGCTGGCCACCATCCTGGCCCACGCCTCCACGTCCTTCGCGTGGTCCGTGGTCCCGCCGATCCTGACCCAGGCCTTCCCCGCCAACATCCGGTACTCCGGCATCAGCATGGCCTACCAGTTCGGCGCCATCGTCGGCGGCGGCTTCGCCCCGCTCATCGCCACCTCACTGCTCGCGCAGACCGGCTCGAGTTGGTCCGTCGCCCTCTACGTGGTCTTTGCGGCTCTCGTGATGCTTGCCAGCACTCTGGCGCTGTCCCGCTTCCGGACCCACCGCGACTATGCGGATGACGTCACCGCCGGCGAAGGTACCTGACACGGCGCCCAGCTCACGATGCTGGCCGTCCCGTGCCGGAGGATCAGTACAGGCGCCCGGTGTCCACGATCCGCTGGGCGTCGTCTGAGGAGATCCGGGCGAAGGACGCAATCCGGCCCACCGGCATTCCGGCGACTGAGGCCTCCTGGACCACGGGAATCAGCTCCCGGACCGCGCGCTGCAGTTCGGACTGCGCCCTGCCCACGCGATCCGCGCTGGTATCCAGTCGCCGTTCGAGCTCGTCCATCGCGGGATCGTCACGCTCAACCGCAGGGTCGTCCGTGAACTCGAATCGCCAATCGCTCATGCAGTGATCGTGCCACGCCCTGACGGCACTATCCCGTCCGCGCCCCGGCGTAGCATGGCCGCAATGGCCCGACACCCACAGCCTGACACCGCACCGGACCCCGCACCGGACCTCGTGGAACAGCCCACGGCGGACGAGGTCCTGGCCCGCTTCACCCCCGCCACCCGCGAGTGGTTCGCGGGGGCCTTCGCCGCGCCGACCACCGCCCAGATCGGCGCCTGGGACGCCATCTCCTCGGGCCAGCACGCGCTCGTGGTGGCCCCCACCGGTTCGGGCAAGACGCTGTCCGCGTTCCTCTGGGCCCTCGACGGGTTCCTGCGCGCCCCGGCCGGGGACACCATCGCCTCCGGCGGGCCGAACGCGCCGGGCGAGCGGACGGCGTCGGACACCTCGGCAGCCGGGGCGGCGGGCGGGGCGACGGCCGAAAAGAAAGCCGGCAAGAAGCCGAAGAACCTGACCCGTGTCCTCTACATCTCCCCGCTCAAGGCCCTCGGCGTGGACGTGGAGCGCAACCTGCGCACGCCCCTGATCGGCATCACGCAGACGGCCCGGCGGCTCGGCGAGGAGCCGCCGGAGGTCCGGGTGGGCGTGCGGTCCGGGGACACCCCGGCCCGCGAGCGCCGGCAGCTGGCCAGCCATCCGCCGGACATCCTGATCACCACCCCCGAGTCGCTCTACCTCATGCTGACCTCCCAGGCCCGGGCCACGCTCGCGGGGGTCGAGACGGTGATCGTGGACGAGGTGCACGCGGTGGCCGGCACCAAGCGCGGCGCCCACCTGGCGGTCTCCCTCGAACGCCTCGACGCCCTGCTGGAGGCACCCGCCCAGCGCATCGGGCTCTCCGCCACGGTGGAACCCCGCGAGGAGGTGGCGCGGTTCCTCGGCGGGATCCAGCCGGTGCGGGTGGTGGCCCCGGCCTCCACCAAGTCCTGGGACGTCCACGTCACGGTCCCGGTGCCGGACATGACCCAGTTGCCCTCCGCCCCGGCCGCCCATGACCTCGGGCCGGGGTCCGGCCTGCAGGCCAACGCCTCGATCTGGCCGCACGTGGAGGAGCGGATCGTGGACCTGGTGGCCGCCAACCGGTCCACCATCGTCTTCGCCAACTCCCGCCGCCTGGCCGAGCGGCTGACCGGGCGCCTCAACGAGATCTGGGAGGAACGCCAGCAACCGCCCGACGGCGGCGCCCCCTCCCAGCCCGAGGGCGCCTCCCAGCCGGACGGCACCGCGGAGCACCTCGTCAGCCCCCGTGCGCACGCACCCCGCCACGCGCCCGCCGAGCTGATGGGCGGATCGGGTCAGTCGGCCGGCCATGCCTCCCAGGGCAGCGAGGCCGAGTTCGCCCGGGCCCACCACGGCTCGGTGTCCAAGGAACAGCGGGCTCTGATCGAGGACGCCCTGAAGTCCGGCACCCTGCGGTGCGTGGTGGCCACCAGCTCGCTGGAGCTCGGGATCGACATGGGCGCGGTGGACCTGGTGGTCCAGGTGGAGTCCCCGCCCTCGGTGGCCTCGGGGCTGCAGCGGGTGGGCCGCGCCGGGCACCAGGTCGGGGAGACCTCCACGGGCTGGTTCTTCCCCAAGCACCGCGGCGACCTCGTGGACTCCGCCGTGGTGGTGGAACGCATGCTCGCCGGGCAGATCGAGCGGATGTCCGTCCCGGCCAACCCGCTGGACATCCTGGCCCAGCAGACGGTGGCCGCCTGCGCCCTGGAGGACCTGGACGTGGAGGCCTGGTTCGATACGCTCCGCCGCAGCGCCCCCTTCGCCGCCCTGCCCCATTCGGCCTATGAGTCCGTGCTGGACCTGCTCTCCGGCCGCTACCCCTCGGACGAGTTCGCCGAGCTGCGCCCCCGCGTGGTCTGGGACCGCGAGGCCGGCACCCTCACCGGCCGGACGGGCTCGCAGTGGCTCGCCGTCACCTCCGGCGGCACCATCCCGGACCGGGGGCTCTTCGGCGTCTTCCTGGCCGGCACGGAGGACGAGAAGGCCGGCACCGCCCGCACGGGTGGGCGCCGGGTGGGTGAACTGGACGAGGAGATGGTCTACGAGTCCCGCGTGGGAGACGTGATCGTCCTGGGGGCCACCAGCTGGCAGATCCAGGACATCACCCACGACCGGGTGCTCGTGGTCCCGGCCTTCGGCCAACCCGGCCGGCTGCCGTTCTGGCGTGGTGACGCCGAGGGGCGCCCCGTCGAGCTGGGTGAGGCGGTCGGTGCCTTCCGGCGGGAGGTGGCGGGCGCCGCCGAAAGCCGGGCCGCCGCGCCGGAAGCCGGGCCGGCCGGCGTCGGGACTCCCTCCGCGGACCGGCTGGCGGCCGCCGGACTGGACGAGTGGGCTCGGGACAACCTGACCGCCTACCTGGCCGAGCAACAGGAGGCCACGGGCCAGCTGCCCACGGAGAAGACCCTCGTGGTGGAGCGCTTCCATGATGAGCTCGGGGACTGGCGCGTGGTGCTGCACTCGCCCTACGGGATGCCGGTGCACGCCCCGTGGGCGCTGGCCGTGGGGGCGCGGCTGCACGCGAGGTACGGGATGGACGGCTCGGCCATGGCCGCCGACGACGGGATCGTGCTGCGGGTGCCGATGATGGAGGACGAGCCGCCCGGGGCGGAGCTGTTCCTGTTCACCGCGGAGGAGCTCGAGGAAATCGTCACCGCAGAGGTGGGCGGTTCGGCCCTGTTCGCCGCCCGGTTCCGGGAGAACGCCGCCCGCGCCCTGCTGCTGCCCCGCCGGGACCCGGGCCAGCGCACCCCGCTGTGGCAACAGCGCCAGCGCTCGGCCCAGCTGCTCGAGGTCGCCCGGAAGTACCCGCAGTTCCCGATCATCCTCGAGACCGTCCGCGAGTGCCTGCAAGACGTCTACGACCTGCCCGCCCTGAAGGACATCGCCACCCGGATCGAGGCGAGGTCGCTGCGGCTCGTGGAGACCACCACGGCCTCCCCCTCCCCCTTCGCGCAGTCGCTGCTGTTCGGCTACGTGGCCCAGTTCATCTACGAGGGCGACTCCCCCCTGGCCGAGCGCCGCGCCGCCGCCCTGTCCCTGGACCCCGGCCTGCTCAACGAGCTGCTGGGCCGGGCCGAGCTGCGGGACCTGCTGGACCCCGAGGTGATGGCCTCCGTGGAGGCGGACCTGCAGCGGCTCTCCCCGGACCGCCGGGTCAAGGGCGTCGAGGGGCTGGCCGACCTCCTGCGCCTGCTCGGGCCGTTGACCGCGCAGGAGGCCGCGGCCCGGTTCGCGGGAGACGACGACGTCACCGCGCTGCTGGACCGGCTCGTCTCCACGAACCGCGCCCTGACGGTGCGCCTGGCCGGCACCACCCGCTATGCCGCCGTCGAGGACGCCGCACGGCTGCGGGACGCCCTCGGGGTGGCCCTGCCGATGGGCATACCGGTCGCGTTCATCGAACCGGTCGCGGACCCGCTCGGGGACCTCGTCTCCCGCTACGCCCGCACCCACGGCCCCTTCACCGCCGCCGAGGCCGGGGCCGCGCTGGGACTGGGCGCCGCCGTCGTCCTCCAAGTCCTGCAGCGGCTCGCCGCGGAGCACCGGGTGAGCGAGGGACAGTTCCGGCCCGGGGCCGGCGAGCACGGCACCGGCGGTCCGCTCGAGGCCGAGTGGTGCGAGGTCGAGGTCCTGCGGCGCATCCGCCGCCGCTCCCTGGCCGCCCTGCGCGCCGAGGTCGAGCCGGTGGAACAGTCCGGCTACGCCCGGTTCCTCGCCGACTGGCAGCACCTGTCCCCGCCGCCTGGCGGCGGATCGCCGGCCACCCTGCGGGGGGTGGACGGCGTGGCCGCGGTCCTGGACCAGCTCTCCGGGGTCCCCGTCCCGGCCAGCGCCTGGGAGTCCCATGTGCTGCCGGCCCGCGTCCGCGACTACGCCCCGGCGATGCTGGACGAGCTGCTGGCCGCCGGCGAGTACCTGTTCTCCGGCACGGCGGCGAGCAGCGGCAACGACGGCTGGATCGCCTTCCACGGTGCCGAGACCGCCGACCTCTCCCTGACCCGGGCCGAGGACTTCGAGCCCGGCCCGGCCCACCGGGCCCTGCTGGAGGTGCTCGGCGGGGGCGGGGCCTGGTTCTTCGGCCAGCTCGCCGAACGCGCACGGGCCGTGGACCAGGGGCACGACGGCGGCGCGGCGGCCTCCGGAGGCCCGCTCCCGGCCGGTGCGGTGCGGCTGACCAGCGCCGATCTGCTGGCCGCCCTGTGGGACCTGGTGTGGGCCGGACGGGTCGGCAACGACACCTTCGCCCCGGTCCGCGGGCTGCTGGGCCAGGGCCGCACCGCGCACAAGTCCCGGTCCCGCTCGCCCCGGGCGCGCCCGGCCCGGCCGGGCCGGGGGGCGCGGCTCTCCCGGTTGCGGCGGCTCGAGGAGGCCACCGGCGGGATCGGGGCCGGCAGCGGCTCTGCCGACGGCACCGGCCTGGCCGCGGTCCCCGCCGCCACCGGCCTGATGGATGATCTGGGCCCCGCCGACGCGGCACGGGCCGCCGGACGCTGGACCCTGGTGCCCGCCCCGATCCACGACCCGACCGTGCGGGCCCATGCCACCGCCGAGTACCTGCTGGACCGCTACGGCGTGATCACCCGCGGCTCCGTGATGGCCGAGGAGGTCCCCGGTGGCTTCGCCACCCAGTACCGGCTGCTGACCCGGATGGAGGAGGCCGGCCAGGTGCGCCGCGGCTACTACATCGAGCACCTCGGCGCCGCCCAGTTCTCCACCGGCGCCACCGTGGACCGGCTGCGGGGCTTCGCCCGGCAGGACGTGGCAGACAGCTCGGGCACCTCGGAGTCCGGGGATCCCGCCCCCTGGCGGGCGCCGTCGCAGAACTCCCGGCCGGCCCCGGCCACGCCGGCCGTGGCGCTGGCCGCCACCGATCCGGCCAACCCCTACGGGGCCGCCCTGCCGTGGCCGGAGATCCCCACCGGGTCCGACGGCGTGCGGCCCACGGGGCAGCGGCCCGGCCGGAAGGCGGGCGCCGTGGTGGTGCTCGTGGCCGGGGAACTGGCACTCTACGTGGAGCGCGGCGGCCGGACCCTGCTGCTGTTCACCGAGGAGGAGTCCGCGCTGGCACCACTGGCCACCGCGCTGGGCTGGGCGCTGCACACCGCGCGGGTGGAGAAGATGTCGCTGGAGAAGGTCAACGGGCTGCCCCTGACGGGCACGCCCCTGGCCGCCGCACTGCTGGAGGCGGGGTTCTACTCCTCGCCCTCCGGCCTGAGGTTCAGGTCCTCCACCCATGCCCGAGGGTGATTCGCTGGTCCGGCTCGCCGACCGCCTGCGGCCGGTGCTGGCGGGCCGCCAGCTGGAACGGACTGACTTCCGGGTACCCCGGCTGGCCACCCTCGACCTGTCCGGGGCGAGGATCCACTCGGTGCGCCCCCGGGCGAAGTACCTGCTGATGGACGCCGGAGAGCTGACGGTCCTCTCGCACCTGAAGATGGAGGGGCGGTGGGAGGCCTATCCGCGCCTGGACGCCGCCGGTGGCCGGCTGACCCCGCGCTGGCGGCACCCCGGCTGGCAGGCGCGGTGCGTGCTGGAGACCGAGCGGGACCAGGTGGTCGGGTTCCAGCTCGGGCTGCTCGAGGTGCTGCCCACGGCCGGGGTGGCCGAGCGCCTGGGCTTCCTGGGCCCCGACCTGCTCGACCCGGACTGGGCGGATCCGGGCGGGGCGGATCCGGGCGGAGACCTGCTCGCGGAGGCCGTCCTCCGGATCGCCGCGGCGGCGGACCGGCCGATCGGGCTGGCCCTGCTGGACCAGCGGCTGGTCTCCGGGATCGGGAACATCTACCGCTGCGAGGCCCTGCTGCTGGCCGGGCTGGACCCGCACCGCCCCGTCGCCTCGGTGCCGGACCTGCCCGGGTTGATCACCCTGACCCGGGACCTGATGCGCGTCAACACGCGGCCCGCCGGACCCGGCCGCCCTGCGCCGCGGCGCACCACCACGGGCGTGGCCCCGGACCCGACGGCCCCCTACGGGGTGCGCGTGCCGGGCGCGGGCACCGCGGGACGGGAGGCGACAGCGGCAGGTGCGGCGCCGCCGTCGGGCCCGAGGCCAGGACGGGGCCGCGAGCCCCACTACTGGGTGTACGGCCGGCGCCGGGAGGGCTGCCTGCGCTGCGGCGGACCGGTCACCGTGGAGGACTTCGGCGATCTCCCGGGCCAGGACCGTACCCTGTACTGGTGCAGGCACTGCCAGCGATGATCGTTCCCCCACCCCTTCCCTGAGAGGACGCTTCCGATGGCCGACCCCTTTCCGCAGGACTGGGCCCACTCCACGGTGGCCCTCGTGCTGGCCGGAGGCCGGGGCAGCCGGCTGGCCCCGCTGACGGAGGCCCGGTCCAAGCCCGCCGTCCCGGTGGCCGGACAGTACCGGCTCATCGACGTGGTCCTGTCCAACCTGGCCAACTCGGGGCTGCGCGACGTCTGGATCGTGGAGCAGTTCCGGCCCTTCACCCTCAACCAGCACCTGGCCGGAGGCCGGCCGTGGGACCTCGACGGCACCCGCCACGGGCTGCGCCTGCTGCCTCCCGCCGAGGGCCGGACCGAGGAGGGCTTCGCCGCCGGGAACGGCCACGCCCTGCTCCAGCAGATCCCGCTGCTGGAGGCCTTCGGCGCGGAGACGGTGGTGGTGCTCAGCGCCGACCAGCTCTACCAGTTCGACCTGCGCCCGGCCCTGGAGCAGCACCGGGCCGGCTCCGCGGAGCTGACCATGGTGACCACGCAGACGGATGAGGACCCGTCCCGGTTCGGGGTGGTGCAGGTGAACGCGCAGGGCGTGCCCACCCGCTACGACCACAAACCGGAACGCCCGGAGGGGCGCCTCGTGGCCACGGAGATCTTCATCTACGACGTGGCCGCCCTCGCCGAGGTGTCGCGGCACCTCGCGGCGGAGCAGGACGACCCGGAGGGCGACTCCCTGGGCGACTACGGCGAGACCATCGTCCCGCACTTCGTGGACCACCGCCGGACGCGGACCCACCGGATGGAGGGGTACTGGCGGGACATCGGCACCGTGGACGCCTATTTCAAGGCCCACATGGAGCTGCTGGACGGCACCGGCCTGGACCTGGGCCGGCCCGGCTGGCCCCTGGTGTCCAACCCGGAACCGGCCCCGCCGGCCTGGATCGACACCCGCGCGTCCGTCTCGGCCTCCTTCGTGGCACCGGGCTGCCGCATCCTCGGCGAGGTCGAGCACAGCGTCGTGGGCCCCGGGGTGGTCATCGAGGCCGGAGCCCGGGTGTCCCGGTCCGTACTGCTCGGGGACTGCGTGGTCCCCTCCGGGGCCGTGCTGGAGTCCGTGATCGCCGACGTCGGCGCACACGTCCCGGACGGACGGTCCGGCCGGACGCGGCCCGGCCCCGGCAACATCACCGTCCTGGTGCCCGCGGACCGCGGACCCCAGGGCCCGGATGAGACCACCGGCACCTGACGCCGGCCGGCGTCAGGTGCCGGAACCGGCCGCTACCGGGCGACCGGCTGTCCGGCGGCCAGTTCTCCGGAGCGCTGCCCGGCCACCCGCTCCAGGCCCCGTTCCACGGCATCCACCAGGTAGGGGCGGATCCGCTCGGCCGGCACGATGACATCCACGGAGCCGACCTCGCGGGCCCGCTCGATGTTGTGGATGCCGTCGAACTCCTGGCCCACCTCGGTGAGCTTCTCCGAGCGCACGGTGGAGCGCAGCTCGCCCAGCTGGACGCGCAGCCGGTTCCGGTCCGCGTCCGAGGCCTCGGCGATGGCCGCCTGCAGCTCGCTGATCCGCGGATCGGCCTCCGTGCGCCGGTTGACGTCGCGGGTGAAGACCACCGCCGCGGCGGAGGCGCCGCCCAGCACCGAGGCGTAGGAGCCCTCGATGGCGGCGACCTCCATGTTCTCGTTCAGCTGCCCCGAGAACACCACGAAGGCACCACCGTGGTACCGGGTGACCACGCAGAACACGATCGGACCGTCGAAGTTGACCACGGCCCGCCCGATCTCGGCGCCGAACTCCAGCTGCCACTGGCGCATCGACTCCGGCGAGCCGTCGAAGCCGGAGAGGTTGGCCAGCACCACCAGCGGGCGGTTGCCGCTGGCCGCGTTGATGGCCCGGGCCGTCTTCTTGGACGAGCGCGGGAACAACGTGCCGGCGGTCCACTGGTCCGGGCCGTCCGTCGGGTACTGACCCGTGCGGGGGACCGCGCGGGACTCGATGCCGATCAGGCTCACCGGGTATCCGCCCAGGTGGGCGTCGAAGACCACGGAGGTGTCGGCGTCGGCCATGTCCGCCCAGCGCTCCAGCACCCGGTGGTCCTGGTCCACCACGGCGCGCATCACCGTGCGGATGTCATAGGGCTTCTTCCGGTCCGGGTTCGCCTCGGCGGAGAAGATGTCCCCCACCGTGGTGAAGTCGCTGGACGGGTGGGTGTGCGGGAAGCTGCGCACATCCCGCTCCACCGGATCGGAGGTGGGCGCCTGGCGGGGGAAGCGCTCCCCCGGGGCCAGGTAGGCGTGCTCGTAGTGCGCGAACAGCACGTCCACGGCCGCGGCCAGGTTCGGCGCCCAGTACTGGGCCTGGCCGTTCGGGCCCATCACCCGGTCGTAGCCGCCGATCCCGAAGTTGTCCTCCGCCGAGACGCCGCCGGCGTAGTCCAGGGAGTGCTTGCCGGTGAGCACCATGGCGCTGTCCGGGGTCATCACCAGGATGCCCTTGGTGTGCATCAGCATGGTGGCCTCGGCGTTCCAGTACGGCTGGGCGCCCACGTTGATCCCGGCGACCACGATGTTGATCTCCCCGCCGCCCTGGGTGAAGGTGACGATCCTGCGCAGGGCCCGGGAGACCCAGTCCATGTTCTCGGTGCCGCGCTCCATGGAGATCTCCGCGCCGGCGGAGAGGGCGAACCACTCCACCGGGACGCCCCTCTGCTCGGCCAGGTCGATGGCCGCCACCACGCGGGCACACTCCGGCTCGGCCAGCGAGCCCAGGGCCCGGGTGGGATCGCCGAACAGCACCACGCGGGTCATCCCCTCCGGGTACAGCGGCGTCGGGGTGCTCACCACACCGGCGATGATCCCCGCCGTGTTCTGGCCGAAGGGGCGCTCCACCGGGACCAGCCGGCCCTCACCGTCCAGGTCGTGCTCGGTGAAGGTGCCCTCCGTCCCGGTGAGCAGCGGGACCATCTCGTACGGGTAGACGGTGCCGCGGGAGCGGGCCTTGCGGACCTTCTGCTCGTAGTCGTCCATCGGCTCCAGCGGATCCGTGACGGGCTCCGTCAGCTGCGTGGTGATGCGGCCGCCGGCGTCGAACACGTATCGCAGGGCCACCTCGCGCGGCTCGGTGTCCGCGGCGGAACGCACCCGGACGATCAGCGTGATCTCCTCCAGGCCGAGGCCCATGGCCAGGGAGCCGATGTTGCGGGCCACCACGTCCCGGACGTCCTCCACGTCCAGTTCGAACACCGGCCAGGCATAGAGCACCACGCGGTTCGCGGAGAGCCGCTTGCGGCTGCCGCGCTGGGCCTGGGCCCGGCGGATGCCGTTCAGGCAGGCCGCCACGGTGCGTTCGGCCATCGGCAGGCCGAGGACGCTGCCGTCCTCGTCGTACTCCGGGGTGAGGTCCCGGATCTCCGCCAGGGCCACCAACCGCTCGTCGGCGGGGTTGTCCTTCGCCACCAGGTGCAGCAGGTAGGTGTCCGTCTCGGCGGGCAGCCGGGTGCCGTGGAAGTTCTTCAGGCGCCACAGCTCCACGCGCTGACCGGTCAGCGGGTGCATGTCCCGCACCACCAGCTCCTCCGCCAGCCCGCCGTCGGCCGGCCGGAAGGTGAAGCGGTGGTGCGAGTCCACGGTCTCACCGCACATCGTGATGGTGACCCGGCGGACGCCCAACAGCCACGCGGCCCGCTCGAGCGCCAGCCGCAGCTGCTCGGACATCGCCTCCGGGTCCTGTGGGCGCCCGGGCCAGGCCAGGTACAGGTCCAGGACGATCTGCCCGGACATGCCCTCGGCCACCGGCCGCAGGTCCTCCAGGACCGTGGCCAGGTCCTCGACGGAGCCGACCGAGGAGATCAGGTCCAGCTGGTCCCCGCGCAGCTCGAAGGTCCCGGTCACCACCGGCCGGGTCCCGGCGGTGAAGGACTGGACCTGCTGCAGGTCGCGGATCTTGTAGTAGCGGCGGGTGACCACCTTGAGGAACTCGCGGACGCCGGTACCGTCGCCGTTGATGGCGTCCGCCAGCGGATCCAGCAGTGGCTCGGGGCCGGCCACCAGCTCGTCGAGACGGGCCTCGCGGTCGGCGGCGTCCGGGTTGGCGTCCAGGTACGCCACGGACCCGCGGGCCCGGTCATACACCCTCTCGCGCGCGGCGGAGATGCGGGGCTCCTCGAAGAGCCGGTAGCGAAGGCTCCGGGCCACGTCCCCGATCACCGGGTAGCGCGACTGGGTGGCCACCACGAGCCGGTCCAGGACCTCCTCGAGGCCCTCCGGGGTCTCCGCGGACGGCTCCCGGTCCTCGGTCCAGCGGTTCAGCAGCCCGGAGACGACCGGCAGCTGGTCCTCGATCCGCTGCTGGGCCAGGAAGATCCGGTAGACGGCCTGCTCCAGCTCCTGGGTGTGCTCCAGCCCGTCCACCTCATAGTGGCGCAGGGCATTGGCCAGCCGGTCCTGGAAGGCCTGGGGCAGGCCCTCCCGCTCCGGGTCCAGGGAGTGCAGGTACCGGTGGAAGTACTCGCGGGGGCTGTGCACCCGGGTCTCGATCTCGTCCTCCCCCAGGGCCGGCCGGTTGCGGGCCAGCTCGCAGAGGTCTGCGAACGTGGTCAGCACGTCCAGCTCCGCCGCCACGAGGGAATCCCCGTCCCCGCTCCCCGCACTGCCGTGCTCGCTGCGGGCGCAGGCCTCCTCGTAGGTGGACAGCAGGGCCCGGGCGCGCCGGGCGGTGACGTCGAAGCCGGTGATCATGGCGCGGAACGCGTCCAGCTGGGCGCGGGCACCGGCGTGCTGGTCGGCCGGTGCGGCCGAGACGTCCTCGTCGAAGGTGACCAGCGGCACCGAGGAGTCACCGGCCTGATCGTCCGCCGATTCCACCCGCACCAGGGAGGCACCGGCGTCGACCTGGGTGTTGACGGTGGCCAGGACCTCGCGGACCTGACCGGCAGCGGGGGCCCGCACGGCCGTCTCCATCTTCATGGACTCCAGCACCACCAGGACGTCCCCGGCCTGGACCTCGTCCCCCACGCGGACCGGCACGGCCATCACGACGGCCGGCGAGGGGGCACGGACCAGTCCGGCCTCGTCACGGCTGATGCGGTGGGAGATGCCGTCCACCTCGATCAGGTGCCCGCCGGCCCCGGCCACCGAGACCACCTGGAAGGTGCCCTTGCCGGTCACCACGCGCCGCTCGTATTCGGCCAGGCGCTCGATGTCCACCTGGGCGTCCACCTGGCCGTCCCCCTGCTCCGTGCTCACCCGGTAGCGGTGCGGGCCGACCTTGCCGACGGTGAACGAGTAAGGGTTGGACTGATACGCCAGCTCGACCCGGCGTCCCACGGTCTCGTCCGCCCGCGGCCGGCCGCCGTGCGCGGCGGCGAGGAAGCGCGTCCGTTCCAGGGCCTCCTCGTCCTCGTAGACCTCCACGGCGGCCGTCAGCAGGGCCACATCGGCCTGGGGGCTGGTGACCTTGACGGTGCCGGCGCCGGTGCGGTCCAGCCAGCCGGTGTCCGCCGAGGCCGTGACGAGCTCCTCGCGGTCCAGCAGGTCCAGCAGGAAGGACTTGGTGGTGGTGCCGCCCTCGATCACCACGGTGGTCTCCCGCAGGGCGGTGCGCAGCCGGGCGAGGGCCACGGAGCGGTTCGGTCCCCAGGCGATGATCTTGGCGACCATAGAGTCGAAGTCCGGCGGGATGACGTCCCCCTGGCCGATGCCGGTGTCCACCCGGATCCCGGGGCCCAGCGGCAGGTCCAGGAGCCGGACGGTGCCCGGGGCGGCGGCGAACTCGTTGTCCGCGTCCTCGGCGTTGAGACGGGCCTCGACAGCATGGCCGGACTCCGCGGGGGCGTCCCCGGCGAGCTGCTCGCCGGCCGCCACGAGGATCTGCAGCTTGACCAGGTCCAGGCCGGTGGTGGCCTCCGTGATCGGGTGCTCGACCTGCAGGCGGGTGTTGACCTCGAGGAAGGTGAAGAGCTGCTGTTCGGGCTGGTAGAGGTACTCCACCGTGCCGGCGCCCCGGTACCCGGCCGCGAGCACGAGTTGGCCGGAGACCTCCCGCAGGTGCTGGGACTGCTCCTCGGTCAGCAGCGGCGAGGACGACTCCTCGATCACCTTCTGGTTGCGCCGCTGGATGGAGCAGTCGCGGACGCCGGGCGCCCAGACGTTGCCGTGGTTGTCCGCGATGACCTGGACCTCCACGTGCCGGGCCTCCGTGACCAGCCGCTCCATGAACACGACCGGGTCCCCGAAGGAACGCTGCGCCTCGCCCTGGGTGCGCTCGAACGCCACCTCGAGCTCGTCCTCGGAGTAGACCTTGCGGATGCCGCGGCCCCCACCGCCGCTGCGGGCCTTGATGATCAGCGGGTAGCCGATGTTCTGCGCGTGCCGCCGCGCATCCGCCAATGACTCCACGGGCCCGCGGCTCCACGCGGCGACCGGCACGCCGACGTCCTCGGCGAGCAGCTTCGCGGTGACCTTGTCACCGAGCCGGCGCATTGACTCGGCGGAGGGACCGATCAGCGTGATGCCCAGGGAGGCCACCAGCTCGGCGAAGGCGGGGTCCTCCGCCACGAAGCCCCAGCCCACCCACACGGCGTCCGCACGGGAGAGCCGCAGCACGCGCTCGAGCTCGGCGTAGTCCAGGTAGGGGGAGCCGGGGCCGTCACCGCGCAGCGCGATGGCCTCGTCGGCCTGGCGGACGAACATCGCCCGCCGCTCGGCCTCCGTGTGGAGGGCGATGGTGCGTATGCCGTAGGGGTGTTCGGCGTTCATCTCGCGCACCGCGCGGATGAGGCGCACGGCGGCCTCGCCGCGGTTGACCACTGCAATCCGTTCGAACATGAGGTCTGTCTCCGTACTCTGGGTCGGGCTGTGAAGTCTGGTGGGGGTGGTGGGCCTGGCCGGGTGCCGGCTCAGGCGAAGGCCGCGGCCATGTTGTCCACGGAGGTGGCTGCCGTGGGCCCGGCAGCGGGCCCGGTCGTGGCGTCCGGGCGCTCGGCGTGGGTGGCGTCCGCGCTGTCCGGGCGGGGGGCCATCACGGCCGGGTCGATCCGCATCACGGCGTAGCCGGCCACCGCCCCGGCGCCGAAGCCGGGGGCGAAGACGCGGGTCGGTCGGGTGATGAGTCCGTCCTGGACCGCATCGTGGATCGCCAGCGGGATGCTGGCGGAGGAGGTGTTGCCGACCCGGTCGATGTTGAAGTACAGCTGTTCCGGGGTCAGGCCCGCCTTGAGGGCCAGGTCCGTGACCATCGTCTTGTTGGCCTGGTGCGGCACGATCAGCTCGATGCTGTCCAGCAGGGTGGCCGCCACCCCGTCCGGGTCCGGCAGGTCCTTGAGGTCGTCCAGCATCTGGGCCAGGTAGCGGCCGGCCAGGTCCTTGACCTCCGGCCCGTAGACGGTGAGGTTGTTGTCGAACTCGGGGTTGGGCCAGATGATCGAGTTGACCTGGGAGGTGGGCCCGGAGGCGTAGGTGTCCATGAACTCGATGTCCGTGGTTCCGCCGGCCTCCGTGGGGCCGACGAGGATCGCGGCCCCGCCGTCACCGAAGATCATCCGCGAGGGCCGGACGTTGCCGATCTTGTCCGAGAACTTCTCCACGCAGACCACCAGCACCGGGCGCTCCACCTCCTGGAGCAGGCGGGTCGCCTCGGCCATGGCGTAGGGCATCCCTGCGCACGCGGCGATCAGGTCGAACGAGGCGTGTGACTGGTAGATGCCCAGCTCACCGGAGAGGTACGTGGCGATCGAGGGCATCAGCCGGTCGTTCGTGCAGGTGGCCACGATCACGGCTCCGACGTCGGCCGGCCCCACCCCGGCATGGTCCAGAGCCGAGCGGGCGGCCTTCAGGGCCAGGTCCTCGATCCGGGACATGCTGTACCGGCGCTGCTCGATCCCGGTCTTCTGCACGATCGAGGCGGCACTCATGGGCGACCAGTTGTACGCGGTGTTCCGGACCAGGTCGTCGTTGCTGCAGACCACCTCTCCGGGCTCCACGGACAGGGACAGAATCCGCGGCTGGACCGCCAGGGACCGGACGTCGAGGGGGCGGTAGGGGCGGGAGGGCTGGGTGGACTCGGCGGCCGGCACCGGGGGGACCGCCGGGCGGGTGCGGCCGGTGGCGACCCGGCGGAGGAAGCGCTGCACCTCGCGGTCGCGGGGCCGGAAGACCACGACGAAATCGTCATCGCGCAGCTGGGACACCGGGGCCAGCTCGGTCTTCGTGCGGTCCCAGGGGTACTGGTTGTGCAGCACCATGCCCCAGCGCCGCAGGGACTCGAGCTCCGCGACCTCCTCATGCGCGTCGAAGATGTCCGCTTCGCTGAAGACCGGGTAGTTCGGGTCGTATCCGGTGACGCGGGTCGTCAGGTGGGTGGGGTCCTCGAGGATCTCAGCCACGGTCGGCTTGATCGCGGAGAGCTCCGTGGCATGCGACCGCCGATGGGCGAAGACGTCGAAGACCAGCTCGAAGATGCTGTCCTCCACGGCGGCGTCCCACTGTGCCGGCAGGGCCGGGAAGGCCTCCCGCACGGCAGCCACCTTGCGGTCCCCGTCCTCCCAGGGCGTGAGCTGCGGCAGGTAGAGGTCCTCGCGGTGACGCGGCACGTCACTCCACCGCACCAGCACCTTGTCATACATGGTGATGGCGTACCGGTTGGTCCAGAACAGGTTCATGGCCAGGTCCCGCAGCAGGTCGGCCTTGGTGGCGTAGGAGCCCTGCTCGATCCGGGCCAGGATCTCCGTGCCGCTGGGCGACTTGTCCTCGAAGTCGCGCCGGATCACCGCCTCCAGGTCATCCAGGCTGTCCAGCGCGGAAAGGTCCAATTCGGGAATGAAATTAGAGGGGAAAATCAATCGTCCGTGGCTATTCAGCATGGCGGGCTGAGACATGTTGGGCTCCTGTGCATCGGTCCGGATGAGGCTGAGCCTAGGGTGCCCGGAGGGGAATTCCGATATATGACGAACCGCCGCTCGCCCCCGGATCACGGGGATCTGGCCCGTGACGTGGGCCGACAGGCGGTTACCGAAGGGTCATTCATGAAAAGGTAAACTCGTCACAAACAATGGACCAATTTTTCGTCTCAATAGATGCAGCAGAGTGATCTGAGACACACTACGCGCCGGTAGGGGCGTGGCGACAGTGCCCTCCACCCCTGACCCGGTCTGGAACACTGGTCCCGTGCCCCAGCTCCCGCCCCTGCCCGTCCGCGACGGCGTCAACGCGACCCGCCTCACGGTGCCGGCCTCCGGCTGGGACACCGTGCTCGACTATGTGCTGCACCGCTGGGGGCACGTGGACCCGGACGGCATTCTCCAACGCTTCCGCACCGGCGAGGTCCGCGCCGCCGACGGCTCGGTCGTCACCGAGACCACCCCCCTCGCCGCCCACGACTTCGTCTGGTACTACCGGTCCCTCCCGCATGAGGACCCGATCCCCTTCGAGGCCACGGTGCTGCACCAGGACGAGCACCTGCTCGCGGTGGACAAGCCGCACTTCCTGCCCACCACCCCGGGCGGCCGCTTCGTCCAGGAGTCCGCCCTCGTCCGGCTGCGAAACCAGCTCGGGCTGGACCACCTCGTCCCCATGCACCGCCTCGACCGGGCGACGGCAGGCGTCCTGCTGTTCTCCACGAACCCGGACACCCGCGGCCCCTACCAGGTGCTCTTCGAGCGGCGGCAGGTGTGGAAGGTGTACGAGGCCGTCTCCGCCCTGCCCCACCACCGGTCGGATGCCACGGAGCGCTTCCCGGTGACCTACCGCAACCGGATGGACAAGGTGAAGGGCGTGCTCACGGCCCGCCTCCTGGACTTCGGCCCACGGGAGTCGGGCCGCTCCCCCGGAGCGCCGTCACGTCCCGGCCGGAAGACGAACCGGCCCACCACCGGGGCCAACGCGGAGACCCGCATCGAGCTGATCGGCGCGGGAGTCTCCGCGGGCACCTGGGCCGGGGCCGACGTCGGGCACCTCCGCCTGTTCCCGCGCACGGGGCGCACCCATCAGCTGCGCGTGCACCTGGCTGCGCTGGGGCTGGGCATCCTCAACGACCCGTTCTACCCGGTGCTTCAGGACGTGGCCCCGGACGACTACGAGCGCCCGCTGCAGCTGCTGGCCCACACGATCGGCTTCACGGACCCCCTCACGGGGGCCGAGCGGTGCTTCTCCTCCCGTCTGCAGTTGCGCGAGCGGCCGGAGCCCGGCGCGTGAACGGGATGGGCGCGGGCGCCGGGCTCGACGCGGCCTGGGTGGAGTCCCTGGGCTGGTGGTTCCACCCGCTGACCGCGCTGCTGGTGGCCCTGGACGCGCCCATCCCGCCGGTGCCCAGCGAGCTGCTCGTCATCGGCTCCGGCGCCCTGGCCCAACTGGGCAGCGTGGGCCTGGTCCCCTCTCTGCTGGCCACCTGGCTGGGCTGCTGGGCCGGGGACGCGGGGCTCTACGCGCTGTTCCGGTACCGCCTGACCGGCCTGCTCGACCGGGCCTCCTGGGGACAGCGGATCCACCGCGGGATCCTGAAGCTGTTGGACAAGGCCGGCCCCGCCCCCGGCTACGCCTCGCTGTTCGTGTTGCGCTTCGTGTCGGGCGGCCGGACGGCGTCCATGGCGGCCGCCGGGATCGCCGGGATCCCCTGGCGCCCCTTCCTGGCCCTGTCAGGATCGGGTTCTGCCGTGTGGTCCGTGTACATGGTGGGACTGGGGTGGTTCACCGGCGGCGCGACAGGCCTGCCGTTCTGGGCCAGCGCCTTGGTGGGCATGGGATTGGGTACCCTTGCAGGGTTGATCATGGCGGCGGTGATCGCCGTCCGACGACGTTCCAGGGAGGGGTGAAACAGTGCTCGACGACGCGTCCTCATCCTCCTCTGCCGCGCTGGAACGCATGAAGGCCGCCGCCCAGAAGAGCCGGACCGCCGAGCAGCCGGCGCGCCCCGAACAGACCGAGCACGTTGAGGCTGATCGGGCCCAGCCGGCCGATCGGGCCCAGCCGGCCGATCGCGCCCAGCCGGCCGATCGCGCCGAGCAGCCGACCGTGTCCCCGCGCCTGCGCCACGCCAGCACCCACGAGACGCAGGGTCCCCTGGACTCCTTCAACGACTGGCTCGACGGCCTCGGCGAACCGGACTGGGACAAGGTCTCCCAGTCCATCTACGATTCCCCGGCCACCGTGAAGGCCGCCTACGAACGGCAGCGGGCCCACCGCGAGGCCGAACGGGAGCGCAAGGCCGAGGAGCGGCGCCTCGCCGAGGAACAGGCCGAACGGGACCGGATCGAGGCCGAGCGGCTGGCCGAGCTCGAACGGCAGCGCGCCGCCGAGCAGGCGGAACTGGACCGGATCGAGGCGGAGCGGATCGCCGCCGAGGAGGCCGAGATCGAGGCCCGGCACCGGGCCGAGGAACAGGCCCGGCTGGAGCACGAGCGACTGCTCGAACTCCAGCGCGCCGAGGAGGAGGCCCTCCGCCTGGAGATGGAGCGCCAGGAGTACGAGGAGTGGCTGGCCCGCCAGCGCGAACGCGAGACCTGGGCCCTGCAGACGGCGGCCCGGGAGTCGGACGGCACCGACTGGGTCCCGCCCGCGGACCGCAGGGCCCTGCTCGAGGAACGCGGGGAGAACCTCACGGATGCCGAGTTGCTGGACCGCGCCCGGGCCTCCCTGCCGGAGTGGCGCCACCGGGACCGCATCGTGGAGAAGGCCCAGGCCATCGAGGCCGCCACCGTCCGGCGCTCGCGCCCACCCGTGGCCACGCTGGACCCGGGTCCGGAGCCCGCCCCCGCCGGCTACATCCCGCCCTACAACCTGCCCTCCCTGGAGCCCGACCCGGCCCCGGGAGCCTCGGACCTGGTCCGCCGCCTGGCCGTGACCGCGGCCTACGCGGTGTTCGTGATCGGCGGCGTCTACGGCCTCGGCTTCCTGGGCGAGGACGCCACCGGACCCTGGCTGCAGGAACTGCACGAGGGCCGGTTCACCGGCGGGTTCTCCATGCTCTCCATGGCGCCCTGGCACCAGTTCGCCTGGCCCCTGCTCTGGGTGGCCCTGGGCGTCTACACGGTGCACCAGTGGCTGCCCTCCCAGGCCGCGGCGGACCGGCAACGGGCCACCGGCTGGCGGGTGGCGGCGGCCATGGTGGCCGCCGTGGTGTGGTTCGTCATCGCCCGGACGGGGGTGCTGCTCGGCGTGGAGCTGTTCGTCTGGCTGGCCCTGGGTTATCTGCTGGTGGACAGTGTCCACCAGCTGAACCTCTACACGGCCCGGAACCGCGCGGAGCGGGCCATCACGGACGGCATGATCGGGCTGTTCACGGGATGGGCGTTGATCTTCGCCGCCACCAACGCCTCGATCTGGCTGCAGTCCCTGGGCGTCAACCTGTTCTGGATCCCCGGCCCGGTCTGGGCCGTGCTGACCCTGGTGGTGGTGGTCTGGGGCGCGGCCTACCTGGCGATGACCGAACGGGGACGCATCAGCATCGCGGTCGGGTTGTCCTGGGGCCTGGCCGCCATCCTCGTGCCGCGCCTGGTGGGGTCCATGACCTCCGTGTGGGTGGCCATCGTGGCCGCCATGGGGCTGTTCATGGTGCTGCTGGCCACCGAGAACCGGCGCTACCGGATCAATCACGCCGAGCACCGGGCCGCGCTGGGCCACGAGGTCGACGAGTTCTAGTCCGGCGCCCGGCCACGGCCTACCGTGGTCTCATGCAGCGCCAGCAGGCCAGGGTGGAGGTCCGGCCCGGCCTCCACCTCGCCTTCGCGAGACAGGGTGACCCCTCCGGACCGGCGGTGGTGTTCTTCCCCGGGCCCATGGATTCCTGGCGTTCCTACGCCGTCGTCCTGGACCACCTCCCGCCCTCGGTCCACGCCGTGGCCGTCTCCGCCCGGGGCCACGGCGACTCGGACAAGCCGGAGACCGGGTACACGGTCCCGGACTATGCGTCCGACGTGGTCCCGTTCCTCACGGCCCTCGGACTGCGGCACGTGGTCCTGGCGGGGCACTCCGCCTCCTGCCTGGTGGTCCGCCGCGTCGCGGCCGAGAGCCCCGAACGGGTGTCCGGGCTCATCCTCGAGGCCTCCCCGCTGAGCCTGTACCGCGACCCGGAGATGGAGGACTTCGTGGCGACGGCCGTCCTGAACCTCACCGACCCCATCAGCCCCGGCTTCATCCGAACGTTCCTGTCCGGCGCGGCTCCCCGGAACCAGGAGCCCTCCGCCTTCGAGACCCACATGGAGCAGCTGGCGAAGGTCCCGGCCCGGGTGTGGCAGGGCACATTCGGCGGCCTCGTGGAGTATGACGAGGTGGACGTTCTCGGCCGGATCCAGGCGCCCACCCTGCTGCTGTGGGGCGATGCCGACCGGCGCGTGGGCCTGCTGGACCAGGAGGCGCTCACCGCGTCCATCCCGCACACCGAGCTGCGGGTCTACCCGGGGGTGGGCCACGTCCCCCGGATGGAGGACCCCGCGCGGTTCGCGGCCGACGTCGCCGGCTTCGTCACGGCCGTGGCCGCCTGACGTGCGGGCCGCGGGCCTCAGACCTCCGGCACCCAGCGTCCCCGGACCCGGCGCAGCACATCGAGGCGACCGGTCTGCGCGACCTGCCGGACGGCGTCGCGCATCTGCCCGGCGGCCGTGACCGCCGCCGCACGCTCCGCATCCCAGGAGGACTCGGGCACGGTGAAGCGCAGCACGATGCGGGGGATCCGCGCGACCACCTCCAGGTCCCTGGCCTCCACCCGGTAGATGGAGCCGAGCACGGCCTCCGCGGTCTCCATGACCTCCTCCGGGGCGTGGCCCGGCAGCAGGTCCCCGATGGGCAGACGGACGCGGAACGAGGGCATCGGCCCAGTCTAGTGAGTCCCCCCTGCGCTGGGTGGTCAGATCCCGTGCCGGTCCGCCGCCTGACCACCCACCGGAACTGTCCACCCACGGAAACTGACCACCCACGGAACCGGCAGGGACCGGGCGAGGAATAGGCCGGGGCGGCCGCAGGGTTATGCCGGGCATGAGTCTTCTCTTCGACCCCGTGACCGTCTCCGGCGCCACCCTGCGCAACCGCGTCATCCTGCCCCCGATGTGCCAGTACATGGTGACCGCCCAGGACGGCGTGCCCGGCCCCTGGCATCTGACGCACCTGGGCGCGCGCGCCGCCGGCGGCTTCGGGATGGTGGTGGCCGAGGCCAGCGCCGTCACCCCGGAGGGCCGCATCTCCGACCAGGACACGGGACTGTGGAACGACGCCCAGCGTGACGCCTGGGCCCCCATCGTCGAGTTCATCCGCTCCCAGGGGGCCGTGCCCGCCATCCAGCTCGCCCACGCGGGCTCCAAGGCCTCGACCTGGCCAGGCCACCCCGGCTACCCGGCGGACGGCATCCCGCTGGACGAGGGCGGTTGGGAGACGCGCTCCCCCTCCGGCGTGCCGGCCGTCAGCGCCGTGGGGCCCACCCGCCAGCTGAGCACCGCCGAGATCGAGGACACCGTCACGGCCTTCGCCGAGGCGGCCCGCCGGGCGGACGAGGCCGGCTTCGACGCCGTCCAGATCCACGGCGCCCACGGCTACCTCATCCACCAGTTCCTCTCCCCCGTCACCAACCGGCGCACGGATGCGTGGGGCGGCTCGTTCGAGAACCGCACCCGGTTCGTCCGCCGCGTCACCGAGGCCGTGCGGGCCGTCTGGCCCGCCGAGAAGGTCCTGGGCATCCGCCTCTCCGGCTCTGACTGGCTCGAGGGCAGCTGGGGTGAGCAGGACACCGTGGCCCTCGTGCGCGAGCTGGCCGGGCTCGGCCTGGACTGGGTGGACGTCTCCTCCGGCGGCATCGGCGACACCTACCGGGGGCCGAAGGGCCCCGCCTACCAGGTCCCGCTCGCAGAGGCGGTCCGCGCCGGGACCGCGGACCTCCCCCTGGCCCCCGGCCGGGGGACGCCGGACGGCCCAGGGCAGGAAGGGCACGACGGCGGCGCGCGCCGGCTGTTCGTCTCGGCCGTCGGCTCCATCACCGACCCCGTGCTGGCCGAGTCCGTGCTCACCGAGGGCCGCGCGGATGCGGTGGACATCGGCCGGGCAGCCCTGGTGCACCCGAACTGGCCCGTGGAGGCGGCCGAGTCCCTCGGGGATGGGCGGTACCGGGAGTTCACGGCCCCGGCCTACCACCGGGGCTCCTGGGGACGGACGTCCACGCCAGTGCGCCAGCAGGCTCCCGCCGAGCCCGTGGGTGCCGGCGCGGCAGGCTGATCGGTGGGGCCGGGCCGGTTCGGGCTAATCTGAGGCAGGTGCTGCCCTTCCTGCTGATCCAGACCCGCGCGGATGACGCCGTCGCCGCCGACGAGCTCCGCTCCACCACTGAGCTCGGCGGCTTCGGTGCCGGGGAGCTGACGACCCTGCGGCTGGACCGGGTCCTGGACGCCGGCCGGCCGGCGTCGGGCCCCGGGGTTGCGGCCCTGGACTGGGCCGCGGTCCTGGCCGGACACTCCGGGGTGATCGTGGGCGGCAGTCCGTTCAACTCCTCCGACCCGGACGAGCTCAAGTCCGGCCTGCAGGTGTCCGTCGAGGCCGAGCTGGGGCGGTTGCTGGACGTGGTGATGGACCGGGACGTGCCCTTCCTCGGCGCCTGCTACGGCGTCGGCACCCTCGGGGCGCATCAGGGCGCCCACGTGGACGCGACCTATGGGGAACCCGCGGGGGCCGTCACCCTGCACGTGACCGAGGCGGGCCGGCAGGACCCGCTGCTGGCCGGCGTCGAGCCCCGGTTCACCGCCTTTGTGGGGCACAAGGAGGCCATCCGCGCCCTGCCGGGGCACGCCGAGGTGCTGGTGGCGGGCGAGGCGTGCCCGGTGCAGATGTTCCGGATCGGCGCCCACCAGTACGCCACCCAGTTCCACCCCGAGCTGGACCTGGAGGGGCTGCTGTACCGGCTGGAGATCTACGCCGACCACGGCTACTACGACCCGGCCGAGGCCGAGGAGCTCTTCGCCCGGGTGCGCGCCGCCACCGTCACCGAGCCGCGCAAGGTGCTCGATAACTTCCGGCGGCGGTACGCCCGGTGACGGCGCCGGTGCTCCCGCCGGAGCTCCCGCCGGAGACGGACCGTGGCGGTGATGTGGCCGGTATCGGCGCCGGCGTCCTCCCAGTCGAGCAGCCAGCGCGGCTTCAGCCGCCGGGGCAACCAGAAGCTGGAGACGATGCCCACGATCGCCAGCACGGCGATGAGGCCGATCCAGGTCCAGGTGATCCACAGGGGTGAGTCGTCGCCGGTGCCGTAGAGCCCCATGACGAGCCAGGCATAGGCCCCGGTGACCAACGTTCCAGCACCGAAGAACGCCATCATGTACAGGCCCCAGTACCGGCCACTGGGGAGTCCTGGCGGTGAGACCATCAGCCACTGCAGCCAGCGTCCCCGGTAAGCGGCGGCGAAGGCGAGGAGGAACGCCGCGGCCACGGCAGTCAGGAACAGGAAGATGAGGGCACCGATCGCTCCGCTGGACATGGTCTCAGTCTGCCCCTGTCCGGACCGTCGGCGTGACCGGCGGTCCGGACTCGGGTAGAACTGAAGCCATGAGCGTACGCACCCCCGACCCGAATCCCGGGTGGCTGTCGGAAGAGGATCTCTACGAGGCCCGCCGCCGCCTGCCCATGGTCTATGTGGAGGCCCTGCCGGTGCGCCTGGACGCCCTCGGGTACGTCTCGGAGATCGGCCTGCTGTACCTGGCGGACGCCGAGGGGTACCTGCGCCGCACCCTGGTCTCCGGCCGGGTGATGTACCGCGAGACGGTCCGTGCCGCCCTGATGCGCCACCTGGAGAAGGACCTGGGCCCGCTCGCCCTGCCGCAGCTGCCGCCCTCCGTCATCCCGTTCACGGTGGCCGAGTACTTCCCGAGCCCCTCCGAGACGGGCCTGACGGACGACCGCCAGCACGCCGTGGCCCTGGCCTACCTGGTGCCGGTCACCGGTGAGTGCGAGCCCCGCGGCGACGCGCTGGAACTGTCCTGGCTGACGCCCGAGGAGGCGCTCAGCGACGAGGTCCAGTCCGAGTTCATCGGCGGGCGGGGGAACCTGGTCCGCCAGGCCCTGGCCCACGTGGGTTGGGGGCGCTGAACCATGGCCACGCCCCAGAACCCCCAGAACCCCGGGACGCACGACGTCGGAGGAGACTACCTGCGCTCGGTCAAGGCCCAGCAGGTCGGGCCGGGAGACCGCTTCCTGAAGCGTCAGGGCGATCCCTCGGCACCGGTGACGCAGGTGCGCACCTCCCGTGACGACTTCGGCACCCCCGCCCTCGTGGTGGCCACGCTGGCGGACGGCCGCGAGGTGCGGATCGCCTTCGGTTCCACCATCCGCGTGCGCACCCAACGGCCCGCCCCGGCGCTGGACGCCGGCACGGACCTGTACCCCGCGGAGGCGGGCTCGCCCGAGGCCACGGTGGTCCAGGTGGCCCAGCTGCACCCGGACAACCAGCACGTGCTGTCCGTGGCCTCCAAGCTCTCCCGCGGGATCAACCTGCGCTCCGGCTCGCAGCTCGAGGACATCGACACCCTGGCGCACCACCTGTTCATCGACCTGGACGACTCGGACGGCGCCCTGACGCTGACCACCCTGCTGACCCAGTTGCCCTATGACGGGGCCATGGGACGGTGGAAGTCGATCGAGTCCGCGCTGGCGCTGGCCGCCACCATCCACTTCTACCGGGGCGAGGAGGTCGAGGGCCGGGCCGCCGGGGCCCGGCTGGCCGAGCCGGACGAGGCCGAGGACGATCCGATCCGTGCCCAACGGACCGCCGAGATCCGTCAGCGCCAGATGAACGAGCCGAACCTCTACGACCGGGAGGTGCTGCGGGCCGAGACCGCCGGGGACCTGGCGGGCGAGCGCCAGTGGCGCGAGGCCCGGCTGGCCACGCTGATGTACCTGCGGGCCCGCGGCGGCTCGGAGACCTTCGGCGAGGAGGAACTCGACCGGCGCGTGCGCCGCGAGGTGGCGGACCTGCGGGCCCTGGCGGACCGGATCGCGGTGACCGACGGGAACGACTGAGCTGCGGCCTCGCCGGTCAACGGGGGCCGGCGGAGCCGGGGCGATCTAGCGGAGCCGGTCCTTGATGGCCTCGCGCTCCTTCTCCAGCTTGCGGAGCCGGCGACCGAGCTTGATGAGCCGCACTGAGCCGAAGAGCCCCATGACCAGCACGCCGGCGATCGCCGCGAACAGCATGGCGATCCCCAGGGGCAGGGTGAAGCTCCAGCCGAAGTAGGCGAACTGCGCCTCCACGTTGTTCTGGAGGATGAAGATCAGCAGCAGCACGAGCACCACGGCGCCGAGGATCAGGGCGATCCAGGTCCCGCCGCTGACTCCCGTGCGGGTGGGACGGTCCAGCGAGGGATCGGTGACCGGGCGGGGCGTGGTGGCGCCGTCCACTTCCCGTTTCCGACCGTGGGCGGATTCCGGAGCGTCCACGGGGCCGGCCTCGGTCTCGTAGTCCAGCTCCATCTCACCCCGGGACACTGGGTCCACGGCGCCCGGGCCGGAGCCCGGCTGCTCGCCTGGAGAGGATTCGGTTCTACGGTCCATGTCAGGTCTCGCTCTCATCACCGGTTGGTACAGGCCAAGCTACTGACGTTCACCGTCCCGCTCAACTCTGGCGGTGCCCCTCGGCCGGAGCGATCCTCGACGGGCTGGCTGAGTGCAGCACCCATTTACGCCAGGCCCACGGGGTCAGCACGCAGGCCATGCCCACCACGGCCCCGATCACCGTCTCGATGAACCGGTCATAGACCAGGCCCGAGGTGTCCACCGCGGCCGTGGAGGCGCTCATCGCCAGCACGGTGGACAGCAGCGCCAGCGGGGTGACGGCGATCTGCGCCAGGACGTACTGCCGGGCGATGAACAGCTCCGCGGTGCACTGCAGCCCCGCGATGATGAGCACGATCACCCACAGCGGCGGGTGGATCCACAGCACCGCGGCCAGCACCAGTAGCCCGAGGAAGGTGCCGATGATCCGCTGGATGCCCCGGTTGACGCGGTATCGGGTGGAGTGGCCCACGAGCGGGACCACGGCGGCCACCATGGCCCAGTAGTTGTGCTGGATCCCCAGTACCGGCCCCAGGGCGGTGGCCAGCGAGCCGGAGACGCCGGCCGCCACCACGTACCAGGCCGCCTCGGACCAGACCAGACGGTGGCGTGGTCCGGTCAGGGGCTGGCCCTCCGGCCGCTGGATCCGGTGCCGGTTGCGGGGCAGCACCCGGGAGGAGATCCCGACCACCAGCGCAAACACGATGGTCGCCGCCGCCGTCAGCATCGCCTCGCCCAGGGGCGGCTGGTAGGGCACGGACGAGACGGCCGCGAAGGCGAAGATGTGGAAGAGGGAGCCGGAGGGGCGCAGGTTCCAGTAGGCGGACACCACGGCGCAGAGCCCGGCCACCACGGTGGTCAGTCCCACCAGCGCCCACGGGTCCTCCGTCCCGGACATGCCGTTGCGCCCTGCCAGGGTGGCCAGCAGCAGCACCACGAACATCAGGGCACCGGCCCGGGCCTGCATCTGGAGCCGCGGGCCGTGCTGGAGGTTGCGGCCGTAGATCGCCGTGAAGGCCCCGAAGGAGGCGAAGATCGCCAGGTCGATCCGGCCGATCAGCAGCAGGGTCAGCAGCGGCACCAGCACGGTGATGCCGCACCGGATGGCCACCTCATGATCCCGGTGGGCCGGCGCCATGGTGAACAGCGCGGGGATCGGGTTGAGGTCCGCGAGCCGGGTCCTCTTCTGCTGCCCTGCCTCATCCATGCTCAACCCCACCATCCCCCTCCTATGCCTCTGGCTAAACCTGTCCCCCTTGTTACCTACCATTGAAAGTGTGGTGGTCACCGGTCGATCCCGGCCAGTCGTGACCAAACAGACCATCACCTGTGACGTACGCGAAGAAGTGGAATGGTGCAGCAGCGGGCCGCCACGGCTACACCTGGGTGGGCCCCGGGATCCCCGCGTTCCTGTGGACAACTCGACGCTGACGGTGGACTCCACGGGTACCATAGGAACATGGTCGACCGCACGCTCTTGGCTCAGGTACTGCGACTGGATGAATCTGCCCGTCGCGAGTTGAGGGCCGTCATCGACGACTCGCTCGATGACGGTTTCGTGCATCCAGACGACGCTGCGGTGATCGATCAGCGCATCGCCGAGGCGGATGCGGCCCCGGAGGACAACGTCACGCTGGACGATGACGAGCATGAGGTTCGCTCTCACCGTCATGTCGCGTGACGTACGCCGTCCACCTCACTCCATCGGCTCGGCGAGATCGAGACCATATTCTCGCGTGGTATGACACCGAGGCGCCCCACCAGACCGGGCGTTTTATCGACGAGTTCTACGCGCTCGCCCGAAGGCTCAGCGAGTTCCCCCAGTCGACACCCGTTGTCTACCGGGGTACCCGTCGTGCAAGCCTGAAGGTCTTCCCCTATCAGATTTGGTACCGCATCCACGAGAACACGAGACTGGTGGAGATCATCGCCGTGCTGCACCACCGTCAGAACCCATCCCGGGCACACTGACGGACCCGAAGAAAGTGACCATGACCCGAGATACGCCCGCAGTTCTGCCTGCCCAGAACACGTCGTCTGGTGGTGCCGGCCCGGCACCTGCCGCCGCCTCCCCGCGGGACTTCACCTTCGCCGTCGGGCACCGCCTGACCGGACCGGACGGGGAGCCGCGCCACGGGCGGACGGGGACCATCACCACCCCGCACGGGACCATCCAGACCCCCGCCTTCATCCCGGTGGCCACGCAGGCCTCCGTCAAGGCGGTGCTGCCGGAGGCGATGGCCGCGCTGGGGGGCCAGGCGCTGCTGGCCAACGCCTATCACCTGTATCTGCAGCCGGGCGCGGGCCTGCTGGACGAGGCGGGCGGGCTGGGGAGGTTCATGAACTGGCCGGGGCCCACCTTCACCGATTCGGGCGGCTTCCAGGTGATGAGCCTGGGCTCGGGGTTCAAGAAGGTCATCGACATGAACGGGCCCACGGCGCCGTCCGGCCAGGGCGCCGATGACGCGGTGGCCCCCGGCAAGGAGCGCCTGGCCAATGTGGACGAGGACGGTGTCTGGTTCAAGTCCCACCTCAACGGGGACAGGCACCGCTTCACGCCCGAGGTCTCGGTGGGCATCCAGCACCAGCTCGGCGCGGACATCATGTTCGCCTTCGACGAGCTGACCACCCTGCACAACTCGCGCGGCTACCAGGAGGAGGCCCTCGAGCGAACCCGCCGCTGGGCCCAGCGCTGCCTGGACGAGCACGCGCGCCTGACCTCCGAGCGCGCGGGCAAGCCCTACCAGGCCCTGTTCGGCGTCATCCAGGGGGCCCAGTTCGAGGACCTGCGGCGCAAGGCCTGCGGGGATCTGGCGGGCATGCGATCGGATTTCCCCGACGGCGGCGGGTCCGGTACCGCGCTGGAGCACGGCTTCGACGGCTACGGGATCGGCGGGGCGCTGGAGAAGGAGAACCTGGGCACGATCGTCGGGTGGTGTGCTGAAGAGCTGCCGGAGGACCGGCCGCGGCACCTGCTGGGCATCTCCGAGCCGGACGACCTGTTCACCTCGGTGGAGAACGGGGCGGACACCTTCGACTGCGTCTCCCCCACGCGGGTGGCCCGCACCGGCGCGTTCTACACGGCGGACGGCCGGTTCAACCTGCCCGGGGCGCGGTACAAGCGTGACTTCGGTGCCCTGGAGGACGGCTGCGACTGCTACACCTGCGCGCACTACACGCGGGCCTACATCCACCACCTCATCAAGGCCAAGGAGATGGTGGCGCACACGCTGATGTCCATCCACAACGAACGGTTCACGGTGCGCCTGGTGGACCGGATCCGGGCGTCCATCGTCGACGGCACGTTCTACGAGCTCAAGGACGAGGTGCTGGGCCGCTACTACGCCCCCCGAGACTGACCGGATTGACCGGACGGGCCGGGCGGACGCTCAGCCGTCCTTCCCCTGCAGGGTCCGCAGGGCGTTCTTGCGGATCTTGCCGGTGGCGGTGCGGGGCAGCTCGTCCACGAACTCGATCCTGTCGGGCACCTTGAACCCGGCCAGGTTCTCCTTGCACAGTGCGCGCAGCTCCTCGGCGGTCACCCGGCCGGAGGCGCCGGCCCCGTCTTCAGCACCGTCTTCGGCACCGTCTTCGGCACCGGTCTCGACGACCACGTAGGCGATGGGCCGCTCGCCCCACTTGTCGTCCTGGACACCGATCACGGCGGCGTCGGCGACCCGGGGGTGGCCGTGCAGCACGCCCTCGACCTCGATCGAGGAGATGTTCTCACCGCCGGAGATGATGATGTCCTTGAGGCGGTCGCGCAGCTGGATGTAGCCGTCCGGGTGCTTCACCCCGAGGTCGCCGGTGTGGTACCAACCGCCGCGGAAGGCCTCCTCGGTGGCCTCGGGGTTCTTGAAGTACTCCGCCATGACGCCGTTGCCCCGCAGCACCACCTCCCCCATCGTCTCCCCGTCGGCCGGCAGGATGTTCAGCTCCGCGTCCATGATCTCCACCCCGGCCGCGTGGACCATCGGCACGCCCTGCCGGGCCATCAGCCGGGCCCGTTCTCCGCGGGACAGCTCCTTCCACGCCTCCTGTGGCTCGCAGATGGTGAACGGCCCGTAGCACTCGGTCAGGCCGTAGACGTGCACCGGGGTGATGTTCAGGGACTCGAGGCCTTCGATGACCGAGGGCGGCGGGGCGGCCCCGGCCGTGGTCATCCGCACCTCCCGATCCAGCTCGTGCGCCCGTTCGGCCTCCACGAGCATGGAGCAGATGATCGGGGCGCCGGACAGGTGCGTGATCCCCTCGTGGTCCATCGCCTCCCACAGCGCGTCCTGGCGCACGGCCCGCAGGCACACGTGCGCGCCGGCCGCCGCGGTCACGGCCCAGGGCATGCACCAGCCGTTGCAGTGGAACATCGGCAGCGTCCACAGGTACCGGGTGGAGCCGGTGTAGCCGTTGTGGAACACCTCCCCCTGCGCGGCCAGATAGGCGCCGCGATGCGTGTAGATGACGCCCTTGGGCGCCCCGGTGGTCCCGGACGTGTAGTTCAAGGTGATCGGCGCCTGCTCGTCCTCGACCCGCCACGGCAGGTCCGGGCCCTCCGGCGCCCGGGCCAGGAAGTCCTCGTAGGTCGTCTCGCCGGTCTCGGGGGCGGTGTGGCCGGCCTCGGCGTCGACGATCTCCACCACGACCGGCGGGTTCTCCAGCCCGGCGGCGATGCTCCGCACGGTGTCCGCCACGTCCCCGTCGGCGAACACCACGGCGGCCTCCGAGTGGCCCAGGATGTACTCCACCTCGCGTGAGGTCAGGCGCGGGTTGAGGGCGCTGAGCCTGCCGCCGGCCAGCGGCACCGCGAAGTGCGCCATCAGCATCTCGGGGATGTTCGGGGCGATCACGGTGACGGTCTGCCCCGGGGTGATGCGTGCGGCGAGCGCCTTGGCCAGCTGCTGGACCTCCTGGGCGAACTCACGGTAGGTGGACCGGCGGTGGCCGTAGACCACGGCCTCCCGCTCGGGGAACACCGCGGCCGAGCGGCCCAGGAACCCCAGGGGGCTGAGCTGCTCCGAGTTCGCGGCGGATGAGGCGGCGGAGGGGGTGGTGGAGGCGATGGAGGCGGTGGTCATGAGGGCTCCTGATCTCGGCGGTCGTCCTGAGGCGGGCGGCCGGTCCCGGCCGCCCGAGGGTGACCCGCAACACCCTAATCCCGCAACCCAGTTCCAAGAAACCCGGTACTCAGTTCCACGCCCTTGCCTCGAGGACGGATCAGTGGGAGGGCTCGAGCAGCCGGTCCAGCACCGCCGACCACCGGGCGCGGGTCCGCCGGGCCGCCTCCTGGCAGGCCTCGGCGCCCCAGTCCGCGGGCAGGTTCAGGTAGCCGCGCACCACGGACATCCGGGCCTGCCCGAACTGCATGGTGCCGAACTCGTAGAAGCCCGGGGCCGGCAGGTCGTGCGCCGAGGCGCCGTCCGCGCCGGACACGCGCAGCACCACGGACTCCTGGCCCGTGGGTCCCCCGCCCCCAGGCCCGCCGGTCACCTCGATCACGGTGCCGGTCACCTCGGCCGGCCCGCCCTCGGCCTCCCCGCGGGCGGTGGCCTGTTGCCCGACGACGGCCCCGTCCAGTCCCAGCGCCGGGACCAGCCGGCGCCCCGCCGGGACGTCGCGCATCAGGAGCGCCTGGACGGTCTGCCGACCGGCGAAATGGGTGTGATATCCGGCCAGCAGCCGCAGCGCCGAGGTCCAACCGGGGATCGTTCCCTCGATGTCCCGCCCCCAGCGCTCCCCCTCGGTCTCCACCCCGCTGGCGAGCCGGACGCGGGTGCGGCCCGGGCCGTCGTCGTGCCCCGGGTCTGTGGGCCGGCCGAAGCCAGGGCCGGGGCCGGAGGCCGGATCGGTGGGGAAGAGTCGGTGCACGGTGATCTCCGTGACCCAGTCCGGGACCGTGGTGCCGTCCCCCATCCAGTCCGGTTCGGTGTAGGCGTAGCGGTGGGGCGGCTCCCAGACGGTGATGGTCCCGGTGGAGTCCCCGAAGTCGCCGTGGTGGGTGACGAGCCGGCCGCCGACCCGGCCCTCGAGCTCGGCCTCCACAAACCAACGGCGGTAGCCGGGCCCGGTGGCCACTGACTCCCAGACGTCCTCGACGGCCGCCGGTATGTCCACCTCGACCACCGCGAAGCAGCCACCGGCGGGACGGATGAGCCGGGCCGTGGGCTCGTGGTCGGCGGGGTGCGGGCCGGCGAAGCTGGGGGATGCAGCGCTCATGGGGCCAGCCTGACATACCCGGCGTAGGGTCTGAACGGTAGGCCGCCCGTTTTCCCACGACCGTCCGAGGAGCAGCATGACCGCCCAGGAGCCCCGCCCCGCCGCCGAGATCCGCCCCGGCTCCACGCCCGAGCACCACGCCCCCTACGCGGCGGCTGCGGACCGCTACGAGTCCACCGTCTACCGCCGGGTGGGCGCCACCGGACTCGCGCTGCCGCCCATCAGCCTGGGCCTGTGGTGGAACTTCGGGGACAACCGCCCCTTCGACACGCAGCGGCAGATCCTGCGGCACGCCTTCGACCGCGGCGTCACCCACTTCGACCTGGCCAACAACTACGGCCCGCCCGCCGGCTCCGCCGAGGAGAACTTCGGCCGGGTGCTGGCCAAGGACCTGGGCCGGTACCGGGACGAGCTGGTCATCTCCTCCAAGGCCGGCTGGGACATGTGGCCGGGGCCGTACGGCAACCTCGGGTCCCGCAAGTACATCCTGGCCTCCGCCGAGGCGTCCCTGCGGCGGATGGGCCTGGACTACGTGGATGTGTTCTACTCGCACCGCGCGGACGCGGACACCCCGCTCGAGGAGACCGTCGGCGCCCTGCACACCCTGGTGGTCCAGGGCAAGGCCCTCTACGTGGGACTGTCGTCCTACTCCCCCGAGCGGACCGTCGAGGCGCAGCGGATCGCCCGGGAGCTGGGCACCCCGCTGGTCATCCACCAGCCCGCCTACTCCCTGTTGAACCGCTGGGTGGAGGACGGGCTGTTGCAGACCCTGGCGGAGCAGGGCATGGGGTCCATCGCCTTCACCCCGCTGGCCCAGGGCCTGCTGACGGACAAGTACCTGCACGACGACGGTGCCGCCCCCTCCGGCGGCCGCACCTCCCTGAGTGGTCACCTCACGCCTGAGAACCTGGACAAGGCCCGGGCCCTGAACGCGGTGGCCGGCGAGCGCGGCCAGTCCCTGGCGCAGCTGGCCATCTCGTGGCTGCTGCGGCCCGGCGGGGTGACCTCGGTGCTGCTGGGCGCCTCCTCCACGGCACAGCTGGACGAGAACCTCGGCGCCCTGGGCGGCGCGCCCTTCAGCGACGAGGAGCTGGCCCGGATCGATGCGATCACCGGCAAGGAGCCCGGAGAGGTGTCCTCGATCGACATCTGGAACGTCTCCGCCCGGATCGACTGAGGTTCACCGCAGGTTCCGGCCCACCCCTCCGGGCGCAGTGACCTCACCCCCACCGTAGTGACGTGGTTTGGTCACTCAGTGCCCGGTGGCGTGAGTTCTCGAACTGTCTGGCCGCACTCATCCTGCCCGGCCACAAGGACTATCCCTGTGGCTGGGCAGGATCGGTATGACCGGAATGACGGCGATCGGATCCTCGCGGCCGGCTACCACCCGGTACGGCCGTATGCGCCTCAGCCCGGTTACCTCTACCGCGGCCACCCCGGTCAGCCTGGCCCGCGCGCGATCGAACCACAGAAGTCCTTCATGGCCATGTGGCTCATCTCCGTCTAGTTCGGGATCTTCGGCGCGGATCGGTTCTACCGGGGGCAGAACGGGCTGGGGCTGGTCAAGCTCTTCACGTTCGGTGGCTTCTTCATCTGATACATGGTCGACGTCATCCTGGTGGTGACCGGTTCCATGCATGACCGAGGGGGCCGCCCATTGGCTGGACAGCAGAAGCACCAGACCACGGCATGGATCTCCACGTTGGTGCTGTGGGGGATCGTCTCCGTCGGGAGCATCGTGACCGGCAGACCCGGCAGCCGAGTGACCGCCGCGGCCTGACACCGACCCCGCCCGTCCTAGGCACAGAGTGACCAGACCACGTCACAACGGTGGGGGTGCGGTCACTTTGCGCCTGACAGGGAGGTCAGGGAAGACAGGGATGACAGGGACGACAGCAGGGTCTGCGTGTAGTCGTGCTCGGGGTCCTCAAACACGCGGTCGGCGTCCCCGTACTCCACGGCCTCCCCGTCCTTCATCACCAGGATCTCGTGGCTGAGGTGGTGGATGACGCCGAGGTCGTGGGAGATGAACAGGTAGGTCGTCCCCAGGGTCTCCTGGAGCTCCGCCAACAGGTCCAGCACCTGGGCCTGCACCGAGACGTCCAGGGCGGAGACGGCCTCGTCCAGCACCACGACCTTCGGCTCCGGGGCCAGCGCCCGGGCGATCGCCAGCCGCTGCCGCTGTCCGCCGGACAGGCGCAGCGGGTGTTTGGCCAGGTGTTCCGGGGCCAGCCCGACCACCCGCGCGAGTTCCGCGGCCCGCTCGGACTGTTCGGCCCGGTGGACGCGCCGGGCCCGGGCCGAGGCGAGCAGCCCGGGCGCACCGGCCGCCCCGGACGGGTCGAGCGCGTCCGTGAGGATCCGCTCGCCGGTCCAGCGCGGGTCGAAGGAGCTCAGCGGGTCCTGGTAAACCACGGTGACCTCGCGCCGCCGTCCCCGCCGCCCGGCCACGGACAGCCCGCTCCACGGCGCCCCGTCCAGCAGCACGGTGCCGGCATCCGGGGCGATGAAGCCCAGCGCCATCGACGCCGTGGTCGACTTCCCGGAGCCGGACTCCCCCACGATCCCCAGTGTCCGGCCCGCGTGCACGTCGAAGGACACGTCCCGCACCACCGCGCGGTCCCGGCCGTCCGGCCCGCGGTAGGACTTCGTCAGCCCGCGCGCGGAGAGCACGGCCGGCCGGCCGGCCGCCGGCGACTTCTCCGCCACCTTCTCCACCGGGTTCACGACGCCGGCCGGGGCCTGGCGCTGGGAGGTCCCGGCCGGCGTCGCGCCCGGCTCCCCGGACACCACCGCGGCACCTGAGGCCCGCGCGGCGGCCCGGGCCCGACCGTCCTCGGTCAGGAACTCGCCCCGGGTGTGGCCGGAGGGCACCGCGTCCAGCAGCTGGCGGGTATAGGGGTGCTGCGGGTCCTCCAGGACCTCCGCGGCGGCCCCGGATTCCACGATCGCCCCGCCCTGCATCACGAGCACCCGGTCGGCCAGCCGGCCGACCACGGAGAAGTCGTGGCTGATGAGCAGGAGCGCGGTGCCAGCCGCCTTGCGCTGGGCGAGCAGGTCCAGCACCTGGGCCTGCACGGTGACGTCGAGGGCGGTGGTGGGCTCGTCGGCCACCACGAGCGGCGGGTGGTTGGCGATGGCGGAGGCGATCAGGGCCCGCTGGCGCAGGCCGCCGGAGAGCTGGTCGGGCCGCTGGCCGGCCACCAGCCGCGGCTCCGGGACGCCGACCTCGGCCAGCAGCCGCTCCACCCGTGCGGCCCGTTCCGCACGGTCACGCACGCCATGCGCCCGGAGAGACTCGGCGATCTCGGCGCCCACCGGGCGCAGCGGGTCGAGGGAGACGAGGGCGTCCTGGAGGATGAAGCCGATCTGCGTGCCGCGGATCCGACTCCACTCGCGGTCCCCCAGCGTGCCCACCTCGCGCCCGAAGACGGTGGCCGTGGTGGCCTCCACGTACGAGTTCGGGCCGGTGAGCCCGATCAGGGTGCGGGCGGTGACCGACTTGCCGGAGCCGGACTCGCCGATCACGGCCACGCACTCGCCCGGGCGGATCGCCAGTGAGACATCGTGGACCACCTGGCGGCGCCGGCCGTGCGCGTCCGCGAACCAGACGTTCAGGTGTTCCAGCCGGGCCAGCGATGGTGGGCCGGCGGGCGGCTCCGCTGTGGTGGTGCCGGTGCCTTCGTTCGGAACGACGGGCGCGGCTCCCCGGGACGGGATGGCGGTGGCGGTCAGGGTGTTCATCAGCGGTCTCCTTCGAGGGTGGACTCCACGTACTTGCCGAGGCTGGTGGCGGTCAGGGCCGTGGCCAGCACGGCCAGCCCCGGGATGATCTCCAGCCACCAGGCGGCGGTGATGTAGGGGCGACCCGCCTCCAGCAGGGCGCCCCACTCCGGGGCCGGCGGGGCCACGCCGAAGCCGAGGAACGCGAGCCCGGAGGCCCAGACGATCGACTGGCCGATGCCCAGGGTCAGCACGGCCAGCAGGGGCCGCAGGGCGTTGGGCAGCACGTGCTGGCCGAGGATCCGGGCCGGGTGATGGCCCAGGGCGCGGGCGGCCTGCACGTAGCCGGAACGGTGCACGGACATCACCTGGGCGCGGACCATGCGGGCGTAGCCGGGGGCGATCCCCAGCCCGACGGCGAACACGAGTGTCGGCACGGAGGGGCCGTAGACGGCGATGAAGACCATGGCCAGCAGCAGGATCGGGAAGGCGAAGAGCACCTCGATGGCCCGGCCGATGACCGCGTCCGCCCAGCGTCCGCCGAGCGCGGCCCAGGAGCCGAACACCACGGCCAGTCCCACGCCGACCCCCGTGGCCCCGAGACCGATCAACAGGGACTGGCCGGTGCCGTGCACGATCCTGGAGTACAGGTCCCGGCCGGACTGGTCGGTGCCGAACCAGTGCTGCAGGCTCGGCGGGGCCAGGGGCTCCGCCAGGTTGATGGCCCGCGGGTCCGCCGTGGCCAGCAGCGAGGGGGCGAAGGAGGCGAGGACCAGCAGCGCCGCGAACACCCCCGCGATCCAGACCGTGACGGGAACCCTGCGGAAGGCGCCGGGACCGACGGAGGTGCCGGGGCCGGCGGAGGTGACGGGGCCGGCGGAGGTGACGGGGCCGGCGTCGTGGAGGGGGGCCGTTGAGGTGCTCATGCTGACTCCTTCAGGCGCGGGTCGACGAGGAGGTAGGCGGCGTCCACCACCAGGTTGGTGATCACGTAGATCACGGCCACGAGCATCACCACGCCGCAGACCACCGGCAGGTCCCGGCCGTTGACGGCGGTGACCAGGACGCGGCCGAGGCCGGGGCGGGCGAAGACGTTCTCGGCGATGACCGCGGCGGAGAACTGGGCCCCCACCGCCCAGCCCGTCAGGGAGAGTCCGGGCAGCAGCGCGTGGCGCAGCACATGGCGGATCCGGACCCCGGAATCGGAGAGCCCGCGGGCGCGGGCGGTGAGGACGAAGGGTTCATCCAGGGACCGCTCGAACTCGGTGCGCATCACCTGGGCCAGGAAGCCGGCCAGCGGGATGCCGAGGGTCAGCGCCGGCAAGACCAGTCCGGCGGTGCCGGATCCGGAGACCACGGGGAAGATGCCCAGCCACAGGGCGAAGACCACCAGCAGGATGATGCCCAGCCAGTACTGCGGCAGGGCGGCCGCGGCGGCCTCCAGGCCCGAGAAGAGCCGGGACACCCAGGGCGTGCGCCGGGCGGTGAGCACGAGGAGCACCAGGGCCAGGGCCCACGCGACGGCCAGGGCCGTGAAGGTCAGGACGACGGTGGGGGCGATCTGGTCCCCGATCACCGTGGTCACCGGCTGGTAGAGGGTGTAGGAGATGCCGAGGTCCCCGCGCAGCAGCCCGCCGATGAAGTCCAGGTATTGGATCAGCAGGGGGTCGTCGAAACCGAACATCTCGTTGATCGGCGCGAGCTCCTCCGGCGTGCGCTCCTGGACCTGGCCCGTCTGCTGGTTCAGCAGCAGCGTGGCGCGGTCCCCGGGCAGCAGCGTCTGGATGAGGAAGGTGATGGTGGCCGCGGCCCACACCACGATCGCGGCGCCGGCCAGCTTGCGGCCGATCCGGACCGCCAGGGCGGTGGCCGAAGGGCGGGCGCGAGGCCCTGGCGCGGTCGGTCCCGGTGCGGGCGGTCCCGGCGCGGGGGACGGTGGTTCCGGGAGGCTCACGCGGTCGGTGGTCACGGTCATGGCTCAGTCCTCGTTCTCTGCCGGGGTCCGGGAGGCGAATCCCTCCGAGGCGTCCCGGGCCGCCTCGGAGGTGAAGGCGGCGTCGTGGAAGACCGGCCCGCCCTGGGCGGGCTCGAGCCAGATCCCGGTGGCCTCCCCGGACACGGCCAGGGTGTTGGTCTGGGCGTAGAGCCCGATCGCCGGGGCCAGCTCGCTGAGCTGGTACTGGGCCGCGGAGAACCGCTCGGTGACCAGCTGCGGGGTCGGCGCCTGCAGGGCCGACTGGATGGTCTCGAAGACCTCCGCGTTGTCCAGGAAGGTGGTGTTGGCGCCGTTGGGGGCGTCCTCCGTGGACGGACGGTAGTTGATGTTCAGGATCCCGGCGTGCGGACTGGTCCAGTAGCCGACCTGCGCGTCATAACTGTCCGGCGTGGAGAAGGCGCCCCCGAAGAATTCCGAGGGCGTCCCCGGGCGCAGCACGAGGTCGAAGCCGGCGGCCCGGGCCTGTTCCTGGAAGTTCTGGATCACCGTGTTGCCGTCCGGGGTGATGATGCTGTTCAGCCCGTAGACCACCTTGGCGGTCAGCCGCTGTCCGTCCTTGGTCCGGGTGCCGTCCGCGTCCCGGCCGGTCCAGCCGGCCTCGTCCAGCAGGGCGTCGGCCCGGTCCAGGTCGAAGGGGTACTCGGTGGCGGCGTTCTCGTCATAGCCCGGGGTGGTCTGGGACAGGTAGCCGCTGGGCTCGAATGGGACCGTGCCCAGGAACGCGGACTCCACGTTGGCCTCGCGGTCCGTGGCGAAGCTCAGCGCCTGGCGGACCGGCTGCTCCGTGAAGATCCCCTGCTGGGTGTTCAGGTTCATCACCACGGGGCGGCCCGGGGTGATGTACTGGGTGAACTCGAACTCCTGACGGGCCTGGGCGATGTTCACGGCCGGCACCTCGCCGATCGCGTCCATCTCACCGGCGAGCAGCGAGCCGTAGCGCGAGGTGTTGTCCGGGACGATGTTCCACCGGATGCCCGCCACGTGGGCCGGGCCCTGGTGCCGGGCGTTCTCCGGCGCCCAGTCGTACTCCTCGTTGCGCTCGAACTCGATGTACTCCCCGCGCCGCCAGTCCCGGACCGTGAAGGGGCCGGAACCGATGGGTTCGGTGCAGTTCTCCTCGTCCGTGCGGGTCTGCAGGGCCGTGGGTGACTGCAGGCCGAAGTAGGACTGGGAGATGGTGGAGAGGAACGGGGCGAACGGCGCCGACAGATGGATCTGCACCGTGTGCTCGTCCACCACCTCGGAGTGATCGTAGAAACCGCCGAGATGAGCCGCGGCCGTGCCGTTGCCGCCGTCCAGCCAGTAGTCGAAGTTGTAGGCCACCGCAGCCGCATCCAGGACCGTGCCGTCCGTGAACGTGACATCCTCCCGCAGTTGCAGCGTCCAGATCTTCTGGTCCTCGGAGATCTCCCAGGAGGTGGCGATCCAGGGGACCACCGAGCCGTCCTCCGTGGCGGAGACCAGGTTGTCCAGCACCTGCCGGGCCGTGAAGTTCTCCTGGATCCAGCCGCCGTAGATGCAGTTGGGCTCCTGGAGGTGGCCGTACTCGATCACCCCGCCCCGGAGGGGACTGGCGGAGGACCCGGCGGCCGCGGAAGCGCCGGTCAGGGCGGCGGTATCCGCTGCGGGATCTGCTGCGTTGCCTGCTGTGGGGGTGCCGGTGCAGGCGGTCAGGGCCAGGGCCGAGACAGCGGCCAGGGTGAGGCCGAACGCGGGGCCGACCGGCCGGCGTCGTGCCCGGGTGTTGACGGCGGGCCCGCTTTCGGGCGCGCTCGGGGAAGGTGGGGTGCTCATGGTGGTTCCTTTCAGCCCGGGCGCAAAGTGACCTCACCCCCGCCGCGGTGACGTGGCTGGGTCACTCTGTGCCCGGATGGGGCGGGCTCAGGCCCCGGCGGGGACGGATTCCTCACGCTGGGAGTCGCGGGCGAAGGCCCCGCGGTAGGAGGCGGCCGGATGGGTCGCCGGGAGGCGGTCCCGGCCGAAGAGCTTCTGCCGCAGCGTGCCCGGGGCGTATTCGGACTGGGCCAGGCCCCGCTCGCGCAGCACCGGCAGGACCTTATCCGCGAACTCCTCGAAGGAGCCGGGGATGACCCAGTTGATGACGTTGATGCCGTCCACGCCGGCGGCCTGCCACTCCTCGAGCTGGTCCGCGATCTGCTCGGGGGTGCCGACGATGCGGTTGTTGCGGTGGCTGCGCCACGCCACGTCCGCGACCACGGGCTCACGGTCCGTGATGGCCTTGGAGGTCCACTCGGCGAAGCCCTTCTGCGTATTCGTGTTCAGCTCGGACAGCGGGGTGTCCGGCGGGTAGACCCGACCGTCCGGGTCCACCAGGGCGGCGTGGGCCAGGTAGCCGTCCACGGAGGCGTACTGCTCGTACTCCGCGAGCTTGCGGTGGGCCTCCTCCTCGGTCTCGCCGATGACGAAGCTCAGGCCCTGGTAGAACGTGATGTCCTCGGGTGCGCGCCCGGCCTCCACCGCGCGGCGCCGGGTGTCCTCGATCTGCTGCCGGGCGATCTCCGGGCTCGCCGCGATGATGAACACGGCCTCTGCATTGCGGGCGGCGAAGTCCCGCCCCGAGGCCGAGGAGCCGGCCTGGTACAGCAGCGGGGTGCGCTGCGGGGACGGGGAGGGAAGGTGCGGGCCCTCCACGGTGTACCGCTCACCGACGTGATGGATCTTGTGGACCTTCGCCGGGTTCGAGTACCGGGATCCGTCCCGGTCCTTGACCACGGCGCCCTCGTCCCAGGACCCCTCCCAGAGCTTGTAGGTGACGTCCACGTACTCCTCGGCCCAGGCGTAGCGCTCGGCGTGATCGGTCAGCCGGGGCAGGCCGAAGTTGCGTGAGCCGTTGTCCTGGGTGCCGGTCACAATGTTCCAGGCGATCCGGCCGCCGGAGATGTGGTCCAGCGTGGACAGCTGGCGGGCGAACTGGAACGGGTGGGACTGGAACACGTTCGAGGTGGTGGCCAGTCCGATGTGCTCGGTGCTCACGGCGAGCGCCCCGAGCAGCACGGTGGGGTCGTTGGAGGGGATCTGCAGTCCCTCGTTGACGTAGACGGAGTAGTCGGCGTCCGCGTCCCCGTAGTGGCCCACCACGTCGGCGAAGAACATGGCGTCGAACTTGGCGGCCTCGAGGGTCCGGGCGAGGTTGATCCACGTGTTGACGTCCGTGAACTCGGTCTGGCCGGCGTCAGGGCGGCGCCACTGGCCGTGGTGGATGTGGCTCGTGGTGTTCATGACGAAGGCGTTGAAGTGCAGGGGTGTGCTCATGGGGTTCTCCTGAGGGTTCGTGAGGGGTTGGGCACGGAGTGACGAGACCACGTCACTCCGGTGGGGGTGGGGTCACTTTGCGCCCGGGGTTGGCGTGGCCGGGGCGGAGCCGACGCGGTAGGAGCGCTCGGGGCCGGTGCCGTTGACCTCCCAGTCGCCGAGCAGCCGGGCCCGGTAGATCAGCGGGTTGTGGTTGGCCAGCACGCGAGCGTTGCGCCAGTGCCGGTCCAACCGCTTCGTCTGGCTCAGGGCGGTGGCCCCGCCCACCTCGAAGAGCTGGGTGGCGGCGGCCAGCACGGTCTTCGCGATGACCTGCTGGGCCTGGTAGACGCGGACGTACAGCTCGTCCACGTCCTGCTCCGGCAGCTGCCCGCCGTCCGTCAGCGCGGCCTCGCGCTCGAGGATGCCGCCGAGGGCGGTGACCACGGAGTCGAACGCGGCCCGTGCCCCGAAGGCGGCGGCGGAGAGCTCGCCCACAACCTGGAGCACCTGGGCGTCCTCGCGCGGCAGCTCGGCGGCACCGTGGCTGAAGGAACGACGGCGGCCGGCCACGTATGCTGCGCCGTCCCTCACGATCGCCTCGGCGATGCCCGTCAGCGCCGCCAGGTGCAGGAACTGCCAGCTGGCCTGCCCGGTGGCCACGCGGGTGCCGTCATCCAGGCCGCCGGCGTAGACCTCCTCGGCCGCCACCGGGGTGTCCGCGAACACCGTGGTCCCCGAGGCGGTCAGCTGCTGGCCGAAGCCGTCCCAATCGTCCAGCAGGGTGACCCCCGCCGCGTCCACGGGCACCGTGGCGGCGATCTCCTCGCCCGCCGCGTCCACCGCGGCCACGATGATCCAGTCCGCGTACAGCGTGCCGGTCGAGTAGTACTTGGTGCCGTTGAGCCGCCAGGTCCCGGCCACGTCCTGGACCAGGGTGGTGGTCCCCTGGCCCACCGCGTTGTTGATCTCCGTCACGGCGTTGCCGACGACGGCCCCCTCACCGAGGCGGCGCAGCCACCGCTGGCGCAGGGCCTCATCCGGGTGGCCCAGCACGTTCTCCTGGTTGATCAGGTGCGCCCGCAGCGCCTGGACGAGGTTGGAGTCCGCCGCGGCCAGCTCGAGGATCAGCGGCGCCTGCTCGGCGAAGGTCAGCCCGGACCCCCCGTACTCCACCGGGACCCGCAGGGAGGTGAACCCGGCCTCGGCGAGGGCCCGGACGGCGCCGCGGTCGATGTGCCGGTCGGCCTCCCGCTGGGCGGCGCTGGCCGCGATCTCGGCGAACACCGGGGTGAGGCGTTCCCGGGCGGTCCGGTAGGCCTCGGAGGCCTGGCCTGGACGGGAAGTCAGGCTGGACGCGGTGGGCGGGGTGGACGGGGTGGACAGGGTGGTGGCAGTCATCATGCTCCTGGGGTGGTGGCGGAAGGGGTTGCGGCCGGGGCCGAGTTGCGGGCGGTGGAGTGGAACGGCGGGACGGTCCCGTGGAGGCGGTAGGCGCCGATCGCCTGGGTGCGATAGATCAGCGGGGTGTGGCTGGCGACGGTGCGGGCGTTGAGCCAGTGCTGGTGCAGCTGTCTCGAGGCGTCGGTGGCGGAGGCGCCGCCGGTCTCGAAGATCAGGTTCGTGGCGTCCAGGATCAGCTCGGACACCACGAGCGAGGCCTCGGACAGGGTGATGTTGGCCCGGGTGTGGGCCTGCACGACCACCGGGTCCTCCAGGTCGATGTGGCCGCGGACCTGGACGTAGGACTCCTCCACCACGGCCGCGGCGCCACGGACGATCTGCCGGGCGGCGGCGACCTTGGCGGAGACCGCGCCGATGACCTGGTGCACCAGCGGGTCCTCCGCCGGTGTCTCCGCCGCGGCGTGGTCATAGGTACGACGCCGGCCCCTCACGAAGGCGGTGATCTCGCCCAGGGCGGTGGTCCCGATCCCGGCCTGGGTGGCCGTCAGCACAAGCCACAGCACCGTGTACGCCAGGACCCCGGTGGGCACGTTGAACTCCTGGGTGCGCTGGGCCTGCACGGGGACATGGTCCAGCGTCGTGGTGCCGGAGGCGGTGAGCCGCTGGCCGAAGCCGTTCCAGTCGTCGATCCGCTGCACGCCGGGATCCCGGGCGTCGATGATCGCGAACACCGGGCCGTCCTCCTCGAAACCGGGCTTAATGGCCGAGACCAGCAGGTAGTCGGCGAAGACCGCCCCGGTGGAGTAGAACTTGTCCCCGGTGAGCCGGGCCACCTCGGTGGTGCCGGTGGCGGCGGCCGCCTGCACGGTGTCCGGGTCCGCGTCGATCCAGTGCACGGGGCGCTGGCCGGCGGACGGCGGCAGCTCCACCAGGGCGTTGCCGAAGATCCGGCCCGCTGCCACCTCGGCCAGCCACCACTCGGAGACCGCGCCCTGGGACTCGTTCTCGTGCTGCTCGGTGAACATGAAGTGCCCGTGCAGGGCCTGCGGCAGGTTGGGGTCCGCGGCGGCCAGGTCCACCAGCAGCTCGGCCAGCTGGGGCAGGCTTGCCCCGATGCCTCCGTACTGCCGGCCCAGGCGGACCCGAGTGAAGCCCGCGCCGCGCAGGTACTCGATGGCCGCGAACGCCAGCTCGTGGTCCAGCTCGCGCTGGGCGGTGCCCGCGGCGACGGCCGCGAAGACCGGGGCGAAATGTGCGGTGAGCTGGGCGTCCGTCGGTCCGGAGGCGGCGGTGGCCGCGCGCAGGTCCTCGAACGTGGGCAACTGGCCGGCGGGGCCGGCGTCGGGGGTGGTGGTGGTGTTGGTTTGAGTGCTGTCCGGCATGGGTGGTCCCTGTCATCCATGGCACACCGGAGACGCGCGATGCGGGGCATGCGGTTGCGGTGATGCCGTACTTGCCCCGCGGCGGTCCCCGGGGGCCGAATCATCACCTGGAGCACCCCACTACGGTGAGAGGGTTGCCGTCCGGCCAGCCAGGGCTTCGCACCGGATCTCGTGATTCCGAGGTCAACACTAGGGAGGCGGTCCGGGCCTGCCAACCATGTCGTCATGAACCGTTCTGCGCCGTCATCTTCCGGCCCCGATCCGCCACGTCGGGGCCGGAGCGGCCCCAACCGCTCCTGTGTGACGGGGGATGACGGGCCCGATCAGGCCCAGCGTTCAGGCGTCGAGCGCCCTCACGCAGCGGGCCGGGGCGGTCAGCCGGTAGCTGGCCTCCAGCCATTCGGCGACCTCGGCCCAGCCTTCGTCGTCATCATCGGCGCCCGGGTCGAGGGCCGAGAGGTCGATGGCGAACCACCCGCTCGCGCCCAGGTAGGCCGGGCGGAAGGCGCGGGGATCCTGCTCCAGGAAGTCGAGGTCGGAGCCCTCGGGCTTGATGACCAGGGCGCGGGGATACTGCAGGTAGCCCTCCCAGTCCCCGCTCCGGCGGCCGCCGGGTGGCAGCGGGGTGTCGCCCCCTGCGGCCGCCGCCTTCACCGAGGTCCCGTAGTACGCGAAGACCGTGGTGGTGAAGAACGCCGGCCGACCGTGGGAGACCTTCATCTGCGCCTCGGGGAGGTCCAGCGCCACGGCGCGGACGCGCTGGAAGTGGAGGTCGCCGTCGTCGTACATCTTTGGGTGGGCCATGCGCATCAGTGTCACGGCCCGCGGCGTCCGATGAAAGCCCCTGTTCCCGGGGCACGGGGTGACCAGACCGCGTCACGTCGGTGGGGGTGAGGTCACTGTGCGCCCAGGGGGTCAGGCGGAGTAGGCGGGTTCGGCCCTCTTGACCCGGCCGATGACCCACATGGTCACCGGGGAGAGCACGATCTCCACCACGGACTTGAAGACGAAGCCCACGAGCACGTAGTTGAGGAAGGTCGGGACGTCGGTGATGCCGATGACGCCGGCGGCGATGGAGCAGAAGACGAGCGTGTCCAGAAACTCGCCCACCAGGGTGGAGGCTGCGAGCCGGCCGAAGAGCAGGCGTTCACCGGAGCGCCGCTTCATCCGGACCATGAGCCAGGAGTTGGCCAGCTGCCCGACCAGGAAGCCCAGCAGGGAGGCCAGCACGATCAGCGGCACGGGGGCCAGGGTGCGCACGAGCGCGTCCTGGCCGTCGTACCACTCGGCACCGGGCAGCCCGATGATGACCCAGAAGCAGACCGCCGCGAAGACCGAGAGCGCGAAGGTGGTCACGATGGCCCGGCGGGAGGCCTTGAAGCCGTAGACCTCGGAGACCACGTCCCCCACGATGTAGGCGAGCGGGAAGAGGAAGAAGCCGCCGTCGGTGACGATCGGCCCGAACATGACGCCCTTCGAGGCCCCGAGGTTGGACAGGATGAGCACCACGGCCATGACGGCGGTGAAGATCGCGTACAGCCCGGTGCCGGTGGGGGCGAAGCGGGCGGCGGAGGGGGCAGGGGCGGTGGTGTTCACGGAAATCCTTGGACGATGCGCTGCGGGATGGACGCGATCCTGCTGCCCCAGGTTGCGTCCGGACGACCCCTTATTCTTCCATATCCGCAGCTTGCCGGCGGGGCCGCACCGTCCTACTGGATGATCATGGCGTCCAGATCGGGCTCGGCGTCGATGAAGTCGTACTTGACGGCGAGCTGGCCCATCGCGTGGAGCTGGTCTTCGCGGATCTCGCCACCGAGCTGGTCCAGCTTGAGGGCCATGGCGGCGTCCTCGGGCAGGTTCATGAACTCGGGCAGCAGCTTCTTCGCCTCATCGTTGTTCTCGTCCGTGGCAGCGAGTGCCTCCGTGATGGCCGCCTGGAACTGTTCGACCGTCTCGGGGTTCTCCTCGGCGAAGGTACCGGAGGTGAAGGTGACCATGGTGGGCATGCCCTCGATGGAGTCGCGGAACGAGTAGCCGAGCAGCTCGTTCGCCGGGTCCTCCAGTGCCTTGCTCAGGAAGGGCTCCGGGATCCAGATCGCGTCCGTGTTGCCCTGCTCCAGCTGGGCGGGCATGTCCTGGAAGGGCATCTCGGCGAACTTCACGTCCGCCGGGTCCGTACCGCCCTGCTCCGCCAGGTCCATCAGGGTCAGGTCTCCCAGAGTCCGCAGGGCATTGATGGAGGTGATCTTGCCACCCAGATCCCCATAGTCCTTGATCCCGGCGTCCACGCGGGTGACCACCCCGGAGGTGTCCTCCCCCTCGTCCGAGGAGTTGCTGTATCCGGCGACGATCTTCATGTCCAGACCTTGGTCCACGGCGGTGAGGACGGACAGGGGGTTGCCGACCCCGAAGTCCATCTGCCCGTTGGACACGGCCGGCAGCATGGCGGCGCCGCCGTTGGCCAGGGCGATCTCCACCTCGAGACCGTGCCTCTCGAAGATGCCCTCCTCGATCCCGTACTCCACGGCGACCGATGCCGCCAGGGGAATCAGACCGAGGGTCACCTGCGTCAGCTCCCCCTCCGCTACGGCAGCAACGCCCGATTCGGAGGTGTCCCCGGTACCCGAGGGCGTTCCCGAGGAACAGGCGGTCAGGGCCAGGCCGGCCGCGGCGAGGACGGACAGGGCGGCGAGATGGCGGGATTTCAAGGCGACTCCTGGAAGCGTGAGACAGGTCACTCAGCGAATGAATACCTATGACCGTAGCCACAGCGCGCCGAACTGTCTATAATTTTGTTGACAATCTTGTTCAACATCCGTTCGCAGCCCCACAGCCCCCTTCGTCCCCGAGCAGCACCGCGTCTGACAGGAGCACATCCATGACCGAGCGCATCCGCGACATCGCCCACCTCTCCACGGTGGAGCTGTACACCCCGAAGTTCGAGGAGTCCCTCTGGTTCTTCAAGGACCTGCTGGCCATGCGCGAGGTCGGCCGCACCACGGAGAACGGTGAGGAGTCCGCGTACCTGCACTGCTGGGACGACTACGAGACCTACTCGATCAAGCTCACCGCCAAGTCCCACGCGGGCGTCGGCCGCGTGGCCTGGCGCGCCCAGAGCCAGGAGGCCCTGGAGCGCGTGGTCGCCCGGATCGAGGCCACCGGCCTGGGCGAGGGCTGGGTGGACGGGGAGATGGGCCGCGGCCGCACCTTCCGGTACCGCAACCCGGACCAGCACCTGATGGAGGTCTACTTCGACACCGCCTGGTACGAGGCCGATGACTCCGACCGCCCGGCCCTGAAGAACCAGGCCGCCCGGTTCCCCGGCTTCGGCGCCAACGCGCGCCGCCTGGACCACATCAACTACCTGACCTCGGACATGGCCGCCGTCTGCGACTTCACCGAGAACGTGATGGGCGGCTACACCACCGAGTTCATCCAGCTCGACGACGGGGACGTGGGCGGCCACTGGTTCACCTTCGGCCAGAAGTCCTACGACATGGTCTACTCCGATGACTGGACCGGCACCCCGGGGCGCCTGCACCACCTCGCCTTCGCCTCGGACACCCGCGAGGACATCCTCAAGGCCGCGGACATCTTCCTGGAGAACGGCATCTTCATCGAGTACGGCCCCTACAAGCACGCCATCCAGCAGGGCTTCTTCCTCTACGTGTGGGAGCCGGGCGGCAACCGGATCGAGCTGGCCAACCAGGGCTCCCGCCTGATCCTGGCCCCGGACTGGAAGCCCATCCCGTGGTCCCAGGGCGAGCGCGCCAAGGGCCAGGCCTGGGGCATGAAGACCATCCCCACCTTCCACACCCACGGCACCCCGGTCGTCGAGGACTCGGACGCCACGGCCAACCCGCACGCCGCCCCGCAGGACTCCGGCCTGGAGTCCTGACCCCTCACCATCACGGCCGCGCCAGTCGTCGAGAATCGCCGAGCGAATCGACAGTTGGCGCGGCCGTGTTGACTGGTGCTGTCCGCGTAGGCTCGGACCATGCCCCAGAACTTCGGTTGGTTCGCCTCTGCGCCCCGGTCCAGCAACGCCTTCGCTCCGAGCAGCCAGGCGGTGCTCCACCAGGAGGCCGCCCTGGGCTCCCGGCCCGTGGCGGCCTCCCCCTGGTTCGCCGCCGCCTCGGCCGCCGCCATCGGCGGGTTGACACTCATCGAGCCCCGCCACCTGGGCTCCGGCGCCCGGGCCGTCTACCGGATCACGACGGCGGCGCTCACCGGCGCGTACACCGCCGCCACCCTGCCCGCCGGGATCACGGCGGGGATGCCCGCCCGCTACAGCGACGGGCCGCATGGACAGTTCATCCCCCTGGGCGACGTCGGTCGCGGCTCGGCGGCGCTGGCCACCGGCGGCCTCGCCCTCGGCCTGGCCGATCCGCTCGAGGCACTGGACGCCCGCATCGTCGGCTGGCTCGACGAGCGCGGGGTGAGCCGGCCGCGGTGGTGGATGGCCGGCGTCGGAGTGGCACTGGTGGCCGCCGGCTGGGCATCCGACCGGGCCGAGGCCCGCGCCCTGCGGCGCGCCCTCCCGGAGGGTGCGGAGATTCCCGACGAGGACGACGGCCAGGGTCCTGCCGATCCCGCCGTCGCGGCCATCCTGGGCGCGCTGCTGCAGCCCGGAGTCCCGGGCGCCGAGGCCTTGCGGATCCAGCTGGAGACGGTGGAGCAGCAGGACGTGGACTCCGGGTTTGTGACGGACGCCTTCCTGGTCGCTCACCCGGACTCCCCGCGCGTCAGCCCACGGAGGCAGACCTGGCCGGTCAAGGGCCGCTTCACGCGGGACGGCGTGGTCTTCGAGGTCGAGCTGCAGATCCACGAGGGCCGGCTAGAGTCGCTGTCCATCATGCTCGCCGAGGAGATGAACGGGCCGGACAGCGAGGTCGACTACGACGAGGCGATCAACTCCCTCACCGCGTGGCCGGTGCCGGAAGAACTGGAGTTCATCACCGAGGACGCCGACCCCCTCCCCTGACCCGGGGTCCAAAACACCAAACACGGCCGCGCCAACTGTCGATTCGCTCGGCGATTCTCGACAATTATTGCGGCCGTGATTCAGGTGAGCTGGGGTCAGAAGCCGATCTCGGCGCGCTGCTTCGTCTCGGCCGCGTGCTTGGCCTCGGCCTTGACCAGTACCTCGGCCGCGCTGGCCCACGGGACCACCGCGACGCCGTCGTCATCCCCCAGCACGAGGTCACCCGGGTGCACCACCACGGTCCCGACGGCGGCCGCCACCCCGCGAACGAAAGGCCCGTTGCGGTAGGGGCCGGCCGGCGTCGTGCCGCGGGCGAAGACCGGGAAGCGCATCTCCTGCAGGTCCACGGCGTCCCGGACACTGGCGTCCAGCACGAAGCCGACACAGCCGCGGGCCATGGCCCGGCCGGCGATCAGCTCGCCGATCAGGGCCCGATGGGTGGCACCCTGTCCGTTGACCACCAAGACGTCGCCGGGCTGCAGCGAGTCGATCGTCTCGTGGATGCCGAGGTTGTCCCCGCCGGCCACCGTCACCGGCACGGCGCGGCCGGCCATCCGGATCCCGGCGGCGGGCCAGACGGACTGGATCCCGGAGTCCACCACGTTCAGCCGGTCCATGGCGTCCCCGACGTTGGCCACCGGCAGGGCGGCGAAGCGTCCGATCAGCTCTGCCTCGGACAGTTGCGCAGCGCCCTCGGCCGTGATCGTCTCGCTCACAGGGTGCCCACCACGTTCGGCACCAGGCGCATGAAGGCCTCGGCCTGGCGGATCTCCTTGTTGCCGGTGACCTTGCGGGCATGGTTGCCGCGGTGCTCGGCGCGCTCGGCGTAGTACCTCTGCAGGTAGGCCTGGGCCTTCATCTCCGCCATGGCGGCCTTCTTCTGCTCGAACACGGCGGTGATGTCCACGAAGACCGAGGGCACGAACCCGCACAGCTCGGGCTGGTGCGGCTCGAAGACGAGGAACTCGCTCGGCGGGGCGGTCTTGAACCCGGACTCCACGCCGGCGCCGGAGGTCATCAACCGGGCCTTCTGCACCATCTCGTACGCCACCGGGTGGTCCGGGTTGAAGGGGTCCTTGTCCGGGTGGGTCAGCACCACGGTCGGGGCGAAGTCCCGCATCAGCTCGGCCAGGCGCTCGATGTCCGAGTGGTCGTTGACCAGCGGGTAGTCGCCGAGGTCGAAGGCCTCGAAGGAGGCGCCGAGGTGCTGCGAGGCGCGCTCGGCCTCACCGTGGCGGATCTTCTTGACGTTCTCCTCGGTCTGGCCCTCCTCCTGCCAGAGCACGCCGGACTCGCCGCGCTCGCCGTAGGTCAGGGCCACGACCTTGGCCTCGCCTCCGGCCTGCACGAAGGCGGCCACGGCACCGGCGGCGCGCCAGACGAAGTCGGCGGAGTGGGCGCCGACGACCAGGAGGCGTCCGGTGGAACGGTCGGTGGATCGGTCGGCGGCTGGCTGTGCGGTCATCGGTGGGGTCCTTTCGGGACGGGGTGGTGGTGGGTATGCCGGCCGGCGAGAACGACGGCGGCGCGGAAATTTCTCAGCGCAGGTGCGCCGGGGCGTCCGGCAGGGGTTCGGCCCCGGCCAGGTGCCGGGAGTTGTGGACGGTCATCAGCCGGATCTCGGCCTCGGTGTACCCCTCGGCGAGCATCAGGTCCGCCACGATGCCCAGGCCGTCCTCCACGGGCGGGTTGAACGGCTGGCCCAGGTCGGTGGAGACCACCGAGTGCTCCACGCCGGCCCCGCGGATGTTCGCGTGCCAGGTCTGCCAGGAGACCTTGCCGGTCAGGGGCGTGGTCAGGCACCGCTCCAGGAAGACTCCCTGCTCGGCGAGTGCGCGCTGGGAGTCCAGGCCCATGCGCTGGGAGGTGAACTCGGGGTGGGTGACGATGATCCTCTCCACCCCGGCGGCCCGGGCGGCGGGGATGAGGGCCGAGGACTCGTCCGTGTGCAGGTGCCCGGTGGCCAGGACCATCGAGTGTTTCGCCATCACCTGGAGCACCTGGGCGGTGGCCCGGGTGGGGGTGCCGTCCGGTTGCAGGACCTGCACCGCCTCGGCCTTCATGCCGGCGTCCTCCAGGTCCTGCTGCAGCCGGGCCCACATGGGCGGGGTGGCCCCCTCAGGCTCCTCGGCCAGGCAGGAGCGCTGGTTGTCCGAGTCCACGGTGGGGAACCAGACGACCTTCGCCCCGCCGCGGCCGGCGATCTCCACGGCCACGGGGTTCATGCCGCCCACGGAGGCGTTCAGGGTGATGGCCCCCAGGGCTTGGACCTCGGGGACCACCGCGCGGACGTGTTCGGCGCGCTCCGCCGTCGGGACGTAGTGGGACTTGATGACGAAACCGGACAGGCCCAGGTCCCGGAAGCGCACCGCCAGATCGAGGTCGCTGATCCGCCGCCTCATCACGTCCGGTGCCACGTGCACGTGCAGGTCGTAGGCACCCCGGACGAGTTCCCGGGCGCGGGCGGAGGGGACGGGATGCTCAGTCATGCCCCCAGCGTAGACAATGGCCCGCAAGATTGCCACCAAAATTGTTGACAATCTAACTGCCTATGGACAGAGTGGTTTCTCGTGAATCAGTTCACGTCACCGACGCACATCGTGACCAGATCCCGAGAAAGGCTGGGCTCCTTGTCCTCGACCTCCACTTCCACCCTCTCCAGCACCCCGCAACCGAGCGGCCCCGTGGCCCCGACCCCGGCGGAGCAGCGCAAGGTCCTCGGTGCCAGCTTCATGGGCACCGCGATCGAGTGGTACGACTTCTTCATCTACGGCTCCGCCGCCGCCCTGATCTTCGGGCCCCAGTTCTTCCCCAGCGAGGACCCGATCGCCGGCACGCTCGCGGCCTTCGCCACCTTCGCCGTCGGCTTCATCGCCCGTCCCATCGGCGGCCTCGCCGCCGGCCACTTCGGTGACCAGATCGGGCGCAAGAAGATGCTGCTGATCACCATGCTCGTGATGGGCGGGGCCACGGTGGGCATCGGCCTGCTGCCGAACTTCGCCACCATCGGCGTCTGGGCGCCGATCCTGCTGGTGGTCCTGCGCTTCATCCAGGGCCTGGGCGTGGGCGGCGAGTGGGGCGGCGCCGTGCTGATGGCCGTCGAGTACGCACCGCGCAACCGCCGCGCGCTGTTCGGCGCGTTCCCACAGATGGGCCTGCCGGTCGGCATCATCGTCTCCAACCTGGTGTTCATCGTGGTGACGGCCACCCTGGCCCCCGAGGCGTTCCAGGCCTGGGGCTGGCGCGTGCCGTTCCTCCTCTCGGCACTGCTGATCGTCGTGGCCCTCTACCTGCGGTTCAAGGTCGAGGACTCCCCCGTCTTCCAGCAGACCCAGGAGCAGGACGAGGTGCACCGCTTCCCGCTCGGTGAGCTGCTGCGCCACCACGGCGGGACCACGCTGCTGGCCGGCCTCGCCTCCGCCGCCTCACCCGCCATCGGCTACATCTACTCCGTGTACATGCTGTCCTACGGCACGGACGCGCTGGGGCTGCCCCAGCCGACCATGCTGTGGCTGATCGTCGGCGGCGCCGTGATCCACCTGGTCACGGTGCTGCTGGGTGCGCTCCTGGCGGACCGGTTCCGGCAGAAGTCCGTCTTCGTGGCCGGCGCCGCCCTCGTGGTGGTGGGCGCGTTCCCGTTCTTCTGGCTCGTGGACACGGCCCAGCCGGTGCTCATCCTGCTGGGATTCGCCGTGGTGCTGCTGGCCCAGTCCCTGATGGCCGGCCCGCAGGCGGCCCTCGTGGCCGAGCTCTTCCCGGCCAACGTCCGGTATTCGGGGGCCTCCACGGCCTACCAGATCGGCTCGATCGTGGGCGGCGGCTTCGCCCCGCTCATCGCCACCAGCCTGTACGCGAGCTTCGGCGCCTCCTGGCCCATCTCGCTGTACGTCCTGGCCCTCGGCGCCCTGGCGCTGGTGACCATCCTGCCGCTGAAGACCGGCCGCTTCGACGCCTCCTGGGAGAGCTCTCGGTAGTGTTCCGCGCGGTGGAAGGGGGCCGCCGTCGCACCCGGGGCCCGGACCACAATGATCGGGAGACGGCTCTGCCGTGCCCGACCACCCCACCCGACCGGAGGAACCATGACCACCCAGCCCCTCGACGACCTGCGCCAGACCCTCGCCGCGGACGGCTACATCCTGTCCATCGCCGAGTCCGGTGACCGGATGGACGCCCGGATCAGTGCCGAGGACGGGGTCTGCGGCGACTGCCTCGTGCCGAAGAACCTCATGACCCTGATGATCTCCAACGCCACCGGCGCCGCCGCGGACTCCATCGACCTCACCTACCCCACGGAGATCGGCGACGACGGCCAGCTCATCTGAGGCGGGCCCGTCACCAACAGACCAACAGGCAGGGCCCCGGAACCATCTGGTTCCGGGGCCCTGCCCGTCTCGCACCCTCCGGCCCCGGAGCACCCGCGGGCCGGAGGAGACCTACGTTCAGACCGCTCAGTCGAGCGTGGTGTATCCCAGGCTCTGCGTCAGCAGCAGGTTCTGCGCGTCGTTCACCGGGTAGATGCCGGCCAGGTCCTTGTCGAACAGGAAGTACTGGCGGTTCTCCATGTAGGCATAGGTCGGCACGTCCTCCACCCACAGCCGCGCCACGTCCTGCCAGGCGGCGATTCGCTCCTCCTCGCCCGGGGTGGTCTGCGCCTTCTGGATCAGCTCGTCCATCTCATCGCTGGCGTAGCTGGTGATGTTGGTGGCGCCGGCCGAGTGGAGCCAGTCGACGAACAGCGGGGCGGGGTCATAGAACCGCTGACCACCGGGGTAGGCGTTGATGTTGAAGTCACGGTTCTGGAAGATGGTCGTGTAGGCCTCCTCGTACGTGATCACATCCACCGTCACGTCGAAGCCCTCCACCTCGTTCAGACGCGAGGCGAGGTACTCCGCCGTGGTCTGGTCGGTGCCGGGACTGGCCGTGATGCTGAAGGTCAGGGGGTTGTCCTGGTCCTCGCACTCCTGGACCTCCTCGGCGGCCGCCTCGAGGTCGTAGCCCGGGAAGGCGATGTCCTCGGCGTAGAACTCGGAGTCCTCGGTGAAGAGGGTCTTCAGCGGCGCGGACATGAGCTCGGACTGGCTCATGGCTGCGGTGATGGCCTCCGGGTCCAGTGCGTGGGCGAAGGCCCGGCGCGCGCAGACCTTGTCGAAGGGTGGCTTCTGCTGGTTGAACTGCAGCGAGAAACCACCGTTCGGACGCCGCAGCTGCACCCCGAGGTCGCCGGCGAGGGCATCGTCCACGGCAGTCGGGGTCCAGCCGTTGTCCGCCAGCTGGTACTCGCCCGCGATCAGGGAGTCCACCACGGTGGCGGTGTTGGAGGCCGTGATGAAGGAGAGCTTGTCCAGGTGCGGCTCCCCCTCGGTGTGGAACGAGTCGTTCTTGACCAGGTTGAGCTCGTTGGCCGAACGGTTCCACGAGTCGAAGGTGAAGGGGCCGGCGCCGACCGGGTCCTCGCCGTAGTCCTCACCCGCCGCCTCGACCGCGGTCGGGGACGGCACGAAGCCCAGGCCGGTCGAGATGGTCCGGTCGAAGTCGCAGTTCGCCTCGGGCAGGGTGATCGTCATGGACAGGTCGTCCACGACGTCGAAGGTCACGCCCTCGAGCTTCGTGGCCTGCGGGGAGGCGACCTCGGGATCCTGCAGACGCAGCCAGTGCGCCTCGACGGCCGCCGCGTCCAGCGGGGTGCCGTCGGTGAACTCGACGCCGTCCTTGAGTGTCATGTCCCAAGCACCGCAGGTCTCATCCGTGGCCTCCAGCGTGTCGCCGATGGATCCCATCACGGTGTTGGTGTCCGAGTCGACGTAGAAGAGCGTGTCGTAGATGGCCTGGAGGAAGCCGCCCTGCGAGCCGAAGTTCGGGGTCTGCATGCGGGCCGGGTCCAGGGAGAAGATGCCCTGCGTGATGAGGATCTTCACCTCACCGCCGTCCACGATCCCCTCGGTGCTCATCCCGGCGGTGGCAAGGTCGGGGTCCAGCTCACCGACCGTGGAGCCGCCGTCTCCGCCGCCCCCGTTCGACCCACCGCATGCGGAGAGCGTCAACGCCCCCACGGCCAGGCCGGCCATCAGGCCTACCCAACGACCTCTCTGTGTGGAACCCATGATCTTTGCCCCTTTCGAAGGATCGGCAACGGCCCGAGGGTGGGCCATTTCGAATGTATGAGCGGGTGTGACGGGCGTCACCCCCACTTCCGGCCCACGGAAGTCCGTCGCGAGGGGAGCAGGGTCCCCGGTGGACGGGTTCAGAACTGCTGGACGCCCATGCGCTCGCGCAGTGTGGAACCGGTGTACTCCTGCTGGAAGTAGCCCCGTTCCTGCAACTCGGGTACCAGCAGCTCGAGCATGGCGTTCATGCCCCCGGGAACGCTCGGCGGGTTCAGGTTGAAGCCGTCGCAGGCCCGGCCGTCGAACCACTCGATGAGGTTCTCCGCGATCGCCCCGGGCGTCCCGACCATCCACCGGTGCCCCATCGCCCGGCTCAGCTCGGTGATGAGCTCACCCAGGGTGTGCTCCAGCGCGTAGTCCCGGTAGACCCGCCACCGGTCCATGCGAGTGGGGCCGTCCACCATGCGTTCCGGCGGGATCCGGTCCGTCACCTCGAGGTCGTCGATCTTCACGTCCATCATCTTCTCGACAGTCCGGCGCCCGGAGTCGATGCGGATATAGGAGGCGAGCTCGTCCGAGAGCTCCTGCGCCTCCTGCTGGGTGCGGCCGACGATGGGCATGATCCCGGGCAGGAGCTTCACGTGGTCGGCAAGCCGCCCCTTGGCCTCCACCCGCTCCTTGTAGTCCCGGTAGAAGGCCTTCGAGCGCTCCAGGTCCGACTGCATCGTGTAGATGACGTCCGCCACCGAGGAGCCCAGGCTGATCCCCGCCTCGGACTGGCCGGCCTGGACGATCAGCGGCCGCCCCTGGGCCGGCCGCGGGATGTTCAGGGGGCCCTCCACCGTGAAGTGCTCACCCCGGTGGTTGATGCGGCGGATCCTGTCCGGGTCCGCCCACAGGCCGCGCTCGCGGTCCGCGATGATCGCGTCACGGTCCCAGCTGTCCCAGAGCTGGTTCGTGACGTCCACGAATTCCCCGGCCCGGCGGTAGCGGGCCGCCGGCTCCGGCATCTCCTCCAGGCCGTAGTTGCGGGCCCCTGTGAAGGACGTGACGACGTTCCAGCCGATGCGCCCACCCGACAGGTTGTCCAGCGTCGCGAACTGCCGGGCCACCGTGTATGGCTCGCTGAACGTGGTGGACGCCGTGCCGATCAGACCGATGTGACGGGTCTTGGCGGCCAGCGCACCGAGCGTGGCGACCGGCTCGTAGATCGTCACGCCCCGGTTGTCACCGCCCAACAGCGGGTTGCCGTCGGCGCTGTCCGCGAAGAACACCGCATGTAGCTTGGCCCGCTCCGCGGCCAGCGTCATGTCGGCGATCATGTCCAGCCCGCCGACCTCCTCGGCACGGCTGTCCGGTGCTCGCCAGGCGTCGTTCTGGTACCCGAACGCCAGCATGAACATCGTCAGGACCATCTGTCCCCGTGGTTCCACAAAAGCCTCCTCTAGTCTCGAACCGGCTCGACGCACATCCTCGCGGTCACCGCGAGGCCGGCCGCTCCAGGCCCATGCTCTCCCGCAGGGTGCCGCCGGAGTACTCGGTCTGGAAGTAGCCGCGCTCCTGCAGGTGTGGGACCAGCAGGTCGAGCATGGCGTGCATGCCCTCGGGGACGGACGGCGGGTCCAGGTTGAAGCCGTCCGAGATCCCGGCCTCGAACCAGGTGATCATCTCGTCGGCGACCTCCTCCACGGACCCCACGAGGATGCGGTGTCCGCCGGAACGGGCGAAGCCGATGATGAGTTCGCGGAGCGTCATCTTCTCGTCCACCGCCATCCTGCGCATGATGGCCCAGCGGGAGCTGTTCCCGCGGCTGCCCTCGAATCGCTCGGCGGGGATCAGGTCGTCCAGCTCGAGGCCACTGGTGTCCACGCCGCTGGCGTTCTCGTAGCGGCGGCGCCCGGCCTCCATGTCGATGTAGCAGGCCAGCTCCCGTGACATCTCCTCGGCCTCGGCGCGGGTGGCGGCCACGATGGGCACCACCCCCGGCAGGATCTTGACGGCGTCACGCGGCCGGCCGGCCTGGGCTGCGGAGTCCCGCACCCGGCGGGTGAAGTTCTCGGCCTCCTCGCGGTTGGACTGTGCCGTGTAGATCACGTCGGCGGTCTCGCCGCCGAGCTTCACCCCGGGATCCGACTGGCCGGCCTGGAACAACACCGGGTGCCCTTGGGGCGGGCGTGGCATGTTGAGCGCACCGGCCACCTTGAAGAACTCCCCCGCGTGGTTGATGTCGTGGATCTTCTCCACGTCCGCCCACTGTCCGGAGGCGCGGTCGTTGAGAATGGTGTCGTCCGTCCAGCTGTCCCAGAGTTCCGTGACCACCTTCACGAACTCGGTGGCCTTGCGGTACCGGTCCTTGGGATCCGGCATGGCGTCCAACCCATAGTTCTGGAACCCCCCGAAGAGGGACGTCACGATGTTCCAGCCGACGCGGCCGTCACTGAGCAGGTCCAGTCCCGCGAACTGCCGGGCCGCGTTGTACGGCTCGGTGAAGCTGGTGGACAGTGAGCCCACCAGGCCGATGTTCTTGGTGTACCCGATCAAGGCTCCGATCGAGGAGATCGGCTCGTACAGACCGGTATTCCGGATGTTGTTGTCCCGGATCGTCACGACGTCGACGCTGTCCCCGAAGAAGACCGCATGCAGCTTCGCCGCCTCGGCCGCCTGCGCCATGTCCCGCATCAACGGGAGCCGGGCCAGTTCCTCCGACCGGCTGCCCGGGGCGCGCCAACTGTCAATCTGAAATCCGGAGGTCAACATGAACATTGTCAAAATCATCTTCTCTGGACGAGATGACATCTTTCCTCCACGTTCTCGCCGACGATGCCGAGTTGCATTCCACGTGCCGGCTACGTGTAATTCTAGTACCGTATGTGACGAATATTCAAGCGTAATTTCGAGATAATCCGCGTCCAACGCCATTCAAGAGCGATTGCCGCCTTCGCGGTTCATATCAGATGTGACGATTTGTGGAGTCGTTTCGCGGGAAATGGCAGGCCACCAGGCGGCCGTCCCCCCGGTCCGTGAGCTCGGGCTCCACCTGGGCGCACAAGTCCGTGGCCATGGGGCACCGCGTCCGGAAGCGGCACCCGGACGGCGGATCCAGAGGCGAGGGCAACTGGCCGGACAGCCGGGGCTTGGCGGTCACGTCGACCTGGGGGTCCGCCACCGGGACTGCGTCGATCAGCGCCTTGGTGTAGTGGTGCGCCGGCGCGTCGTAGACGAGGTCGGCGTCACCGATCTCCACGATCTTGCCCAGGTACATCACGGCGATGCGGTCGCTGATGCTCCGCACCACGGTCAGGTCGTGGGAGACGAACAGGACCGTCAGCTTCCTCTCGATCTTCAACCGCTCCAAGAGGTTGATGACCTGCGCCTGGACCGAGACGTCGAGGGCCGAGACCGGCTCGTCGCAGACCAGGACCTTGGGTTCGAGGACCATGGCCCGGGCGATGGCCACGCGTTGGGCCTGGCCGCCGGACATCTGGAACGCCTTCTTGCCGCCGTGGATCGACGGGTCCACACCCACGTCTCGGAGCGCGCGGTCCACCCGGTCGGCGATCTCCTCCTTGGGGTAGCGGTGCACCTCCAGCCCGGCGGCCACGGACTCCCGGACGGTACGGCGCGGGTTCAGTGACGCGATCGGATCCTGCAGGATGATCTGCACGTTCTGCCGGATCGGTCCCAACTGCGCAGAGCGGAGGCCGGTCACATCGGTGCCGTCGATGGTGACGGTGCCGCTACGGCTGTCGATCAGTCGGGTCACGGCCTTGGCCGTGGTCGACTTGCCACAACCCGACTCCCCCACCAACCCGAGGGTCTCCCCCTCCTTGATCCCGAAGGAGACGCCGCTGACGGCGTGCACGGTGCCACCGCGGACCTTGAAGGAACACACGAGGTCCTGCACGGAGACCATGTCCGTCTCACCGGCCTCCGTGGCCTCGAACACCGGATTCGCCGGCGGCTCCTGGGCGTTGAAGCCCTCCACCGGGACGAAACAGGCGAAGGTGTGGCCCGGGCCCGGTCCTTCGGTCATCTGCGGACGGTCCTGCGTGCACAGGTCGATCTCCGCCGGGCACCGACCCGCGAAGCGGCACGCGTTGGGCCGACCCAGTGGGTCCGGGGGTGAGCCCACCAGGGTGGGCAGCTGGGAGTGTCTCGGCTGGTCCGCCCGCGGCAGGGACTCCAGCAGTGCCTTGGAGTAGCGGTGCTTCGGGTTCGCGAAGAGGTCCTCGGTGGTGGCCACCTCGACCAGCCGGCCGGCGTACATGACGGCGATCCGGTCCGTCCTGCCCGCCACGACACCCAGATCGTGGCTCACGATGATCAGGGACATCCCCCGCCGGCGTTGGATCTCCTGGAGCAGGTCCAGGATCTGCTGCTGGATGGTCACGTCCAACGCGGTGGTGGCCTCGTCCGCGATGAGGATGTCCGGCTCGCAGGCCAGGGCCATGGCGATGGCCACCCTCTGCCGCATGCCGCCCGAGAGCTGGTGCGGGAAGGACTCCATGCGGCTGGCTGGCTCCGGGATGCCGACCAGGTCGAGCAGCTCCAGCACCCGCTCCCGAGTCTGCGCCTTGTTCAGCCCCAGATGCTTCCGGGCGTGCTCGCCGACCTGCCGGCCGATCTTCACGACCGGGTTCAGTGAGGTCAGGGAGTCCTGGAACACCATGGCGATGCGCCGGCCCCAGACGTCCGTGTGGCGGCCGCCGGCCAGCTGTTCGCCGTCGAAGTCGATGCTGCCGGACAGCCGGGCGCTGTCCGGCGAGATCCCCATGATGGTCCGCACCAGCATGGACTTGCCGGATCCGGACTCACCGACCAGCCCGAGGGTCTGGCCGCCCTCCAGGTCGAGGTCGATCCCGTCCAGCGGCCAGATGGTCCCCCGGGGCGTGTCGATCTCCACGGTCAGGTCCCGGATGGACAGACTGCCGGGACGCCGTGGTGTCCCCACCGCCGCCCCCGCTGAGGTACTTGTAACGGTCACAGCTGACCACCCCGTCCTTCTGCCTTGTCTCTCAAGTAGTCGCCAATCTGATTCAGCGAGAACACCGTCGCCACGAGGAACACCGAGGGCACCAACACCAGGTAGGAGCGGGTCCGGATGCTCGCGAAGCCGGAGGCGATGTCCCCACCCCAGCTGGGCCGTGGTGGCGGCATCCCCACGCCGAGGAAGTCCAGCGCGGCGAGGGCCACCATGAAGGTGCCCACCATGATGAACCCGAACGCCGCGAGGGAGAACAGGATGTTGGGCAGGATCTCGCGCAGGATGATCCGTCCTCCGGACATGCCCAGGGCCCGCGCCGCGGCCACATAGTCGCGGGCGAGGTGGGCGTTGGTGTTCGAGTACGCGATCCGCATGCTCGCGGGGAGGGTCAGCACGCCGAGGATGATGGACAGGCTCGCCACCGACGGCGGGATGATGGTGGCCGTGGCCAGCAGCAGCACCAGGCCGGGGAAGGCCAGGACCGAGTCGCTGAGCAGTGTGATGACCCGGGCGCTCCACCCCTTGTAGTAGGCGGCGGCCATGCCGAGCAGGGCCCCGACCACCAGGCCGATGGCGGTGCCCATGAAGGCCACCAGCAACGAGAGCTGCGCACCGTAGATCATCCGCGAGAGGATCGACCGGCCGATGGTGTCGGTTCCGAGGATCGCCGCCCCGCCGTCCGTGAAGGGCGCCTGGGCCGAGCCGGCGATGGGCTCTTCATAGCCGGGCATGGGCAGCAGCGGTGCCAGCAGGGCACCCCCGACGATGAGGACGGTCCACACGATGCACAGGACCGTCAGCAACGGCATCCGCGCGCGGCGCTGCCTCTGGGCCCCCGGAGCCTCCGCCCCCTTCTTCGTCTGCTTCGCCTGCTTCGTCCGCTTCGACTGTTTCGTCCGCTGCCGCTGGTCCGGCTGCTGCGGTTGGTGCAGGTGGTTCGGGCGGTCTCCGCCCGCGGTGACCACGTCGATGTCGGTCATGATGCCTGGATCCTTGGGTCGATCAGCGTCTGGATGAAGTCCACGGCTGCGTTGGTCAGGATGTAGATCAGGGCGATGACCAACACGAGTCCCTGGACCACGGGCAGGTCCCCCTTGGTGACCGCGTTGACCATGGAGGAGCCCAGGCCGGGGAGTCGGAAGATGGACTCGGCGAGCACCGCGCCCGTGATGAGCATGCCGACTGACAGGCCCAGCATGGTCACCACGGTGGTGAGCGAGGGTCGCAGGGCATGCCGGACCAGGATGTACCGGGTGCTCAGCCCCTTGGACTTCGCGGTGAGCACGAAGTCCTGCTGCAGGGTGGTGATCATGTCACTGCGCAGCAGCCGGTAGAAGGTGGCCATCGGGGTCAGGGCGATGGCCAGTGCGGGCAGGAAGAACGACCGCACGGAGGCGATGACGTCCTCGGTGATCGGGACCCAGCCGCTGACGGGGAACCATCCGAGGTTCACGGAGAAGACCAGGAGCAGCAGCAGGGCCAGGACGAAGGACGGCATGGCGATGAAGAACGACGAGGCCGCGTTGCAGAGGGTGTCCAGCAGCCCGCCCGGGTGCCGTGCGGCGTAGGCGGCCAGCGGCACCGCGATGACCAGCGCCATGAACAGAGAGAGGAAGATCAGCGTGAAGGTCACCTCCATGCCGTTGGAGATGGTCTGAGTCACCGGGGCCTTGTTCAACAGCGACCGTCCGAGGTCCCCCTGCAGCGCGTTGCCGACCCAGGTGAGGTACTGGACGATCACGGGCTGGTCCAGTCCGAGCTGGGCCTTCATGGTGGCGATCTGCTCGGCGGTCGCGTTCGGGCCGAGGATCTGGGAGGCCGCATTGCTGCTGCGGGAGAGCAGGACGGTCACGCTGAAGGTCACGATGACCAGCACGAGCGAAAGGTGCACGACCTTCCGCAGCACCGCGCCGAGCCGCCATCGCCAGACGGACTGGTTGCGCTGCGGTGCGTTCTTCCCCGCCGGCGGCCCCCCGACGGGGGGAGCCGCCTCGGTCGGCGCCAGGTTCACGATGTCTGCCACGGTCTCTCGGCCTCCTCAAGGGGACAGTTCCAGCGGTTCAACACATCCGGTCAATGAGCAGTCTGACCGAGCCCACGGGCCCCGCCCACGGGAGTTCCACCGGGTGAAAGTCAGTCCCGGCCCAACCACCGCAGGGCGTTGCGCGAGCTGATATCGGCCCACTGGTCCTCGGGCAGGTCCATCTCCTTCAGGGTCTTCGCCACCGGGTCCTCGCGCAGCATGGCGGGGAAGTCGGAGCCCACCAGCAGCCGGTCCGCACCGAGCAGGTCGATGAGGTAACGGATGGTGCGATGGTCGAAGACCATCGAGTCGTAGTAGAACCGCCGCGCGATCTCCAGCGGCGAGGGGCCGTCGTCGGGCATCACCGCCCGCTCCAGGTCCACCGGACCCTCGTTCCAGGCCCCGCCCCAGAAGTAGTTGGCGCGCGGCAGCATCATGGCGAAGCCGCCGGCGGCGTGGGAGAAGGACAGGCGCAGGTCCGGACAGGCGGCAGCCGTGCCGCCCAGCACCATGGAGGCGGCGGCGAACATGCCCTCCACCCCCACCACGTAGGTGCCCATGGCGGAGGCCGGCAACCGGGACATGGGCGAGGGCATGGCGTGGACGAACACGGACAGGCCCAGGCGCTCGGCCTCCTGGAAGAAGCCGAGGAACCGCTCGTGGCCGATGGAGTCGCCCAGGATGTTGGAGGCGATCTCGACGCCGGCCAGGCCCCGTTCCCGGATGGCCGCCAGTTCGGCGGTGGCGGCCTCCGGGTCCTGCATGGGCACCATGCCCAGGCCGGCGAACCGGTCCGGGGCGTGGCTACAGAGCTCGGCCGTGACGTCGTTGACGTGCTGTGCCAGGGCGAGCCCGTCGGCCGGGTCCAGGTCGTACTTCAGCAGCGGCGGCATGGGGCTGATCACCTCCAGGTCCACGCCAGAGGCGTCCTGGGCCTCGATCCGCCGTTCGGCCGTGAAGAAGACGTCCTTGGCCCGGAACCGCATCTCGCCGAAGACGAGCGTCCGGTCCGTGGAACCGGCCACCGCCTCCATGGAGGGGAAGCATTCGGGGCCGTGTTCCGGGTAGTGGCCGGGGAGCAGGTGGGCATGGGCATCGATGAGCATGCGAGTCCTTAACGGGTGAGGTGGGGCTGGACGGTGATGTGGATGGCGCTGCGGTCCTCCCGCTCGCCGGCCAGGGTCTCGATGGCCTCGGCCACCTGGTCCAGCCCGAAGGTGTGGGTGTGGAGTCTCTCCAGCGGGAAGCGCCCGGATTCGAGCAGGGCGATGGCCTTCTCGTTGGCGGCCGCGTCCACGCCGAAGGCCCCGCGGACGGTGAGGCCGCGGTTAATCAGCAGGTCCGTTGGCACCGGGATCTCCCGGCCGCCCTTGAGGCCGGCCAGCACCACCCGGCCGCCGTGGCGGACCACGGTCAGGGCGTCCGTGACGGGGCCGGCGGCCATGGGGGTCAGGTCCAGCGAGACGTCCGCCATCCGGCCACCGGTGATCTCCGTGACCGCCTCCACGATGTCCCGACCCTCGGGGCCGTCCACCACCACCGTGTGGTCGGCGCCGAGCTCCTCCGCGATGGCCAGCTTGTGCCGGTCCGCCTCCAGTCCGGTGATGATGATGGTGCGGGCGCCGGCGGCCTTCGCCGCCATCACCGCGGCCAGGCCGCGCTGTCCGGCGCCGAGGATGACGATGGTGTCCCCCAGCCCGACCTCGCCCAGGTCCACGGCCCACCGCACGCCGGCGCCCAGGGGGTTGTACATGGCGGCGATGTCGATCGGCAGCGAGGCGTCGATCCTGTGCATCACCGCGTTCGGCGCCAGGTACAGGTATTCCGCGAATCCGCCGTAGAGGGCCGGGGCCGTCTCCAGCGGGGTGACCCCGTGGCCGTTCTGCTTGTTGCGGCAGGCCTGGTAGCGGCCCACGAGGCAGTCGGCGCAGGAGCGGCAGGGCACGATCACCTCGAGCGCCACGCGGTCCCCCACCGTGACGCCCCAGCGCTCGGCGGCGCGCTCCCCGATCTCCTCGATGATGCCCAGGGGCTCGTGGCCGGGGATGAAGGGGGCGGCCGCCCTGCCGTGCAGGTGGCCGCGGTAGATCTCCACGTCCGAGCCGCAGATGCCGTTGGCCTCCACCCGCAGCAGGCCGTCGTCCGGACCGATCACGGGCCGCGGGAACTGACGGACCTCCATGGTCCGGGGGCCGGTCTGGACGGCCGCCCGGACGGTGTCGGGGAGGTTCTCGTGCAGACGGAGGGTCCCCGCGGGGGTCGTGGTCACGGTCTCAGTGGCTGTCGTGGTGGTCATTCATGGTCCTTCCGTGGTGATGGCCACGGGCTGTCCGGACCAGTCGGCGAAGTAGCGCACCACCATGGAGATCCCCGCGTTGCGGGAGCCGGCCACCGCCACGATCATGGAGGCTGGGTCGGCGATGGTGCGTTGGAAGTGCTCGGGGTCCGCGTTGCCCCCGGGGAACCGCACGCCCTCGTCGGAGTGGTCCTTGCCCACCGCGGCCAGCTGGCCGGTGGTCCGTCCGGAGTGCTCGGCCAGCCAGGCCGCCACGTCCGCCCGGGAGAACCCGTTCCGGGCCAGCAGGTTGGCGTGCTCGGGGCAGAGCACCACCCCGGCCATGGCGTTCTTGAAGATCCAGGGGCCGGACCGGCCGATGGTGTCGGCGAAGTCGGCGAGCAGCTGTTCCGGGTCGGCGGTGTGCCGGTTGTCCACGAACTCGCTGGTGCGCAACAGGGTGGAGGTCACGGCGTTCCCACTGACCCCCAGGTCCTCGGCAAGGGGCGCCCAGGGGCTCTCGTCCTCGTTCTCGGCCAGACAGATGGACCAGCGCCCGGGTAGGCCCTGGGTGGCCTGTTCCAGCTCGTGGGGCCGGATCCCGTAGGCGTTGCGGACGGTGAGCCCGATGGCCCGGGCCACGGTGGCGTTCGCCCGGAACCCCGGCCCGAACACCCCTCCGGTGCTGTTGAAGCCCAGTTCCTGCCGGATCGGCCCGTTGACGATGATCAGCGGGGCCGGGCCGGAGGTGGACTGCCAGCCGCCACCGGCGGTGGTCCGCTCGGCGGCGAGGGCCGCCCAGGCGGCGAGCACCACCGGGAAGTACTCGGGCCGGCAGCCGGCCATGGCCGCGTTGATGGCCAGCAGCTCGACGGTCACCGTGCGGTCCACCTGCTCCAGGTGGCTGAGGACCTCGTCCGCCGGACGGCCCCCGGCGGCCAGGAACCGGTCCACGAGGTCCTGGGTGGCGGGCACCACGGGCAGCCCGTCGGTCCAGCCCTGCTCGTAGGCGTACTCGATCGCCTGCTGGGCCGCCGTCGGGTCCAGCGTCTGCGCGCCCGCCTCCACCTCCGCCGCGGTCATGCGCCGGTCCCCGCCAGCGTGGCCACGATCTGCGGCAGCAGCTTCCGGGCCCGGGCCCGGACCTCGTCCTCGGTGAGCACCGCCATCGGGTGCTGGGTGCGGATCCACTCGTAGTCCGGGGCACCCTGCACCCCGGCCATGGTCCTCCCGGTGACGTCGAAGGCGTCCGTGAGCACCACGGCGGCCGGCAACCCGGCGCGTTCGAAGTTGATGCCGTCCGCCACGGCGGCCGCGCTGCACGAGCCGCAGTCCCCCACGCCGGTGACCACCACGTCGCTGGCCTGCCGGTACCGGGAGATGATCTCCTCGCCCACGGGGATCGAGAAGTTCTGCTTCGTCTCCACGATCCCCACGGACGCCGCGCCGTGCTCGGCCACGAGCAGCTCGCCCACGGCCTGCAGGAACAGCAGGGCGTTGTGCTTGGTGTTGTCCAGCAACCCGATCCGGGCCCCGGACAACGACGCCGGCCGTCCGGCGAGCACGGCGGCCTCCTTGGCCTGTGGTCCCCGGCCGGTGGGGTCCAGGATCATCTGCGTCATGACGGATTCCTCATTCTCAGTTCTCGGGTCTCAGTGCTCGTGGACGATGATGCCGCGGATGTTGCGGCCGGCGAGCAGGTCCTCATAGGCCGTGTTCACCTCGTCCAGGGTGTACTTGCGGGTGATCAGCTCCTCCAGCTTGAGGTCCCCGGAGCGGTACAGCCCGAGCAGCTTCGGGATGTCGTACAGGGGGTTGCAGTCCCCGAAGAGCGCGCCCCGGATCTGCCGCTGGTAGCTGATCAGCATGCCGGCGTGGATGGTCACGGCCTGCTCGTTGAGGTGCCCCACGGAGGTGATGGTGAGCTTGCCGCCCTTGCCGACCATCGCGATGCCGGCGTTGGCCATCTCCTGGGTGACCACGTCGGCGGTGATGATGACCTTGTCCGCCAGCTGTCCCCACGTGGTCTCGACCACGAAGTCGTGGGCCTCCTTGGCCGTGGCGAAGGCTTGGGTGGCGCCGAACAGCTCGAGCGCCGAGTCCCGCTTGAAGGCCACGGGGTCAACGACCACCACGTTCTTGGCCCCGGCGTAGCGGGCGCCCTGGACGGCGTTGGATCCCACTCCCCCGGCGCCGAAGATCACCACGGTGTCCCCGGCCCGGACCTCGGCGGCGTAGACGGCGGAGCCCCAGCCGGTGGGGACGCCGCAGCCCACGAGGGAGCCGAGCTCGAACGGGATGTCGTCCGGCAGCGGGATGGCCGCGTACTCGGAGACCACGGTGTACTGGGAGAAGGTGCCCAGGGTGCAGAAGCCGCCCACGTCCTCCCCCGTCTCGTCGTGGAACCGGAAGGTGTCGTCCAGGAACATACCGGTGCCGGCGTTCAGGCCCTTGACGCACATGTTCTGGTGCCCGGTGGAGCAGGGGCGGCAGTAGCCGCAGGCCGGGATGTAGGCGCAGACCACCCGGTCGCCGGGCTTGACCCGGGTGACGCTCGGGCCCACCGACTCCACCACGCCGGCGCCCTCGTGGCCGCCGACGATGGGGAACCGGACCGGGGCGTCCCCGGCGGTGATGTGGTGGTCCGAGTGGCACAGTCCGGCGGCGTGGAGCTTGACGCGGACCTCGTGGTCCTTGGGCGGGTCCACCGTCAGGTCGGTGAGCTGCCAGCCCTCATGGGGGCCCCGGGCGATGGCCGCCCGGGTGGTGAGGGTCTGGACGGCGCCCTCGGTGGTCGCGGAGGGGGTGGTGATGGTCATGGTGCTGGTCTGCCTTTCGGTTCAGTGGCCCGGGCGCGTGGCGCCGCGCATCGAGACGGTCTTGGTCTGCGTCCAGTTCAGGACGGAGTCGGCTCCCATGGTCCGTCCGAAGCCGCTGGACTTGTAGCCGCCGAAGGGGCCGCCGATGACGCCGGCGCCCAGGGCGTTGTTCACGCCGACCTGACCGGCCTGCAGGGCACGGGACATCCGCACCGCGGTGCCCACGTCCTCCGTCCAGACGGAGGCGACGAGTCCGTAGTCCACGCCGTTGGCGACCGCGACGGCCTCCTGCTCGTCGTCCACCGGGATGACCGAGAGCACGGGACCGAAGATCTCCTCCTGGGCGATCCTCATGTCCGGGGAGACGTTGTCGAAGAGGGTCGGGTTCACGAAGAACCCGTCCCCGTAGTCGCCACCCGAGGGGGTGTCCCCACCGAGGACCAGGTCCGCGCCGCCGGTGCGCCCGGCCTCGATGTACCCCATCACCCGCTCGTGCTGCTTGCCGTTGATCAGCGGGCCCATGTTCACCTGCTGGTGCCAGGGACCCACGGTGACCTTCTGCATGGCGGCGGCCAGGCGTTCCACCACCTCCTGGTGGACGCTGCGGTGGACCACCACGCGGGAGCCGGCCGCGCAGATCTGCCCGGTGTTCAGGGTGATTCCGGTGGCGATGGCCTGGGCGGCCGTGGCGAGGTCCGCATCGGGGAAGATCACCTGCGGCGACTTGCCGCCGAGCTCCAGGTGCAGCGGGATGAGGTTCCGGGCACAGGCCTCCATCACGGTGGAGCCGGTGGCCGGGGAGCCCGTGAAGCCGATCCGCCGGATGCCCGGGTGGCTCGGGATCGCGGCACCGGCCTCGGCCCCGAGGCCGGTGACCACGTTGACCACGCCGGCCGGGATCCCGGCGTCCATGGCCAACCGGGCGATCGCCAGGGGTGCCAGCGGGGCGTCCTCGGCCGGCTTGATGACGATCGTGTTCCCGGCGGCGATGGCCGCGGCCACCTCGTTCGTGAACATCGGTCCGGGGGCGTTCCACGGGATGATGGCGCCGACCACGCCGTAGGGCTCACGCAGGGTGAAGCCCAGGACGTCCGGTGAGTACGTCGGCAGGGACAGTCCGTGGACCTTGTCCGTCTGGCCGGCGATGAACCGGATCATCCCGGCCAGCGGAGAGGGGCCCCAGTGCGGGCGGCCGACGTCCCTGGACTCCAGCTGGTCCAGGACCTGGGCGTGCTCCTCCACGAGGGCGGCCCAGCGGAACAGCAGTCCGGCGCGGGCCGTGGCGTTCGTGTCCCGCCAGCCGGGCAGGGCCTTCTCGGCGGCCTGCACGGCGGCGTCCACATCGGCGGCGCCGCCCCGGGGGATGCGGCTGAGGAGTTCGCGGTTGGCGGGGTTGATGACCTCGAGGGTCTCGCCGGAGGCGGCGGGGACCCACTCGCCGCCGATCAGCTGGACGTTCTCCGCCAGCAGGGGCGTGTCCAGGGTGGCCTGGGGGTCGATCACTGCAGTCATGGTGTTCTCTTCCGTGAGGTGGTGGCGTGGCCTGGCTCAGTGCTCGATGGTGACGATGCCGCGGATGTTCTTGCCGTCGAGCATGTCCTGGTAGCCCTGGTTGACGTCCGCCATGGAGTACCGGTTGGTGATCAGCTCGTCCAGCTTGAGCTTGCCGGCCTGGTACATGCCGACCAGCCGGGGGACGTCGTGCAGGGGGTTGCAGGCACCGAAGATGGCGCCCTGGATGCGGCGCTGGTAGCCGATCAGCATGCCCGGGTGCTCCCGGATGGTGCCGTTGCCGACCGCGGTGATGGTGACCTGTCCGGACTTTCCGACGATGCTGATGGCGTCGTGGATGACCTCGTCATGCAGGGTGCCGACCGTGATGATGGCGTGGTCGGCCAGCTCACCCCAGGTGGCCTCGATGACGAAGTCCGTGGCCTCCTGCGCCGTGGCGAAGACGTGGGTGGCGCCGAACTCCAAGGCCTTGTCCCGCTTGAACTGCACCGGGTCCACCACCACCACGCGGGTGGCGCCGGCCAGGGCGGCGCCCTGCACGGCGTTCATGCCGACTCCGCCGGCCCCGAAGATCACCGCGGTCTGCCCCACCTCGACGCCGGCGGCGTGCACCGCCGAGCCCCAGCCGGTGGGCACCCCGCAGCCGACCAGGCAGGCCACGTCGAAGGGCAGGTCCTCGGGGATCGGGATCACGGAGTACTCGGAGACCACCGTGTACTGGGAGAAGGTCCCCAGCACGCAGAGTCCGCCGAAGTCCACGCCGTCCTGGTGGAACCGGAAGGTCCCGTCCGGGAACTCGCCGGTGGCGGCGTTCTTGCCGGAGTCACACAGGTTCTGCTGACCGGTGGAGCAGTAGCGGCAGGAGCCACAGGCGGGGATGAAGGAGCACACCACGTGGTCGCCGACCTTGACGCGGGTCACGCCCTCCCCCACCGCGTCGATGATGCCGGCCCCCTCGTGCCCGCCGACCACGGGCATCCGCATGGGGGCGTCGCCCTTCTGGATGTGGTCGTCGGAATGGCACATGCCGGCGGCCATCATCTTGATGCGGACCTCGTTGGCCTTCGGCTCGTCCAGGTCGAGCTCGGTGACTTCCCAAGGCTGTCCGGGCTCACGGCAGACGACCGCTTGAGTCTTCATGCTCATGACAGACCCCTTTCTGGCAGGTGGCGCCGTGGAACAGGCACCGGTGTCGGGTGGATGTTGCTGAGTCCACCGTGCTCGGTCCGCCGCACGGCTGCCATCGACCTTCCATGGCATGGAAGAAGTCGGCGTGACAGGGGACACTGCCCGCAGGCAGTGACGTCCGTCACCCCTTGGTCTTCTACGGTGCGGAAGCCCGCAAGACGCCCCCGCCGCCCCGGGATTGACTACGGGTGACCACACCGCCATGAGCCGTCAGCAGACAGCAGAGATCGAGGACGCCCGTGATGAACAAGTTCCGCACCGACCTCCTGGAGGACCTGGACGCCGTCTGGGACGGCGCCTCGATCGCCGTGGGCGGCTTCGGCAGCTCCGGCCGTCCGGACGCCCTGCTCAACGCCCTCTCCGACCTCGGCAAGACGGACCTTCACCTCTACGTCAACAACGTGGGGGACGACTTCACCGGCATCGGCCGCCTGGTCATGGAGGGCCGGGTCCGGCGCCTCACCGCGTCCTTCCCCGTGCTGCCCGAGTTCTACGAGGAGTACTTCGCCGGCCGCGTGGAGCTCGAGCTGATCCCGCAGGGCACCCTGGCGGAGCGCATGAGGGCCGGCGGAGCCGGCATCGCCGCCTTCTTCACCCCCTCGGGAAGCGGGACGATGCTCGCGGACGGCACCTTTCCGGCGTCGTACTCCTCCGGGGCCCCGGACCGGTTGCTGCCCGCCAAGGAGGAGCGGGACTTCGGCGGGCGCCCCCACGTCCTCGAGTACGGCATCACCGCAGACTTCGGCCTCGTCAAGGCGCAGCAGGCCGATCCGAAGGGCAACCTCCGGTTCCACCTCTCCGCGAGGAACTTCAACCCCCTGGCCGCGATGTCCGGCCGCACCACCTTCGTGGAGGTCGAGCGGCTGGTCCAGGCGGGGGACCTGGATCCGGACGACATCCACCTGCCCGGGGTCTTCGTGGACCACGTGGTGATGACCGCCGCACCCATCCCGGCCGACCTGCCACGGCGGGCGGCCACTCTGACGAAGGGCTGACCATGTCCATGACCGACACCGCACTCCCACGGCTCGCCGGGCGCAGCCGGGACGAGATCGCCCAGCGCCTCGCCGCCGACCTCGTGGACGGGTACACCGTCAACCTCGGGGTGGGCATCCCCCTGGCGGTGCCCCAGCACATCCCCGACGGGCTGGAGGTCTTCCTCCACTCGGAGAACGGCATCCTCGGCCTGGGCCCCGCCCCAGCGCCCGGCACGGAGGACCCCGACCTGACGAACGCCGGCAAGATCCCCACCAGCATCCTGCCCGGCGGCGCGATCGTGGACTCCGCGCTGTCCTTCGCCATCATCCGCGGTGGGCACCTGGACGTGACCATCCTCGGCGCGCTCCAGGTCTCGGCCACCGGGGACCTGGCCAACTGGTACGTGCCCGGCCGCAACCCGGCCGTCGGCGGGGCCATGGACCTGGTCTCCGGCACCCCGCAGGTGTGGGTCTGCATGGAGCACGTGGACCGCCAGGGCCGGCCCAAGCTGGTGCCCGAGTGCACCTTCCCGCTGACCGGCCGCGGCGTGGTGACCCGGGTCTACACGGACCTGGCGGTCTTCCACCTCCTCGAGGGGAGGCTCACCCTGGTCGAGTGCGCCCCCGGCGTCACCCCGGAGGACGTCCGGGCTCGCACCGCGGCGGACTACGACGAGGCGGTCCCCGGATGAGCCCACCCTCACTGGCCTTCACCGTGGACTCGTTCTCCGCCACCGCCACCTCTACCGATACCGATACCGATACCGAGAGGAACCGACCATGAGGGATCTGACCGGACGCGTCGCCGTCGTCACCGGCGGCAGCAGCGGCATCGGCCGGGGCATCGCCCTGGCCTGCGCCCGCGCGGGCATGACCGTCTACGCCACCGGCCGCAGTGAGGACCACCTGGCTGAGACCCAGGAGGAGTTCGCCGCACGAGGCCTCGAGGTCGCCACCGTGAAGGTGGACGTGACCGACCTGGCGGCCATGCGGGAGGCCGCCGCCCTGATCGAGGCGGAGCAGGGACGGGTGGACCTGCTCGTGAACAACGCCGGGATCGGCCTGACCGGACCCGTGGCCGCGGCCAGCGATGCGGACTGGAACTGGGTGATCGACGTCAACATCAAGGGCGTGGCGCACGGCATCCAGGCCTTCCTGCCGGCCCTGCGGCGGAACGGGGCGGGCGGACACATCGTCAACACCTCGTCCATGGCGGGGCTGATGCCGGTGGTCGCCGGGCTGTACTCGATGTCCAAGGCCGCCGTGATCGCCCTGTCCGAGGCGCTGCACATCGAGTTGCTTCAGGAGGACATCGGGGTCTCGGCGTACTGCCCCGGCCCCACCCATTCGAACATCGCCTCCTCGGTGGCCAGACGCCCCCGGGAGTACGGGGCCTCGGGCTATACGGCCCCGGGGCCGGAGGCCACCGCGTTCCAACGCACCCAGCCCTATATGAGCGCTGAGGAGGCCGGCGAGCGCGTCCTGGAGGGGGTGCGGCGCGGGGACCTGTTCATCCTGACCCACCCGGAGTTCAAGGACGGGGTGGTGCAGCGGCACCGGGCCATCGAGGACTCCTTCCCCGAGGAGCCGATCAACGAGGAGCGCCGGGACGCGATCCCCTTCCTGCTCTCCGCTGACGTCTACGACCCGGCCAACCGGCCGTCGTCGCCGGTCTTCTCCCCGGCTCAGTCCCGGGCCGGCGGCTGACGCAGCGGGAAGGCGCTCAGCCCGCCGCCGTCGATGGGGATCGCCTGTCCCGTGACGTAGCCGGCCTCCTCGGAGGCCAGGTACGCCACGAGCGCGGCGATGTCCGTGGGCCGTCCGACCCGGCCCACCGGGATGTTCCGGCCGCGCTGCGCCAGCGTCTCGTCCACGTCCAGGTCCGCGGAGGGGTCCAGGATGGCCCGACTGGTGGCCACCAGTCCCGGGCACACGGCGTTGACGGTGATGCCCCAGGGCCCCACGTCCATGGCGAGGGCCCGGGTCAGGCCGATCACCGCGGCCTTGGACGCCGAGTACGCCACCGAGAACGGTGCGGCGGTCAGCCCGGCCATGGAGGAGATGTTGACGATCCGCCCGTACCGGGAGTCCCGCATCAGGGGCACGGCCGCGCGGCACATCGCATAGGTGCCGCGCACGTTGACGTCGATCAACAGGTCGAAGGCCTCGTCCGGGACCTCCTCGACGTCCCGCCGGTCGGCTCCCTGGGGGGCGGCGGCGTTGTTGACCAGGATGTCCAGCCGGCCGAAGCGTTCCCGCACGGTGGCCATGACGCGGGCCACGTCCGGGCGGTGGGAGATGTCGCACAACACGGCGACCGCGTCGGCTCCCTCCCGGCGGAGGTCCTCGGCGAACTCCTCCAGGCCGCTGGGCGGCACCTGCCCGAGGGCCCGCTGCCGGTCGTTGGCCACCCCGTGCGTCTCCCGGTCCGTGACCACCAGGCAGGCACCGCGCGCGGCCAGCGCCCGGGCGATCCCCTGGCCCATGCCGTCGGGCTTGCCGCATCCGCTGACCACGGCCACCTGGCCGGCCAACGGGCCCGGCCCTGCTGTGCTGATGGCGCTGCGCTCGGTCATGGTGGGTCTTCCTCCTGCTGGGTACGGTCAATGGATCCATAGAAGAACCTAGGCACCCGGACGCACGCGCTGGCTGCTCATTCCCCCGGGCGGAAGGCCACTGTTCCGGCCTCTCGGCCTTCCATGAGGTGGAACTCCGCCGTCCCGGGCGGCGTATCCTTCCACGATGGAGATCCCGGGTCCGGCCCCGCCGTTCCCAGCCACACCGACAGATCCGACCGATCCGACAGAGGAGTGCCGATGGTCGAGGACATGGTTCCTGCCTCGCGGTTCCCGGCCGACCTGACGGCGACCACGGGGCAGCGCACGGCCGCCGGCCGCGTCCTGTCCGTGCTGGACGTCTTCGACGAGGACCACCTCGAGCTGACGCTGAGTGAGATCGGGCGGCGGGCCGGTCTCACCCTGAGCACCACCCACCGGCTGGTGGGTGAGCTCCACGGCTGGGGCGCGCTGGAGCGGCTGCCGGACGGGCGGTACACGGTGGGTCTGCGCGTCCTGGAATTGGGCACCCTGGAGCCGCAGATGCTGCAGCTGCGCGACGTGGCCCCCGCCTATCTGGCCGACCTGCAGTCCGCGGTCGACGCCAATGTGCACCTGTCCGTCCGGGACGGCCATGACGTGGTGTACCTGGAATCCCTGCAGCGCCGGTCCGGGGCACCCGTGCTGAGCCGGCTCGGAGGGCGCTGGCCCCTACACGCCACCGCCACCGGCATGGTGCTGCTGGCGTTCGCTCCCCCCGGGGTGGTGGACGAGGTCCTGGCCTCTCCCCTGCAGCGGTTCACGGAGCGCACCGTCACGGATCCGCTGGTCTTGCGCCGGCTGCTGGCCGAGGTGCGTCGGACCGGGATGTCCGAGCTCCACGAGGCCATCACCCTGGGGGCCTTCGCGGTCGGCGTCCCGGTGCGCGGTCCTCTGGACCGGCCGATGGCGGCCCTGAGCCTGACCCTCAAGCAGGGTGGGCCGGTGACCGCCCACCACGTCCTGCCGGCCCTGCACGCCACCGCCCGGGCCCTCTCCCGCGCCGTGGGCTCCCCGTCCGAACCGGGCCCTCCCGCCGCATCGGGCTCCCACCGGCCGCGTCTCGCATGAGGCGACACCCGGACATCATCGTGGTGGGAGCCGGCGGGGCCGGCGCCCCGTTCGCCGCCAGGATCAGCGAGGACCCGGAGCGGACCGTCCTGGTGCTGGAGGCCGGCCCCGTTCCACGCACCCCGGAGGACTTCCCCGCGGACGTCCTGGACGCCACCACCCTGCCCACGGTCAAGGGGCCCGGCCCGCATTCCTGGTGGTACCGATCCCAGGTGGCGCCCGGGCGGGACTACGACGTCGGCCGGGGCCAGGGCGCGGGCGGCTCCACCGCCGTGAACGGCGCCTACTTCGTCCGCCCCCGGGTCACGGACCTGCGGCGGTGGGAGGCCGCCGGCAACCCCGAGTGGGCACCGGAGCGGGTGCTGCCGGTGCTGGCCCGGCTGGAGCGGGATGTGCAGTTCGCGGGAACCCCCGGCCACGGCGGCAGCGGCCCCGTCCCGGTCGACCGGAGGGCCTTCGCCCCGTCTCCCCTGGCGGGCGCCTTCGCGGCGGCCGCGACGGCAGAGGGCCATCTTCCGCTGCCGGACCTGAACGATGTGCAGGCCCTGTCCGGGCACGGGGAGCTGCCCCTGAACGTGCAGGAGGGGGTGCGCATGAACACCGGCCTGACCTACCTGCTCCCGGCCCTCCACCGCCCCAACCTGACGGTCTGGGGCCACGCCACCGTGCGGCGGGTCCTGATCACCGCGGGCCGGGCGAGCGGGGTGGAGGTCGAGGCCGGGGGCCGCCTGCACCGCATCAGCGCCGGAGAGGTGGTCCTGGCGGGCGGAGCGATCCGCTCCCCGCACCTGCTGATGCTCTCCGGGATCGGGCCGGCCGATCACCTCACCGCGGCCGGGATCCGCCCCACCGTGGACTCCGCCGGCGTGGGCGCCTCCTTCTCCGACCACCCGGACGTCACGGTGACGGCCCCGCTCCTGCGCCCCCTGCGGCCCAGAGATCGGGATCCACTGTTCTCCTGGGCACTGAACTGGACGGGTGCGGGACCGGACGAGGGCCCGGGTACCGTCGAGGTCCTGCCGATGCTGCGGCCCTTCCCCGTCGTGGCCGGCGCTCCGGAAGGATCGGAGCTCCCGGTGATCGTGGCGCTCCAGGGACCCACCAGCCGGGGCCGCCTCTGCCTGGATCCCGTGGACCCGCAAGCGACCCCCCGGGTCCACTACCGACACCTGGACAGCGCGGTCGATCGGCAGCGGATGCGCGAGGGCCTCCGCACCGCTGTGGACCTGCTGGCCTCGGACCATCTCAGCCCGTGGGTGGACTCGGCAGGGTGGGACCGGTCGGCGTTCGACCAGGACCATCTCCTGGACGCGTGGATGCTCGAGCACCTGGGCACCGCGGTGCATCTCTCCGGGACCGCCCCGATGGGGCCGGAAGGCGTCCCGGGTGCGGTGACGGATCAGTTCGGCCGCGTCCACGGGGTGCGCGGGCTGCGGGTGGCGGACACCTCGATCCTGCCGGATGTCCCCAGCCGGGGGCCGGCCGCCACCGCCGTCCTGCTGGGTGAGCACCTGGCCGGCCTCGTGCTGGGCGGCCGAGGGGCCACTTGAGGTTGCCGACCCAGAACGGTGAGGTCAGCGAGGTTTTATACCTATGCACATAGCTCTTCACCGCGCTAAGCTGTTGTGATCCTCCTCACCCTCAAAGGAGTCGCGAGTGACCTCAACATCCACGCCGAAGCCCACTGCCGCCGGCCGCGTCCTGGCCATCCTGGACACCTTCACGGACCGTCATGACAGCCTGACCCTCAGCTCCATCGCCCGCCGCGCCGGACTCACCCTGCCGACCGCCCACCGTCTCGTCGGCGAACTCACCGACTGGGGCGCCCTGCACCGCCAGCCGGACGGTGAGTACACCATCGGCCTGAAGGTCCTCGAGCTGGGCTCCCTGGCCGGTCACCGCCTGAGGCTCAAGCAGCTGGCGCACCCCTACCTCCACGGCCTGCACCACGCCACGAACACCAACATCCACCTCTCGGTGTCCATCCAGCAGGACGTCCTCTACCTGGAGTCCATGCTGACCCCGGGCGGCGCCCCGGTGACCAGCCGCTTCGGCGGCCGGTGGCCCATGCACGCCACCGCCACCGGCCGCGTGCTGCTCGCCGCGGCCTCCCCCGCCGAACTGGAGGCCTCCCTGAGCCGCCCGCTGATGGCCTACTCGCCGCACACCGTCACCGATCCGGAGGAACTGCGTCTGCTGCTCGCCGAGATCCGGCAGCACGGCGTGGCCGTGGCCTACGACCAGATCGCCATCGGCGTCATCGCCCTGGCGGCACCCATCACCGGCCCCCACGGCCGGGCCGTGGCGGCCGTGGGGATCACCGCACCGAAGGACCGGTTCACCGCGAACCAGCTCATCCCACCCCTGTTGACCACCGCCCGGCGCATCTCGGCCGCCCTCAATGGACCGGATGCGGAGGACCGCTCCTCCCGGGACCTGCGGATCGCCTGAGACGGCAGGCTCGGCGGGTGGAGCGGTGGGTAGAGTGGGACCCCGGGCCGGCGGCCCCCGAGGAGTACCCCGCCACGAGCCATGACGACAGAGAACAGCAGGGAGCCTGAGTCAGCCACCATGTCCGACACCCCTGTTCCGGCAGTACCGGAGGACGGCCCCCTGCCCCCCGACACCACCGAGGGTCCCCCCGCCTTCATGAGCTCGGAACTCCGCCTCGCCGGGCGGATCAACCGGCTCGCCCAGGTCCTGGAGCGGCCGTTCCAGCAGCAGGTTTCCAACCAGTACGAGATCACCCTCTCCGACTGGCGAGTCCTGGTGCAGATCGTCCAGCGCCCCGGCGTCAGCGGCTCCGAGATCGCGACGACCACCGCCCTGCCGGCCATGAGCGTCAGTCGATCCGTGCAGACCTTGCGGACCACCGGCCGCGTCACGTCCAAGGTCGACCCCCGGGACTCGAGACGCCGCCGCCTGTTCGCCACCCGCGAGGGGCAGGACCTCTACGACCACATCGCCCCGCAGGCGTTGGAGGACATCACCCGCGTGATGGACGTCCTCAACCCGGACGAGAAGACCTTCTTCCTGGCCCTGGTGGACCGGCTCAACCGCCGCAGCGACGAACTCCTGCCCTGACGCCGCGACGAAACCCCTCCCCGGACCCCGGAAATTGATCCCATCCGTGACAAGGGTGGCCGAAAGAATCCCCTGACTTCCGGGGAGGCCTGGGCATTGACCTACTCTCGACCGTCCGGAATACTATCTATTGTTACTATTCCACGACCGCATCTACGGTCACCCCCGGATCGAAGGAGTGCCCCCGCCGTGAAGACGCTGACAGCCGACGCCCGAGCCGACCACAGCCCGCTCACCGCCCCGGTCTCCCCCGACGCCTTCAAGTCCCTCTTCCGGTCCCACCCGGGTCCGGTCGCGGTCATCACCGCCTCCGGAGACCCCAAGCCGTTGGGCTTCACGGCGACCTCGGTGATCTCCCTGTCCGCCGAACCCCCACTGCTGGCGTTCTCGGTCTCGGCCACCTCCTCCAGCCTGGAGGCCATGAGGATCACGGAGAACGTGGCCGTGCACCTCCTCGACACGGACCACGAGGTACTCGCCCAGCGGTTCGCGACCTCGGGCATCGACCGCTTCGCCGACCTTGACTGGACGGCCCTGCCGGACGGCACCCCGCTGATCCGGGATGTCCCCTCCTGGGCGTGGGGCCCCGTCGCCCACCGCTTCGAGGTGGAGGGCTCGCTGCTCACCATCGTGCGGATCGACGAGAGCTCGACCTCGGACCGGCGGACCCCGCTGCTGTACAAGAACCGCCGCTACTGCCACCTCGACGACGCCTGACCGGCGCGGCATAGCACCCCGGACATGCAAAAGGGTGCCGGTCTTCTGACCGGCACCCTTTCGTCAGGTGGTCCCCGCTGCCTTCAGCAGGGCCTCACGTTCAGCTCAGACCTGGCCGGCCCGGCGCCAGGAGCCCTCATAGTTGTCCCGCACCTCGGAGGAGTACGGCACCGGGGAGACGGTGACGTTGACCTCGATCTGGCGGTGACGTTCCACGGTGGTCTTGCCGGAGCCGCCGTCGGGCTCTCCCCAGACCACCTTGAGGCGGTCCCCGACCTGCACGGACGGATCCACCACTGCCAGCGAGAGCGCCGTGCGCTCGTTGGCCGAGTAGCCGGTGAACATGGACAGCCCCACGACCTTGCCGGAGTCGTCCACCACGGAGTCAAAGTTGGAGGAACCGTAGTTGGCGTTCGGCAGGTCGAAGAACTTGTAGCCGATCTCGCCCTTGCCGTACATGGAGGCGTGGATGGTGGCCATGTCGGCGTCGTCCCAGGCCAGCGTCACCTTGTGGCGCTGCGTGGATGCGTCGACCTGCTCCAGGGCCTCACGGCCGATGAAGTCGTGGTCGAACTTGATGAAGTTGCCGTAGCCCAGCTCCCAGGGGGTCGTGTAGTAGTCTTCGATGTTGTTCGAGACGAAGGACCCGGCGATCGCGTTGTTCGCCTCGTAGGAGTCCGCCCCGAGCCAGGCCCGGTAGTCGGCGAGCATGCCGTCACCCGAGTAGATGGCGGGCAGCGGCGAGGGGATCCACCCGGACTCCAGCGTGTTCGAGGAGTAGGCGCGGGCGCCCACGGCGGCCAGGCCGAATTCGGCGCCGGCCTCCATGATGGCCTCGCGGACCTTGTCGTAGTCCTTGTAGTCGCCCCACAGCTCGAGTCCGGGGGCGCCGGCCATGCCGTGGCGCAGGGTGCGCACCTGGGTACCGGCCACGTTCATGGTGTCCATGTGGAAGAACTTCAGCTGCTCCACGGGGCCGCCGTTGACCTTCTCGATGACGTCCCAGGCCTTCGGGCCCTGGATCTGCAGGCGCCAGTACTCGCGGCTCACGGACTTGCCCATGGGGCGGGAGGGAGAGCGCCGGTCCTCGATGAGCTCGACGTCGTAGCCGCCGGTCTCGGCGTGGAACTTCAGCCAGTTGGTGGCGGGCGCGCGGCCCACGTAGGTGAACTGGTCCTGCTCCTCGTGGAACAGGATGCCGTCTCCGATGACGTGGCCTGCCGGGGTGACGGGCACGTACTGCTTGGCGCGGTTGACCGGGAAGTTCTCCAAGGAGTTGATCGCGGTGTAGGAGACGAGCTTCTTGGCGTCGGGGCCCTTGATGATCAGGTTGTCCATGTGGTGGGTCTGGTCGAACATCACGGCGGACTCGCGCCAGGCGATGACCTCGTCCCGCCAGTTGGTGAACTCGGGGGCCACCACGGGGTAGACGTAGGCGCCCACCTTCGAGTTCCGCATCATCTCGACGGGATTCCCCGCGGCCTCTATGGCCTGCTGCAACGACTTCTGGTCCGGCATGGCTGACTCTCCTGCTGTTGGTGGACGTCTGGGTGAACGGGAACGTTTACTACCTATGAGCATAGGTATATATCTGTGATCCAGGCAACACCCAGTTCCAGGGAATCGCCGCCGGCTACTTCGAGCCGGCCGCCCCGACGTTCCGCATGGCGAAACCACCGCCGTCCACGGCCAGCACCTGGCCGGAGATCCACCGGGCCTGATCCGTGGACAGGAACACCGCGGCCGAGGCGATGTCCCAGGGGGACCCCTCGGTCTGCAGGGCCACGTTCTTCCGGCGCGTCTCCCGCTGCTCCTCGCTCATGCCCCGGGCCGCGAAGGCGCCCCAGATCATGCCGACACGGATGCAGTTGACGCGCACACCGTCTGGGGCCAGCGAGGCGGCGGCTCCCACGGAGAGCTTCTCGATCCCGGTCTTGGCGATGGAGTACGGCATGGCCGGCCCCCGCCCCTCCGCCGCCCCCGAGGAGACGGTGACGATCGCGCTGCCGGGTGTCAGGTGGGGCTTCGCGGCGACCATCAGGCGCCAGGCGGCCTTGAGGTTGAGGTCGAAGGTGCGGTCCCACTCCTCCTCACTCGTCTCGAAGACGCTGACGGCGCCACCGCCGCCGATGGTGGTGGCCACCACGTCGAGTCGGCCGAAGTGCTCCTGCGCGGCGTCCACTGCAGCCCGCGTGGATTCCTGGTCGAGCAGGTCGACCTCGAAGGCCTCCGCCTCTCCCCCGGCGTCACGGATGGCCTGCACGGTCCGGGCCCCGGCCTTCGTGTCGCGGTCAAGGACGGCCACGCGGGCCCCGGCGAGGTGGTACAGCCACGCCATCGCGAAGCCCACGTTGCCCAGCGGACCGGACAGCCCGCCGCCAGCCACCACGGCCGTGCGGCCCGCCAGCCACCGGTCCGGGGGGCTGGCCAGGGCGTCGGTGAGGGGCGCGGGGAATTCGGTGTCTGACACGGGGATCTCCATCCGGAAGCTGGGGGTGTGGTCAGCCCCATCGTCGCCGGTGCGTCTCCACCCGTCCGTTCCCCTTTCACCGGGCGGAAAACCGCCTCAGCACTCCGGGATGTTCACCGCCACATTCACGGCCAGCCCGCCGCGGGACGTCTCCTTGTACTTGGACATCATGTCCCGGCCAGTGTCCCGCATGGTGGTGATGCACTCGTCGAGGGACACCCGGTGGGTGCCGTCCCCTGCCAGGGCCAGCCGGGCGGCGTTGATGGCCTTGACGGAGGCGATCGCGTTGCGCTCGATGCAGGGGATCTGCACAAGGCCGGCGATCGGGTCACAGGTCAGCCCGAGATTGTGTTCCAGGCCGATCTCGGCGGCGTTCTCCACCTGTTCCGGCGTGCCGCCCAGCACGGCGCACAGCGCGCCGGCGGCCATGGAGCAGGCCGAGCCCACCTCGCCCTGGCAGCCGACCTCCGCCCCGGAGATCGAGGCGTTGCGCTTGAACAGCGTCCCGACGGCACCGGCGGTCAGCAGGAACTCAACCACCTTCTCGTCGTCGCACTCGCGGAACATGTCGAAGTAGTGCAGCACGGCGGGGATGATGCCGGCCGCCCCGTTGGTGGGGGCGGTGACCACGCGGCCCCCGGAGGCGTTCTCCTCGTTGACGGCCAGGGCGAAGAGGTTGACCCATTCCATGGCCCACAGGGTGTCCTTGGTGTCCCCCGTCGACTCCTGCTCGCGCAGCCGCCGCCGCAGCCCGGGGGCCCGCCGCTTGGCCTCGAGCCCTCCGGGCAGGACCTCCTCGGTCCGCGTACAGCCGTTCTCCACGCACTCCTGCATGACGGCCCACACCTGCAGCAGCGAGCTGCGGATCTCCTCGTCCGTGTGCCGGGTGAGCTCGTTGGCATGCATGACCTGCGCGATGGACAGCCCGGACTCGCGGCACCGCTGCAGCAGCTCGTCCCCGCTGGCGAACGGGTACGGTTCGGGGACCTCCGGCTCGGCGTCGGCCGGATTCGCCAGGTCCTCCGCCGTGACCACGAAGCCGCCGCCCACGGAGTAGTACTCCTGGGACATCACGACGCCGGCCCCCTCGGCTCCGTCCTCGGCTCCGGTCCCAGCCGCCGCGGCGGCCTCCTCGGAGGAGTAAGCGGTCAGCCGCATCCCGTTGGGGTGGCCGGGCAACGACTCCCAGCCGTTGAGCACCACGTCCTCACCCATGGAGAAGGCAACCTCATGCGTGCCGTCCAGTCTCAGCCGCCCGGAGCCCACGGCCTCCGCCACCGCCACGGGGGCCTCGTCCGCACCCACCATCTCGGGCTCGAGACCGGTCAGACCGAGGATCACGGCGTCGTCCGAGCCGTGCCCCTGGCCGGTGGCGCCGAGCGATCCGAACAGCACGGCCTTGACCCGTGCCACCTCCCCCAGCCTGCCGGATTCGGCCAGGGACCGGGAGAAGAGGCGGGCGGCCCGCATGGGCCCCACGGTGTGGGACGACGACGGCCCCAAGCCGATCGAGAACAGGTCCAGCACGCTCAAGGTCACAGCACGTCCTCCTGACGGAACTCCTGCATGGAGTCCACCAACCAGCGTACGAGGAACTCGGCGAAGGATGCACGGGGATAGAGGCGGTATTCCTGTTCGCCGGAACGGTGCAGCAGCACCGGGGCGGGGCCCACCGAGGTCACGATCCCGTGTCCGACGGGGAAGGACCGCGGGTGCAGGTCCGCCTGGCACCCCTTCTCGAGGACCTCCCGGGCCGAGGGGCCGGCGAGCACGAGGATGGTGCGGTTCGCGGAGAGGTCCAACGCCTGGCCGGGCAGGCCCTCGAGGGCCGCCTCGAGGGCGTCCGCGTCCCCCGTGGACTGCTCGCGGGAGACGTCCACGGCCAGGAACTCGTCCGGGGACAGCCACAGCACATGCTGGCCGGCCGCGTCCCCGGTGGTCTGACCGTGCCCGGCCGGCAGGGTCAGACCGAGGGTGCTTTCGAGCGCCTGGGCGGAGGGGCTGCCGGGCTCGGCTCGGAGCCCGATCTGCACCGCGAAGGCGATCTCGCGCAGGGACACCGCGCGGGTTCCCGTCACGGTGGCCGCCTCCATGACATCGGCCAGGTGGGCTGCTGGGCTCGTTCGGAGCGTACGGGTCATCAGGTTCTCAGCCATCACGGCGGGTCCCTTCGGGGTCGTAGAGGTTGGGCGAGGCGATCTGGACCTCGACCAGCGAGTCACCCACCGGAGAGTGGACGATCTCGCCGATGCGGTTCCGGCCGTTGTCCACCAAGGCCAGGCCGAAGGTCCGGCCCAGCGCGGGCGAGTTGTAGGAGGAGGTGACGTGGCCGATCATCGGGACCGGGCCGGCGTCGGGCGTCACGGGGGTCCCGGCGGTGATGAGCTGGGCTCCCTCCGCCAGGCGGGTGGCGCGGTCCACGGGGAGCACGCCGACCAGGTGGCGGCGGTCCTCGCGGGCCGTGTGGGCCCGGGAGAAGGAGCGGTTGCCCACGAAGTCCTTCTTCTTGGACACCGCCCAGTCCATCCCGGCGTCCTGCGGGGTCACCGTGCCGTCCGTGTCCTGGCCGATGATGATGAAGCCCTTCTCGGCGCGCAGCACGTGCATGGTCTCGGTGCCGTACGGCGTGATCCCGAACTCGGCGCCGGCCTCCGCCACGGCCTCCCACGTGGACAGCCCGGAGAAGGCCTCCACGTTGATCTCGAAGGCGAGCTCGCCGGAGAAGGAGATCCGGCAGATCCGGGCCCGGGTCCCGTTGGCCAGCGTGGTCTCGCGGAAGGCCATGAACGGGAAGGCCTCATTGGAGACGTCCAGCTCCGGGGCCAGCTTCGCCACCACCGCGCGGGACTTCGGTCCGACGACGGCGATCGTGTTCCACTGCTCGGTCACCGAGGTGAACACCACGTCCAGCCCCGGCCACTCCGTCTGGTGCCACTCCTCCAGCCAGTCGAGGACCTTCGCGGCCCCGCCGGTGGTGGTGGTCATGAAGAACCGGTCCTCCGCCAGGCGCATGGTCACGCCATCGTCGAAGAGCATGCCGTCCGCGGAGCACATCAGCCCGTAGCGGCCCATCCCGACCTTCAGCTTGAGGAAGGCGTTGGTGTAGATGCGGTTGAGGAACTCCGCCGCATCAGAGCCGCGGATCTCGATCTTGCCGAGGGTGGAGGCGTCCATGAAACCCACGGAGTCGCGCACGGCGGCGCACTCGCGCAGCACGGCGGCGTCCAGGTCCTCCCCGGGGTGCGGGTAGTACCAGGGGCGCTTCCATTGGCCCACGTCCTCGAACAGGGCGCCCTGCGCCTCGTGCCACGGGTGGATCGAGGTGACGCGGGCGGGGTCGAAGAGCGTCCCGCGGCGGCGGCCGGCCACCGCGGCGAAGGCGACCGGGGTGAACGGGGCACGGAAGGTGGTGGTGCCGATCTCGCCGAGGTCGCCCTCGTTCAGGGCCGCAGCGATCACGCCGATGGCGTTGACGCCGGAGGTCTTGCCCTGGTCGTTGGCGGTGGAGATGGAGGTGTAGCGCTTGACGTGCTCCACCGAGCGCATCCCGGCCCCGGTGGCCCGCAGGACATCGGCCACGGTCTGGTCCCGCTGCAGGTCCACGAAGTGGGTGTCCCAGTCCACCGGCTCGCCGGCCAGCCCCGGCACCAGCCACAGCGGCCGGATGGCACCCGGTGCGATCGCGGGGGCCGGAGCGTCCGGGACCAGCAGCGGGGCGGTGGACCCGGTGGACCGGGCCGCCCGGTGGCCCGCCTCGGCCCCCTGCACGAGGGCCTCACGCAGGGTCCCGGCTCCGGTCATGGCGCCCACCGTCTGCTGGTTCTTCACGGCGGCCGACGGCACGAACGCGGCGATCCCCTCGTCCCAGCGCAGCGCGCCCTGGCGCTGGCTGTGCAGGTGCACCACCGGTGAGTGGCCACCCGAGACGGCGAGCAGGTCCACGTCCAGCAGCTCCGGCTCCCCCGTCAGGGCACCGGCCCCGTCCAGGGAACTGACGGTGATGCCGCTGATCCGCCCGGCCGGCCCGTCGCCCGCGGTGTCCGCCACGGCGGCACCGAAGACGCCGCGCACGCCCGTGTCCTCGAGGACCTCCAGCGCGGTGGCGGAGGCCTCCGGCCGGGAGTCGACGACGGCCACCACGGTGACGCCGGCGGCGTGCAGGTCGGCGACCAGAGCGTAGGCCGAGTCGTTGGTGGTGGCCACCGCGATCCGCTCGCCGGCAAGCGCGGCGTACCGGTTCAGGTAGCTGCGCACGGCCCCGGCCAGCATGATGCCGGGACGGTCGTTGTTGGCGAACACGATCGGGCGCTCGTGGGTGCCGGTGGCCAGCACCACCTGGCTGGCGCGCACGTGCCAGATCCGCTGGCGGGACACCCCGGGCCGTTCGCGCGGCGGCAGGTGGTCCGTGCGGTGCTCGACGGCCACCACGAAGTTCTCGTCGTAGCTGCCGAAGGCGGTGGTGCGGGGCAGGTAGGTGAAGTCCTCGGAGCCGGCGAGTCGTGTCAGGGTGGCGGCGGCCCAGTCGCGGGCGTCCATCTCGTCGATGGTGTCCTCGCCGTCACCGGCACGGCCGGAGAGCAGCGAGCCGCCGGCGGCCGGCTGGTCGTCCATGAGCATGGTGCGGGCACCGGACTTCGCGGCCTCGCGGGCGGCGGCCAGTCCGGCCGGTCCCGCGCCGACCACGAGCACGTCGGTGTGCACGTACTTGTGGTCGTAGACGGCCTCGTCCCGGGCCGGGTCCAGCACGCCGAGCCCGGAGAGGTAGCCGGCGCGCATCCCCTCGGTCAGGCCGACCGTGGTGGCCGGGAGCATGGACTCGTCCACGTGGCCGGCGAAGCGGGCGGCCACGGTGACCAGGGCGTTGGCCTCCTCCACCCCGGCGGAGAGGATCCCGCGGGGGCGGCCGAGGTAGAGGGAGGGCCCGCAGTCCAGGCGGCCGGCGGCCACGAGGGCGCTGGCCAGGGTGTCCCCGGGGTGGCCGGCGTAGTCGGCGCCGTCCACCGTGAAGGCGATCTCGCGGCTGCGGTCGATCCCGTGGCCGGGGGCCCGGGTGGCCTCCATCCGGCGGGACGGGGAGGTGTTGGCGGTGCTCACTGGTGGCCTCCGTGGTCGGTGGAAGGGTTGGTGGCGCTGGACGGGGTGGTCCGGGTGGAGTTGCCGTGTCCCGGGTCCGGCAGCTCCTCGGCGTCGGGGCGGGGCGTGCCGGCCGGATACGTGGCCGCGAACTCGTAGCTGCGGGTGTCCCGCAGGGCGTTGAACCACTTGCGGCAGCCGCCGCCGTGTTGCCAGCGCTCGGCGAACATCCCCTTGGGGTTGTCCCGGTAGAACAGGTACTCGGCCCAGCCCCGGTCGTCCAGGGAGTGGGGGTCCTCGGGGTAGGCGATGTGGGCCTGGCCCCCGTAGTGGAATTCGGTCTCGTTGCGCGGCCCGCAGTGCGGGCAGTCGATCAGCAGCATGGTTCTCTCCTGCCTGTACCTTCCTAGTGGGCCACGGCGGCGGCGCCGTGCTCGTCGATGAGATGTCCGGTCTCGAAGCGGTCCAGCGCGAACGGGGCGTTCAGCGGGTGGGCCTCACCGGTGGCGATGGTGTGGGCGAAGGTGTACCCGGAGGCCGGGGTGCCTTTGAAGCCACCCGTGCCCCAGCCGCAGTTGACGTAGAGCTCGTCGATCGGCGTGGTGGAGATGATGGGCGAGGCGTCGAAGGTGGTGTCCACGATCCCTCCCCAGGTGCGCAGCAGGTGCGCCCGGGAGAAGATCGGGAACAGCTCGACCGCGGCGGCCAGCTGCTCCTCGACCACGTGGAAGGCGCCGCGCTGCCCGTAGCCGTTGTAGGCGTCGAGCCCCGCGCCCATGACCAGCTCGCCCTTGTGTGCCTGGGAGACGTAGACGTGGACGTGGTTGGACATCACCACGGTGGGGTGCACCGGCTCGAAGAGCTCGGAGACCAGCGCCTGCAGGGGATGCGACTGGATCGGCAGCCGGAACCCGGCCAGGTCGGCGAGCACCGAGGAGTGCCCGGCGGCCGCCAGCGCCACCTTGCCGGCGTTGATGCGGCCGCGGGAGGTCTCCACGCCCACCACCCGGTTGCCGTCCTTGACGAAACCGGTGACCTCGCAGTTCTGGATGATGTCCACGCCCATCTCGTCGCACTTGCGGGCGAAGGCCCAGGCCACGTGGTCGTGCTTGGCGATCCCGGCGCGAGGCTGATAGGTGGCGCCCATGACCGGGTAGCGGATGTCGTCGCCGATGTTGATGATCGGGCACAGTTCCTTGACCTGCTGGGGGTCCAGCCACTCGGCGTCCACGCCGTTGAGCACGTTGGCGTTGACGCGGCGCTGGGACTCACGCACGTCCTGCAGGGTGTGGGCCAGGTTCATCACACCGCGCTGGGAGAACAGGAAGTCGTACTCCAGCTCCTCCGGCAGCCCCTCCCACAGCTTGAGGGAGTGCTCGTAGATCCCGGCGGACTCGTCCCAGAGGTAGTTCGAGCGGATGATCGTGGTGTTGCGGGCCATGTTGCCGCCGGCCAGCCAGCCCCGCTCGAGGATGGCGATGTTCGTCAGGCCGTGGTTCTTGGCCAGGTAGTAGGCGGTCGCCAGTCCGTGGCCGCCGCCGCCGACGATCACGGCGTCATAGCTCGGCTTGGGGTCCGGGTTGCGCCACAGGAAATCCGGGTGCTCGGGCAGCAGATCGGCCATGTCAGGCTCCCATCTGGGTGGAGTGCGGGGTCAGGTCGGGGTAGAGCGGGTGGGCGGCGGCCAGCGCGCGGGCGCGCTCGCGCAGTCCGGCGAGGGTCTCGGTCGGGACCTGGGGCACGACGCCGGCCCCGGCCTTCTCCGCGGAGGCGCCGGCTATCAGCGTCTCGGCGATGATGTCAGCGACCTCGCGGAAGGCCTCCTCCCCGAAGCCGCGGGTGGCCAGCGCCGGGGTGCCGATGCGCAGCCCCGAGGTGACCATCGGCGGGCGCGGGTCGAACGGCACGGCGTTGCGGTTGATGGTGATGTCCACGGCGGCGAGCAGGTCCTCGCCCTGCTGCCCGTCCAGCGCGGAGTCCCGCAGGTCCACGAGGACCAGGTGCACGTCCGTGCCACCGGTCAGCACGGTGACCCCGTGCTCGGCCACGTCCGGGCGGGTGAGCCGTTCGGCCAGGATCCGGGCGCCCGCCAGGGTGCGCTCCTGACGGTCCTTGAAGCCGTCCGAGGCGGCGATCCTGAAGGCCACGGCCTTGCCGGCGATCACGTGCTCGAGCGGCCCGCCCTGCTGGCCCGGGAAGACGGCGGAGTTGACCTTCTTGGCGATGTCGCCGTCGTTGGTCAGGATGATGCCGCCGCGCGGGCCGGCCAGGGTCTTGTGGGTGGTGGAGGTGACCACATGGGCGTGCGGCACCGGCGAGGGGTGCAGCCCGGTCGCCACGAGGCCGGCGAAGTGGGCCATGTCCACCATCAGGTAGGCGCCCACCTCGTCGGCGATCTCGCGGAAGCGGGCGAAGTCGAGCTGGCGGGGGTAGGCGGACCAGCCGGCGATGATGAGCTGCGGCTTGCTCTGACGGGCCAGGCGGGCGACCTCGTCCATGTCCACCTGGTGCGTGGCCTCGTCCACGCCGTACGCCACGATGTTGTACAGCCGGCCGGAGAAGTTGATCTTCATCCCATGGGTGAGGTGGCCGCCGTGCGCCAGGTTCAGGCCGAGCACGGTGTCCCCGGGGCGGATCAGCGCGTGCATGACGGAGGCGTTGGCCTGGGCGCCCGAGTGGGGCTGGACGTTGGCGTAGGCGGAGCCGAAGAGCTCCTTGACCCGCTCGATGGCGAGGGTCTCCACGGCGTCCACGTGCTCGCAGCCGCCGTAGTAGCGCCGGCCGGGGTAGCCCTCGGCGTACTTGTTGGTCAGCACGGAGCCCTGGGCCTGCATGACGGCGGCGGCGGTGTGGTTCTCCGAGGCGATCATCTCGAGGCCTCCGCGCTGGCGGTGCAGCTCGGCGTCGATGTGGCCGGCGATCTCCGGGTCCAGTTCCGCCAGGGAAGCGGTCAGTTCGGCGGGTACGGTCTGGGCAGACTCACGGGTCTGGGTCACGATGCCTCCTGGGGCGAAGCTGAAAGACAACTGATATATCAAGCTGCGACCAAGAGTATGATGAGGATCACAACCCGTCAACACCCCCCGAAGGACACCATGACCACCGCCACGGATCGCGGCCACCAGGACGCCGACCGGGACGTCACCCCAGACGCCACCCCAGACGCCACCCAGGGACTCTCACTCGCCGAACAGGCCTACCGCGCCCTCCGCGACCGGCTGATCATGCTGGACATCGCCCCGGGCGAGCCCCTGCACGAGGGGCAGCTGGTGACCGAACTCGGATACGGCCGCACCCCGCTGCGGGAGGCCATGAAGCGCCTGGAGACGGACCACCTGGTGGTCTCCTACCCCCGCCGAGGGACGTTCGCCACCCGCGTGGACATCACCGAGCTGGCCACCGTCTCCGAGGTGCGCCAGCTCCTCGAGCCGCTCGCCGCCCGCAAGGCGGCCGGCAACGTGGACCCGGACACCCGGGCCGCGCTGCTGCAGGCCCGGGAGGGCATCGACCGACTCTCGCAGGACTCCCCCTGGCGGGACGTCATGGCCCTGGACCTGGCCGTACACCGGCTGATCTACCGCACCGCCGGGAACCACCACCTCGAGGAGTCGCTGATCCGCCTGGACAACCTCGCCACCCGGATCTGGTGCGTGGTGGTGGACCGCCTCCCGGACGTGGCCGGCCATATCCGGGAGCACCTCGGCCTGCTCGACGCCATCCTGGACGGCGACCAGGACCGGGCGGAATCCATCGCCGCCGAACACGTCCGCCACTTCGACGCGGCGGTCCGCGGCGCCATCTGAGGCTCATCCCGCCCAGGGCTTGACTGTGACCTGAGCCACTGTCATTCTTTAGCGCAACCGCGTTGCCTTTAGTGCAACAAACTGCGGACAGTCAGCGACTGCGCCCCCTGGAGGACGTCGACATGCCCACCCCTGAGAATCACGAGACGGACGCCGTCGGTACCACCACCCTGGCGGGCCCGGCCACGGCCACCGAGGACAGCCCGGCCGCAGCGAACACCCGGACCGTCACCCTGCCGCGGTTCCGCGGCCGCATCATCCCCACCCTGGACCGGACCATCATCATGGTCCTGCCGCCCGTCCTGATCATCGCCGCCGTGGTGGCCGTGACGGTCAACCCGGAGGGCGCCGCCGCCCTCATCGGGCGGCTGCGGACCTTCGTCACCGGCGGATTCACCTGGTGGTTCGTGGCCTACTCCCTCATCGCCGTCGGCGTCTGCGCCTGGCTGTGCATCAGCCGGGTCGGCAAGGTGCGCCTCGGCGGACCCAAGGCCCGGCCGGAACACAGCAACTTCGCCTGGTACTCCATGCTCTTCGCCTGCGGCCAGGGCATCGGCCTGATCTTCTGGTCGCTGGCCGAGCCGATCATGCTGCGCGAGGAGACCCCCGTCATCCCCACGGGTGCCAATCCGGGCGAGGGCGGACTGGTCTGGACGTACTTCCATTGGGGCCTGACCGCCTGGGCCATGTACTGCGTGGTCGCCGTCTGCCTGGCCTACTCCCACCACAACCTCGGCAAGACCCTCACGTTCCGCGAGGCGACCGTGGACATCCTGCCGAAGCGCGCCCAGCGTCCGGCCGGCGTCGTGGTCGAACTGCTGGCCATCATCGCCACCGTGCTCGGCCTGGCCACCTCCTTCGGCTTCGCGGCGATGCAGTTCACCTCCGGAGCCGTCAACGCCTTGCCCTTCGAGGCCAGCCCCCTGGTGTGGGCGATCGTCATCATCGCGCTGGGCCTACTCACGGCCGTCTCCGCCTTCCTCGGCGTCAACAAGGGCATGAAGCGCATCAGCGAGACCAACTCCATCCTGAGCATCGTGCTGGTCGTCGCCGTGTTCGTCTTCGGTCCCACGGTCTACATCCTCTCCAACATGACCCAGACCTTCGGCTCCTTCTTCCAGCACTTCATCCCGATGAGCTTCTGGGCGGAGGCGGAGGGCACGGGCGCTCCGCTGGCCGACTGGCAGGACAGCTGGAGCGGCTGGTGGACGGTCTTCATCTGGTGCTGGGTCATCGCCTTCTCGCCCTTCGTGGCCGGATTCATCGCCCGGATCTCCCGCGGCCGCACCATCCGCGAGTTCGTCCTGGGCGTGACCATCATCCCGTCCCTGATCGTCATGGTCTGGGTGGCCGTCATCGGCTCCGCGGGCATCCACTACGACAACGAGTCGGGGCAGATCTCCGCGGACGCCGCGGCGGACACCTCCTCCGCCCTGTTCTCCATGCTGGAGATGGTCCCGTGGATCGGCACGCTGCTGGTCATCGTTGCGACCGTCCTGGTGGCCACGTACTACATCACGTCCCTGGACTCCGGGACCTACGCCCTCGCAGAGTTCGTCTCGGCCCCGAAGAAGTCGGGCCCCTGGTTCCGCGTGGTCCTGGTGGCCTCCATCGCCACCGTCGCCCTGGTGCTGCTGTCCATCGGCGGGGTCAACGCCGTGGACACGGTCCAGACCGGGACCATCATCGGAGGCTTCCCGTTCTCCTTCGTGATCGTACTGATGATCATCAACCTGATCCGGCGGCTGCGGTCCCGCACCGCGGCCACCCGCCAGCTCGAGAAGGACATCAACGATCCTGAGCCCCGCGCGGAGGACGCGCTGTGCGACGAGGACGGCATCCCGCGCCACGATCCGCGCCTCGGCGTGGGGCCCGGCACCTACGTGGATCCGCAGGACATCTCATGACCGAGAAGACACCGCAGCCGCAATCCGAGGTCCGGCTCTCCCACACGGACGCCTTCACCTACCGCGACTGGGTGGCCACCGGCCGGGCCACGGCGCTGGTCCCGGTGGGCGCCCTCGAACAGCACGGCCCCCACCTGCCCCTGGGCACGGACGCCCTGCTGTCCACCGCGATCGCCGAGGCCGTGGCCCGGCGGACCGGGGCCCGGGTGGCGCAGCCCCTGACCTACGGCTACAAGTCCCAGCAGAAGTCCGGCGGCGGAAACCACCTGCCCGGCACGGTCAGCCTGGACGCCGCCACCCTCATCGGGGTCACCCGGTGCGTGGTGACCAGCCTGTTGGCCCAGGGCGTCCAGCACGTGGCCCTGCTCAACGGGCACTATGAGAACTACCAGTTCCTCTACGAGGGGGTCGACCTGGCCCTCGGGGACCTCGGGCTGTCCGCGGAGGACGGGCCCGGCGTGGTGCTCCTCTCCTATTGGGACTACGTCTCCGAGCAGACCCTCGAGGCCGTCTACCCGGACGGATTCCCCGGCTGGGACATCGAGCACGGCGGCGTCTTGGAGACCTCGCTCATGCTCCACCTGGAACCCGGACTGGTGCAGCTCGATCGCGCCGTGGACCACCCGCCGGCCGCCCTGCCGCGCTTCGACCGGCTCCCCGTGGTGGCGGGCCGCACCCCCGAGACCGGCTGCCTGTCCGCGCCTACCGGCTCTGACGCCGGCAAGGGCCAGCTCATGTTCGAGCAGGTCGTCGCCGACCTCTCGGCCGACCTGACGGCCGAGCTCGGCCTACCCACCCCCACCACCTGAAACCAACCACCTGAATGGCGCGTCAACCCCTTGACGTGACGCGCACCACAGGGTCACAATCAATGCAACCCCGTTGCAATCAATGCAACTTAGAACGAGGAGATCCCCATGACGTCCACCGCGAACTCCGTTTCGGACCTTGAGCGCCTGAAGACCCTGCACAACGGTTCCAAGCAGCAGCTGACCTTCTCGGACGCCGAGTTCGAACGGCGCCTGACCGGCCTGCGCCGGATCATGGCCGAGAAGTCCCTGGACGCCGTCATCCTGACGAGCTACCACGGCATCAAGTACTACTCCGACTTCCTCTACACCACCTTCGGTCGCAACTACGCGCTGGTGGTGACCGCCACCAACTCGACCACCGTGACAGCGAACATCGACGCGGGCATGCCCTGGCGCACCAGCTACGGCGAGAACATCGTGTACACGGACTGGAAGCGGGACAACTTCTACTACGGCCTGCAGGAGGCCCTGAGGCGGGACGGCGTGAAGGCCTCCCGGATCGGCGTCGAGGATGACTTCCTGCCGGGCCTGACCCGCCAGCGCATCCAGGACGCCTTCGGTGGCGCCGAGCTGCTGGACGTCTCCCAGGACGCCATGCGCCAGCGCATGATCAAGTCCCCGGAGGAGATCGAGGTCATCAAGCACGGCGCCCGCATCGGTGACCTGGGCGGCGAGGCCATCAAGGCCGCCATCCGTGAGGGCATCACCGAGTACGAGGTCGCCCTGATCGGCACCGAGGCGATGGTGCATGAGATCGCCAGGACCTTCCCGCACCGCGAGGTCCGGGACACCTGGGTCTGGTTCCAGTCCGGCATCAACACGGACGGCGCCCACAACTGGGCCACCACCCGCCAGCTGCAGCGCGGGGACATCCTGTCCCTGAACTGCTTCCCCATGACCTCCGGCTACTACACCGCCCTGGAACGCACGCTGTTCCTCGGCCAGCCGGACGAGCGCAGCCTCGAGCTGTGGAACGTCAACGTGGAGGTCCACCGCGCCGGCCTCGAGCTGATCAAGCCCGGTGCGGTCTGCAAGGACATCGCGCATGCGCTGAACGAGATCTACATCGGCCACGGCCTGCTGCCCAACCGCACCTTCGGCTACGGCCACTCCTTCGGCGTGCTCTCCCACTACTACGGGCGAGAGGCCGGCCTGGAACTGCGCGAGGACATCGACACCGTGCTGGAACCGGGCATGGTGGTCTCCATGGAGCCGATGATCACCGTCATGGACGGGGAGCCCGGCGCCGGCGGCTACCGCGAGCATGACATCCTCGTGATCGGCGAGGACGGCGGTGTCGAGAACATCACCAAGTTCGGCTTCGGCCCCGAGAACAACATCATCGACGCCTGACGGGCGCCGCTTCCGGCCATGGCCTGAGGTCCCCTTCCGGGGCCTCAGGCCATGGCATTCTGGGGACGGGGCGCAGCCCCAGCACCGAGTTCCGGGAGGATCCACCATGAGCACCAGCAACACCGGGCACGACGCCGGCCCCACCGGTTCCGCTCCGGCGTCCGATGACGCCGTGGGCGAGCGGGGCACCGGTGGAGCGCGCGGCGCCTCCGTGATCGTCAACGTCCTGCAGGTCATCCGTTGCTTCACCGTGGACGAGCCGGTCCTGGGCGTCACGGAGATCGCGGCCCGGGTGGGACTGCACAAGTCCAGCGTGTCCCGGATCCTGGCCACGCTCGAGCAGGAACAGGTCGTGGAACGGGAGGAGGCCTCGCGCAGGTACCGCCTCGGCCTGGGCCTGATCGCCGTGGCGGGTCCCCTGCTGGCCAACCTGGACGTGCGCCGCGTGGCCATGGACGATCTGCGAGAGCTCTCCGCGGAGACCGCCGAGACGGCGGCCCTGAGCATCTGGGACGGCACCGCCGCGGTGACGGTGGAGCAGGTCCCCAGCCGGCAGCAGGTCAAGCACACCTCCGTGCTGGGCAGCCGCTACGCCACCGGGCTGAGTGCGAGCGTCCAGGTCTTCCTGGCGCACGAGCCCCCGGAGCACGTCCGTGGCCTCGTGGACTCCGGGCGGATCCGTTTCGACGTCCCCACGGATCCGGATGACTTCCTGGCACGACTCGCCGCCGTCCGGGAGCTGGGCCACGCCGTGAACCTCGGCGAGACCTCGCCGGATGAGGTGGGCATCTCCGCACCCGTGACGGACCACCGCGGTCAGGTGGTGGCCGCCGTGCTGCTGGCAGCCCCGCACTACCGGGTGCCGGACGAGCAGATCCCCTCGCTGGCCGCCGCGTGCCGAGACACCGCCCGGCGCATCTCCCTGCGCCTGGGAGCCGCCCTCCCATGAGCTCCGGGGCGGACATCGAGCGGGTCGGGGCCGGCACCTTCGACCACACCCTCCACGGTGGTTCCGGTCGCACCACGATCCAATTCCACTTCGCCGGTGAGATGGAAATGCCGGTGGCGGTCCAGACGTGGGTCCTGGAGCCGGGAGCCAGCGAGGGAACGCACGCCCACGACCGCGGGGGTCAGGAGCTGGAGGAGTTCTACCTCGTCCTGTCCGGCGAGGCGGAGATGCACCTCGACGGAACCCTCCACATCCTCCACCCCGGAGACTCGGCGCTGTGCCCACCCGCCGCCCGTCGCGGGGTCGCCAACCCCGGGCCGGACGAACTTCGGCTGCTGGTGGTCTGGGGCCCACCCGGCGCGGCGGACTTCTCCGGCTTCGGCACCTATCAGAAGGCGTTGGTCGCTCGGGGGTCCTGACCCTTCAGGGGCCGTCCGGGATCGAGAGTCCCTGCCCCGCCCGCCTACTACTCCGGGCCCTCCGCCTCGGGGGCCCAGCCCAGGCGGGCGCACACGGTAGCGGCGGCCCGCCGGACCGCGGCGGCCAGGTCGGCCTGATTGCCCCGGTACTGGACCCGGGACCGCGGGGCACTGACGGTGATGCACCCGACGATCTTGCCGCGGTAGTCCCGCACCGGGACGGAGACGCCGTACTCCTCGAAGGTGGTCTCGCCGTCATTGACCGCCTCACCCGCCTCGCGGACGATGTCGAGGTGGCGGAAGACCGGGTCATCCCCCGGACCGGAGTAGCCCTCCCGCTCCACGGCCCCGCTGCGCAGCAGTCGGTCCACCTCGGATGCCGGAAGTTCAGCGAGGAATACCCGCACCGAGGAGCTCGCGAACTTGGCGTACCGGGTGCCGATGGTCGCACTGTGCTTGACCTGGTGCGGACTGGCCACCTGCTCCACCACGATCGCCGCGGACCCGTTCCACACGGCCAGGGCCGCAGTCTCCCCCGTGGACTGCGTCAGTTCCTCGAGGTGTGGCAGCGCCGCCCGGCGGACGTCCAACTCGGACAACAACGGGCCGGCGAGGCCGATCAGGCCCAGTCCCAGCCGATACCTCCCCGAGTCCAGATCGCGCTGGACGTAGCCGGCCTCGGTGAGCCCGGCGAGCATGCGGGACACGGTGCTCTTGTGCAGTCCGACGATCTCGGAGATCTCGGTGACGCCGAGCAGTGGTCGGGTGGTGGCGGAGAACGCCTCCAGCACGGACAGTCCGTTGAGCAGTGAGGCCGCGGCTCCCTGCGGCTTCTCCGCGGCCGGCGCGGGGTCCGGTGCGGTGTCCGGCATGTCATTCCTCTCGGCTGATGGTCGACGCCCGGCCGGGCGGATGACGTGACGCCGGCGGTCGTGCCCCCATGCTAGCGGCGGCCGGGATTCCGGCCTTCCGGCGGGGGATGGATGCCGCCGGCCTGCGCCCGCGGGACCTGCATGTCCTCACCGGACTGCGGCAGCCCGGCACCCGCTGAGGGTGCCGGACTGCTGCCTGACCGGGACGGGGCCGGGCCCAGGGCACCGGCAGGACAAGGGCTCAGGCCGGGTCCGCGGGGGCCTGGACCTCGGGCTGGGGGTCCGAGAGAGTCTTCGGGACCGTGTCCTCGAACTGCGGGAGTTTGTTCAGGTACTCCACCACCGAATCCGTGGGCTCCACGTCGCCGAACTTGTTGTCGATGTCGTAGAGGTTCCACTGCACGACGCCCGGGACACGGTCGCCGATGGTCTCCCGGGGGATGATCGGACGGAAGCCCTTCGCGATCGCGTCCTCAACGGTGTGGCGCACACAGCCGGCCGCAGTAGCACCGGTCACGATCAACGTGTCGATGCGGTTGGAGGTCAGGAAGAGCTCGAGGTTCGTCCCGGGGAACGCCGAGGCGCGGTTCTTCTCGATCACGACCTCGCCGTGTGCGGGCGCGATGCGGTCATCGATCTGTGCCCAGTAGGAATCCGCCGGAAGGGTCTCGGTGGGGATCTTCGAGTACCACAGGCCCATGTCGTTGGTGCCAGAGGTGGCGTCGCGGTTGCGGTAGACGTTCGTGGTGTAGAAGACCGGGACTCCCTTGGCTCGCGCGGCCTCGTTGATCCGCTGGACGTTCGGGATGATCTCCTCCATCCCCGGGCAGCTGAAGGGGTGGCCCGAGCGGGTCCAGGCGTTCGCCAGGTCGATGTGGATGACGGCGGGGCGGTTGCCGTAGCCGATCCGACGCGTGAAGCCGCGCTCGTCGTAGATCCCCCGGCCGGCTTCGAACGCCTCCTCCAGCACTGCTGCAAGGCGGGCCTCGATGTCATTGGACGTCACGGTCATGGCTCTCTCCATTCTCGAAATTCATGTGTTGCTGGTTGAGCAACTGAGTTGCTGTGATTGGCACTGTAGCGCACGAAACTTTCCGGCGCCAGAGGAGATCCGGTCCGCATTCGGGCCAACCTCCGGCAGTGCGCAGCGAGCTCGCCACCCCAGGGGCAAGGGGCATCTTCTGCCTGAAACACAGAATTAACGCCCCGGTGATTGCGCCCGTGTTGCAGTGAGAGGACTCTTGTTGGAGTGAAGACAACATCAATCCGCAGAACCTTCCGTGGCCCACACCAACAGCAACGGCAAGGCCCTGCGGTCCGCAGTTCAAGAATGTCGCGCTCAAACTATTGCGCGTTGCTTGCCAGAGAACTAGATTGCTCAGCACGCAACCAGCTGTGACGGTTGTCACGGCGGAGTTCCGGGGACGAGGCCCGGCCCAACGAACCGCGGCACCCCGTGGGGCAGTACTCATGGCCCCCTCACCCCAGCCCCTCTTCCATCCACTCCAGTTCTGAACACGTCCCATCGAAAGGACCCATCATGAAGCGCATCGGAGTAGACGTCGGCGGTACGTTCACCGACCTGTATTTCTCGGACGATGCACAGCGCATCGCCGTTGTGGAGAAAGTCCCCTCAACCCCCCACGACCCCTCCGAGGCGGTGGTACTGGGCATCAAGAAGCTCTGCGAGAAGGCGGGGATCTCCCTGGCCGAGGTCGACCAGGTGGTCCACGGGACAACCGTGGCCACCAACACGGCACTGACGCATACCGGAGCCGAGGTCGGGATGATCACCACCGAGGGTTTCCGGGACATCCTGCACATCGCGCGCCACAAGAAGCCGCATAACTTCTCGCTTCAACAGGACCTGCCCTGGCAGACCAAGCCGCTGGTGAAGCGCCGCCACCGGTTGACCGTCAAGGAACGCATCACCGCCCCGAAGGGCGAGGTGCTCGTCCCCCTGGACGAGGACGAGGTCCGCGAGCGCGTGCGCGAACTGAAGGCGGCCGGCGTCGAGGCCATCGCCGTCTGTCTGCTGCACTCCTACCTCAATCCGGAACACGAGCGGCGCATCGGTCAGATCGTCACCGAAGAGTTTCCCGAGGCCTTCCTCTCGCTCTCCAGTGACATCGTTCCCCTCTACCGCGAGTACGAGCGCTTCTCCACCACCGCGCTCAATGCCTTCGTGGGTCCGCGTGTCTCCCGCTACCTGGACCGTCTGCAGACCGAGGCCGTGGCGATGGGCTACGGCAAGGAGATCCTTCTCATGCAGTCCTCGGGCGGCATGGTCCCCATCAAGGAAGCCGCCAAGCGGCCCGTCACCCTGATGATGTCCGGACCGGTCGGCGGCCTGATCGGCGGTGTCTGGGCCGGCAAGCAGTCTGGATTCGGCAACGTGGTGACCCTGGACATCGGCGGCACCTCCGCGGACATCGGGGTCGCCTACCAGGGCGAACTGCGCATGCGCCACCTGCTGGACACCAAGATCGGCGACCACCAGGCCATGGTGCCCATGGTGGACGTGGACACCATCGGCGCTGGCGGCGGCTCCATCGCCTACGTGGATGCCGGTGGTGTCTTCCGCGTGGGACCGCAGTCGGCCGGCGCCACGCCCGGACCGGTCTGCTACGGCAAGGGCGGCACCGAGCCGACCTCCACGGACGCCCAAGCCCTGCTCGGACGCATGCGGCCGGACCGGCTACTGGCCGGCTCCGGGATCGACCTGGACTTCAAGGCGGCGCATGCGGCCATGGGCACGCTCGCGGAACAGTTGAACATGTCCGTGGAGGAGGCCGCCCTCGGCGCCCTGCAGATCCAGAAGTTCGGCATGACCCAGGCCATCGAACAGAACTCGGTGCGCCGCGGCTACGATCCGCGTGACTTCACCCTGGTGGCAGCCGGCGGCGCCGGCGCCCTGTTCGCCTGCGAGATCGCCGCCGAGCTCGAGGTCCCCCACGTGCTGGTCCCTGCCCACCCCGGCATCATCGCCGCCACCGGCCTGTTGGCCACCGACGAGCAGTACGAGTTCGTGGCGACCCAGCGCTTCCGCTTCACCGAGGCCGACCCAGCCGCCATCCAGGCGTCCTACGAGGGCCTCGAGGCCCAAGCCGTCAAGCAGCTGGACGTTGAGGGCTTCGCGGCGGATCGCCGCAAGATCGACTGGCTCGCCGATGCCCGCTATGAGGGCCAGGGATACGAGATCCGCTTCGATGTCCCCGAGGGGCCGGTGGACGCCGCCTGGCTGGCCCGCGCCGAGGAGGCCTTCCACGAGGCGCACTTCGAGGAGTATGGACACCGTTTCAAGGACGGCACGGTGGAGATCATCAACATCCGCGTGGAGGCTTCCGGTCTCATGGACGAGCTCCCGACGCCGGCGCCCGCCCAGGGCGCCGACCTTGCCGAGGCGCTGCTCGAGACGCGCAAGGTCGTCTTCGACGTGGACGGCAAGCCCACCTCCGTGGACACCCACTTCTACGACCGGGACAGGATGGGCGTCGGCACCGCTTTCGAGGGCCCGGCCGTCATCGAGCAGTACGACACCACCACCGTGGTCCCTCCGGGATTCTCAGGAGTGGTGGACGAGGCCGGCAACATTGTCATCACCTGCCCGTCGGCCGTGGAGACGGCCGAGAAGCTGGCCACCCCGATCCTCATGCGCGTGATCGGCGGTGCCCTGAACTCCGCTGCCAAGGAGATGGCCTCCGTCCTGTTCCGGATGTCCTACTCCTCGATCATCCGCGAGTCCGAGGACCTCGGCGCCGGCCTGTTCGACAAGGACGGCAACGTGCTGGCCGAGTCGGACTCCACCCCCATGTTCATGGGCTCCATGCCCAAGATCGTCAAGGGAGTGATGTCCGTGCTGGGCGAGGGCATCCACGAGGGGGATGTCATCCTGCACAACGATCCGTACCTGGGGGCCACCCACTCCCCCGACGTGGCGATCATCGAGCCGATCTTCCACTCCGGCGAGCTCGTCGGCTTCGCGGGCGCGTCCGGGCAGTTGATCGACAACGGCGGCGCCTTCTCCGGCCTGATGGTGGACATCCAGGACGTCCAGTCCGAGGGCACCATCTTCCGCGCCGTCAAGGTCTACGAGAAGGGCGTGCGTCAGGAGTCGCTGATCCGGCACATCCTCAACAACACCCGCACGCCCACCTCCAATGAGGGCGATTTCCAGGCCATGATCGCCGCCTGCGAACTCGCCAAGTCCCGGTACCTGGCCCTCGTGGACCGGTATGGGATCGGCGCGGTGCGGGATTCCGGCCAGTCCTGGATCGACTACTCCGAGCGGATGCTACGCCAGGAGATCGCCAAGATCCCGGACGGTGTCTACGAGACCGAAGTCGGCTACCTGGACGACGACGGCCGAAATTACGGCACGAAGCTGCCGATCGCGGTCAAGGTCATCGTGGAGGGCGACGAGATCACCTATGACCTCACCGGATCCTCCCAGCAGGTTCCCACCGCCTACAACTGCGCCTTCGAGGGCACTACGGTCTCAGCCTTCACGTTCATCACCCGCATGATCTTCCTGGACGAGGTTGCCTTCCCGGTCTTCGTGCCGCAGAACGAGGGGATGCTCAAACCCCTGAAGGTCATCGCCCCCGAGGGCACGATCTTCAATCCGACCTACCCGGCCGCCACGTTCTCCCGCTTCTCGCAGGTCCAGCGTGCCGTGGACCTGGCCCTGCGGGCCCTGGCTCCAGTGATCCCGGAGCGGGTGACGGCCGGCAACTCGGCCCACATCCATTTCATGTCCTACTCGGGATGGGACGAGAACGCCGGCGAGTACTGGGTCTATCTCGAGGTGAACGAGGGCTCCTATGGTGCCCGCTCCAGAAGTGACGGCCCAGACTCGGTGGACAACCTCATCGCCAACACCCGGAACAACCCGATCGAGGAGCTGGAGTGGCGGTTCCCGATGCGGACCGATCGTTACGAGCTGCGCGATGAGCCCGCCGCGGCCGGCGAGTTCCGCGGCGGCATCGGCATCGTCCGGGAGAACACCTTCCTGACGGACACCATCATCACGTGCGAGGGCGAGCGCCACGATTCGGACGTCCCCTGGGGCTTCGACGGCGGCCACGACGGCCTCAATGCCTCGCTCGTGAAGAATCCGGGCCGCGAGGGCGAGGAGTCCTGGCCCTCCAAGGTCACCGGCTGGCAGCTCAAGGCCGGTGATTCGATCGCCATCACCGTTCCGAGCGGCGGAGGGTTCGGCGACCCTGTCAAGCGCGATCCGTCCAAGGTGCTGGAGGACGTCTGCGACGGCTTCACCACGCGCGAGGCGGCCGAGCGGGACTACGGCGTGATCATCACCGGCAAGGACGGCGAACCGGCCTTGGACCTGGCCGCCACGGAAACCACACGAGCCGCGCTGCGGTCCGCACCGCTGCAGGACGTATATGCCTGATCCCGACTGATCACGGTTCAGCCACCGCCCCGTGCCGATCCGCCTCGTCCACGGCGAGGCGGGGCGGCACCCGGAGGGCGGGCCGCCATCGCCCCGGGCCACGGCCCGGACGGCTTCCCGCCCTCCCCTGCGTCACCCAGCATCACCCAGCATCACCCAGCATCCCCCGGCATCCCCCAGCATCCCCCAGCATCCCCCAGCATCAGCCTGAACTGACAGGAACCACCATGAGCACCTCGGAACACCTCCAGGACCCGCCGCAGGACAGGACGGTCACCTCCACGGCGGTCGCGGACTCGAAACCGCCCATGGCCCACGACGTCACGTCCCGTGACGTGAGGATCGCCTCGTGGATCTGCTTCTTCGCCTGGACCTTCGCCGTCTACGACTTCGTCCTCTTCGGGAACCTGCTGCCGCAGTTGGCCGCATCCCTGGGCTGGTCGGAGGCGCACTCCACGGAGGTCAACACCTGGGTTACCGCCGGCACCGCGCTGGTGGCCTTCGCCATCGGTCCGTTGACGGACAGGATCGGCCGCCGCAAGGGCATCCTGGTAGCCGTGGCCGGAGCGGCACTTGCCTCGCTCCTGACCGCCACCGTCGGCTGGGTCTACGGGCTCGCCGCGGGACTGGGCCTCGTCTTCCTCGTGGTGGTCCGTTCGATCGCCGGGCTGGGTTACGCCGAGCAGGCCATCAACGCCGCCTATCTCAACGAGATGTTCGCCCACCGCTACTCGGATCCGGCCAAGGCCAAGCGCCGCGGTCTGATCTACTCCCTCGTCCAGTCCGGCTGGCCGGTGGGTTCGGTCCTCGCTGCCTCCTCGGTATACCTGCTGTTCCCCATCGGAGGTTGGGAGTTGTGCTTCGCCGTCGCCGCCCTGCCCGCCGTCTTCATCCTCTGGGCCGGCCGCTGGCTCAAGGAGAGCCCCCAGTTCCTGCGCCGCAAGGAGGTGGACGAGCTGCGCCGGGCCGGGCAGATCGACGAGGCCCGCGAGCGCTCGGCCGCCTACGGCATCAGCATGGGAGAAGAGTCGTCCCCGATCACCGCTGTGTTCCGCGGCACGTCGCTGCGTCCCACACTCGTCATCGGCAGCTCGTTCCTGTTGAACTGGGTCGGCGTGCTGTCCTTCTCCATCCTCGGCACCTCGCTGCTGACGGCCGAGTCCGGCAAGAACATCAGCTTCGACAACGCCCTGACCATCCTGATCATCTCCAACGCGACCGCCTTCCTGGGCTACCTGTTCCACGGGTGGCTCGGTGACCGCATCGGCCGGCGCAACACGATCGGTCTGGCTTGGATCGTCTGCAGTCTGTGCTTCTTTGCCATGCTGCAGGCACCGGACGGCAACTTTCCGCTGATCGTGGCCTTGTACAGCGCCGGCCTGTTCTTCCTGATCGGCCCGTTCTCGGCCCTGCTGTTCTTCACGGGCGAATCCTTTCCGGTGCACACCCGCGCCACCGGCAGCTCACTCATCAACGCCTCCGGTCAGGTCGGCGCTATCGTCGGCGGCGTGCTCATCACCGCCACGCTGGCCGCCGGACAGAGCTGGGAGACCGCCACCCTGTGGTGGGGTTGCTTGCCCATCCTGGCCGCTGGGCTGCTGGTCTTCGCCGCGCCGAACGTGGATCCGCGAACCGTACGACCCGACTGACCGACAACCGAACCGCACCTGACAGACCGACCGACCCGACGCCGAGGACACCGAGGACACCACATGAGCAGCACGACCACGACAACCGCACAGCCGCCTGCCCTCCAGAAGGTCAGCCCCGAGCACCTCCGGAAAGTGGTCGGTGCTTCATTCGCCGGCACCGTCGTCGAATGGTTCGACTTCGCGATCTACGGCTTCATGGCCACCCACATCGCCGCCACCTTCTTCGCCTCCGATGACCCGGTGACCGGCCTGCTGGAGACCTTCGCGATCTTCGCCGTCGCCTTCGCACTTCGCCCGCTGGGCGGGATCGTCTTCGGCCGCCTGGGAGACCGGCTCGGCCGCAAGAAGATCCTGATCGTCACGGTCCTGCTCATGTCGGGATCGACGGCGGCCATCGGACTCATCCCCAGCCAGGAGTCCATCGGGATCTGGGCCGCCGTCCTGCTGGCCGTCGCCCGGTGCGTCCAGGGGCTCTCCGCCGGGGGCGAGTACGCCGGCGCCACCATCTACACCGTCGAGCACAGCCCGGACCACCAGCGCAACCGCTACTCCAGCGCGATGTCCGCGGCCACGTTCGTCTCCTTCGCCCTGGCCGCCGGCCTCGGGGCCCTGCTCAGTCTCGTCCTGCCGCTCGAGGTGATGGATGAATGGGGATGGCGCGTGCTGTTCCTGCTGTCCATCCCCATGGGCCTGGTCGCGTTCTACATCCGCTCCAAGCTGCACGAGTCACCGGAGTTCGAGGCCATGGTCAAGGACTCGGCCAACCGTCCGACGCTGAGCCTCCGCGAGGTCATCGACAGCCAGTGGGCGCAGATGCTCAAGCTCGGTGGCTTCGTCATGCTGACGGCCCTGTCCTTCTACATCTTCTCCACCTACATGGCGACCTTCCTCACCCAAGTGGTCGGGGTGAGCCAGGGCCACGCGCTGCTTTCCAGCCTCGTGGCGTTGCTGTTCGCCACGGGACTCTCTCCCGTCATGGGACGGCTCTCCGACCGGATCGGCCGGCGCCGTATCATGCAGATCTCCGCCGGACTGCTGACAGTGCTGACCATCCCCGCGTACATGTTGGCCGAGCTCGGCACCCTCGGAAGCGCCATGGCCAGTCAACTACTGATCGCCCTGGGCGCCGTCTCCGCCAACGTGGTGACCTCTGTGCTGATCTCCGAGATGTTCTCCACGGACGTGCGATACACGGCCTCCGGCCTGAGTTACAACGTCACCTATGCGCTCTTCGGCGGCACGGCCCCCTACCTGGCCACCTGGCTGGTGGCGACCACCGGCAATACGCTGGCCCCGGCCATCTACGTGACGGTCGTTGCAGTCATCGCCCTGATGGTCGTGTCCGTCTTCGTTCGCGAGACCGCCGGCAAACCCCTGCGCCGCTTCCACGACGACCCCGTGCAGCCCTGAACCACCGGCGGCCCTCCACCCCTTGACGTGACATCAATCACACCACCACACTGAGCCGGACAGCAAACCTTTGCAACCAGATTGCATTCAATGCAACACCGGAGATGATCCCCCATGACCAGTGCCACGACCCGGCCCACGCTCAGTGGCCAGACCCACACCCCGGTGGATGCCGCGACGCGTCGCCGCGTCATCGGTGCCAGCTTCATCGGCAACTTCGTCGAATGGTTCGACTACGCCATGTACGGCTACCTGGCGGTGACCATCTCCGCGGTGTTCTTCCCGGATTCAGACCCGGCCACCGGGCTGATGTTGACCTTCTCCCTCTTTGCCGTCTCGTTCCTCGTCCGGCCCATCGGCGGTTTCATCTGGGGGCACATCGGAGATCGCTTCGGCCGGCGGGTCGCCCTGTCCTGGTCCATCCTGGTGATGTCCATCGCCACGTTCTGCATCGCCTTGATCCCCGGATATGCCACCATCGGCATCTGGGCCCCCCTGCTGTTGCTGCTGCTCCGGCTGGTTCAGGGCTTCTCAGCCTCCGGTGAGTACGCCGGCGCCTCGGCCTTCCTGGTCGAGTACGCCCCGCCGAAGCGCCGCGGGGTCTACGCCGCCGTCGTGCCGGCGAGCACGGCCACCGGGTTGCTGCTCGGTTCGCTCATCGCCACCGTCCTGACGGCCACCCTCGACAGCCAGCAGATGACCGACTGGGGCTGGCGCCTGCCGTTCCTGCTGGCCGCACCCATGGGCCTGATCGGCCGCTACATTCGGAACAAGCTGGAGGACACCCCCGCGTTCCGCGAGATGGCCCTCAAGGACGAAGCCGTCAAGGCGCCGGTCAGCTCCCTGTTCCGCGAGCACTGGGGCCGGCTCTTGCAGGCCGCCGGCGCCGTGCTGCTCAACGCGGTGGGCTTCTACGTCATCCTCAGCTACATGCCGACGTACCTCTCGGAGGAACTCGGCCTGGACCAGACATCCTCCTATGTGGCCACCACGGTGGCCCTGGCCACCTATATCGGCTTCATCTTCATCACCGGCACCCTCTCGGACCGCTTCGGTCGCAAGCGAATCCTCATCAGCGCCTCGGTCGCGTTCCTGATCTTCACCGTGCCGGCCTTCTACCTGCTGGGCACGGACAGCTTCATGGTCGTCCTGCTGCTGCAGATCCTGCTCGGCGGCATGCTCGCCCTCAATGACGGGACCCTGCCGAGCTTCCTGGCCGAGATGTTCCCCACCAAGGTTCGGTACACGGGCTTCGCCGTCAGTTTCAACCTCTCCAACGCCCTCTTCGGTGGCACGGCGCCGCTGGTGGCCACCTGGCTGATCGCCACGAGCGGCAATGACGTGGCCCCGGGTTGGTACCTGATGGCCGCCGCGGCGGTCTCCCTGGTGGCCGTGGCCCTGTCCCGCGAGACCAGCAAGGACCCCTTGCGCACCGAATGAGGCGCCGGACGAGGAGCGGCGTCAGGCGATCGAGGAGTCGGCCGACTCCTCGATCGCCTGGCCCACGGACATCAGGTGTTCGCGCATGGCCCGGGCCGCGTTCTCCGGCTCGCGGGCGCAGACGGCTTCGATGATGGCCAGGTGCTCGGGGAGGGACTGCCGCGAGCGCCCCGGCTTCGCGAACAGCCGGTACTGGAACCGGACGGCCTGGGCCCGGAGCCGGTCGATGGTGGCGGCGGCCGTCTGCTGGCCGGACAGCCGGATGAGCGTGGAGTGCAGCTCCGTGTTGCCCTGCGCGTAGGCGGCCTGGTCACCGGCCTCCACGGCCGCCTCCATGTCGCTGCCGATCCGCCGGAGCACCAGGGCCTCCTCGTCCGTGAGGCGGCGGGCCGCGCGGGCGGCGCACAGGGCCTCCAGGGCGGCACGGACCTCCACGATCTCGAGCGCCTCCTCGAGGGGGACGGAGCGCACGCGGGCACCCCGGTTCTGGATCCGCTCCACCACGCCCTCGACGGTCAGCTCGGACAGGGCCGTGCGCACATGCCCGCGGCTGGCCCCGTACATCTCGGCCAGGTCGGCCTCCACGAGCCGCTGGTTCGGCACGAGCTCGCCGGCGAAGATGGCGGAGCGGATCTGGTCGGCGACCGCGGTCGCGTTCACCGCGGAACTGGCCCGTGTTGCTGTAGCCACTGGAAACTCCCCCGCTCGTCGGCCATGATGGATCTGATTGTGAACAATATTGTCACAGAAGTAGCCCAGCCGGGAGTCCCGGAGAAGCGAGGCCTCATGTCCACCGCAGCCGCACCCGCCCCCCAGATCCGGTGCATGGTGATGCGCGGTGGCACGTCCAAGGGGCTGTACTTCCTCGCCGAGGACCTGCCGGCCGATCCGGCCGAGCGGGACGCCCTGCTGTTGCGTCTCATGGGCTCCCCCGATCCGCGGCAGATCGACGGGCTTGGCGGTGCCCATCCGCTCACCAGCAAGGTCGCGGTGGTCTCGGCACGCCCCGACGGCGGGGTCGACTACCTCTTCCTCCAGGTCTCCGTGGACCGTGCCGTGGTCTCCGACCAGCAGAACTGCGGCAACATCCTGGTCGGGGTGGGCCCTTTCGCCATCGAACGCGGGCTCGTCCCCGCCCGGGACGGCACCACCGAGGTGGTCATCCACATGGTCAACACCGGTTCGGTGGCCCGGGCCATCGTCACGACGCCGGCCGGCCGCGTCTCGTACGCCGGTGACACGGAGATCGCCGGCGTCCCCGGGGCCGCGGCCCCGGTGGTGCTGGACTACCGCGGCACGGCCGGCTCCAGCTGCGGCGCCCTCTTCCCCACGGGGAATACCAGCGACACCTTCGCCGGGGCCCAGGTGACCTGCGTGGACAACGGGATGCCCGTCGTCGTGCTCCGCGCAGCCGATCTGGGAGTGGACGGGACCGAGGAGCCGGCCGCTCTGGAGGCCGACGCCCAGCTGTGCGCCGCGGTGGAGGCCGTCCGCCTCGAGGCCGGTGCCGCCATGGGGCTCGGTGACGTCACGGATGCCACCGTCCCCAAGGTGTGCCTGGTGTCCCCGGCCCGGGACGGCGGCACGTTCAGCACCCGCTGCTTCATCCCGAAGCGCGTGCACGAGGCGATCGGGGTCTTCGCCGCGGCCTCGGCGGCCGTCGCCTGGCAGGTCCCGGGCACGGTGGTGGCGGAGCTGGACGGCGACCACGCCTCCCGGGACGTCCGGGTGGAGCACCCCACGGGGCACACCGACCTGGTCCTCGAGGTCGAGGACGGCGCCGTGCTGGTGACCGGCAGCGTCCGCACCGCCCGCAAGCTGATGGACGGGATGGCGTTCGCCTGAGCGGACCGGCTGCCACCGCCGGTAGACTGGCACGGCCTCAAGGCCAAGCACAGCCAGCCACCGTCACCTCTGGAGCCCGCCCCATGACCACGCCCATCCCGGTCAAGCCCAGCCGCCGCACGCGGCCGGCGTCCGGCCCCCGCGCCCGGTTGAAGATGTCCCTGTACGGCTTCCTGGTGGCCTGGCTGATCCCGAACCTGATCATGGCCGCGCTCGTCCTGGTCCTCAACCTCATCCCCGCGCTGCAGGCCTACGGCTCGCTCGCTCCCCTGCTGACGGTCGTCGGCGTGGCCGGCATGGCAATCGGCCTGCCGCTGTGCCTGCTGGTGAACTGGCTCTTCCGGTACAAGACCAACCAGTGGATCCACGTCCTGGGCTACGCCCTCGTCGGGATGCTCTACGGCCTGGCCGTCCTGTTCTCCGGGGCCGGCGGCCTGGTGCCCATGCTCATCCCGGTGGTCGGCTTCCCGGCAGCCATCCTGATGGCCCTGGGCCGTACCCTCGCCCGGCCGCTGGTCACCGTGGTGCGCCCGGAACGGGTTTAACATGGTGGGCATGTCTTCCACCGCTCCGCATGACGTCCACGCTCCCAGCACCCCCGCGCTCGCCCTGACCATCGCCGGATCCGAGGCGACCGGCGGCGCCGGCGCCCAGGCCGACCTGAAGACCTTCCAGGAGCTTGGCGCCTTCGGCATGGTGGCCCTGACCTGCATCGTCGCCTTCGATCCGAAGGACAACTGGAACCACCGCTTCGTACCGGTCCAGCAGGAGGTCATCGCCAACCAGCTCGAGGCCATCCAGGCCGACTACGCCGGCGCCCTGAAGACCACCAAGCTCGGCATGATGGGCTCCCCGGAGACCGTCTCCACGGTGGCCGCCGCCCTGAAGAGCCAGGATTGGGCCCACGTGGTCCTGGACCCGGTGCTCATCTGCAAGGGCCAAGAACCCGGCCACGCCCTGGACACGGACCGCGCCCTCAAGGCGGAGTTGCTGCCGCTCGCCACCTTCACCACCCCCAACCACTTCGAGTCCGAGCAGCTCTCCGGCCTGGAGATCCGCACCCTGGAGGACCTGAAGGAGGCCGCGAAGCGCATCCACGAGGTCTCCGGCGCGGCCGTCCTGGCCAAGGGCGGCATCCGGCTCGAGGGGCCCGACGCCCAGGACGTGTTCTACGACGGCGAGGTCCTCGAGGTGCTCTCCGCCCCGAAGGTCGGCGAGCACGCGGTGTCCGGTGCGGGCTGTTCCCTGGCGGCCGCGGTCACGGCGGAGCTGGCCCAGGGCGCCACGCCGCTGCAGGCCGCCCGCCGCGCCAAGGAGTTCGTCACGGAGGGCATCAAGCAGCGCGTCACCGGCAACACCCCCTTCGACGCCCTGTGGCAGGGTGGCCTGCGTCGCGCCTGAGGCGCGCCGCCGTCGCAGGGCGCGTGGCCGGCGTCGTCCCTGAGACCCCTGGCCGGAATACCCGGCTGAGAGGCGGGGTTGTGGCTGATATGAAGATCGAGATTTTTTCTGACGTCGGCTGCCCCTGGTGTTTCATCGGCAAGCGCCGCTTCGAGACGGCCCTGGAGTCCTTTGAGCACCGGGACCAGGTGGAGGTCGAGTGGAAGAGCTTCCAGCTCGACCCGAGCCTGCCCGAGCATGACCACCGCAACGAGATCGACTATCTCGTCGAGACCAAGGGCATGCCGCGCGATCAGGTGACCCAGATGCTGGCCCACGTGACCCAGCAGGCCGCCGGCGAGGGGCTGGACTACGACTTCGACGCCCTCGTGGTGGCGAACTCGTGGAAGGCCCACCGCGTGATCCAGCGCGCCAAGGCTTCCTCCCTGGAGACGGCCGCACGCCTCGAGGAGCAGCTGTTCAAGGCCCACTTCGAGGACGGGAAGAACATCGGCAGCGAGGACGTGCTCGTGGAACTCGGCACCGCCGCCGGGTTGACCGCCGAACAGGTCCGCGAGGCCCTGGACGAGGACCGCTGGGAGACCGCCGTGAAACAGGACCTCGCGACCGCCCGGGCTCTGGGTGTCTCCGGTGTCCCGTTCTTCGTCCTGGAGCGCAAGTACGGCATCTCGGGGGCTCAGCCCGTGGAGGTCTTCACCCAGGCCCTGGAACAGTCCTGGGCCGAGTCCCAGCCCCTGCAGATGGTGCAGCCCGGCGGCCTCGACGGCCAGGCCTGCGGCCCGAACGGCTGCGACTGACCTAGCCGCGGTGCTGGAAGTCGATGCCCAGGCGTCGGGCTGACAGGAACCGCCAGGCCACCACGATGCCGAGCAGGCTGGCGCCGAAGGTCATGGTCCAGGAGAAGTGCCAGCTGCCCGCGGCGGTGGCGATGGCGGCGATGATGATGGGTCCCACGAAGTTGGCACCGTTGTAGATCTGGACCATGAGCCCCATGGCGGCGGCGCCGGAGCCGTTGGGCGGGGCGATGTCCACGGCGATCCGGTTCAGGGTGGCCGGGACCAGCGCCCCGACGGCGGAGAAGAGCGCGACCGCGAGGATCTGCACGGCCAGCCCGCCCGGGATGCCGGACCAGTCCGGTGCGAACGTGATGACGGAGGTGACGCCCATGGTGGCCAGGCCGATCAGGATGAGGCGCCGCATGGGTACGCCGCGTTGATGCAGGCGGCCGGTGATGATGTTGCCCACCCCGTTCACGCCGCCCACCACGGCGGTGACGATCCCTGGCCAGAGGCCGCCGACGCCGGCCTCGTCGAAGATGGTGGGCAGGAAGCCGATCACGGATCCCCACTGCAGGGAATAGCAGGCGAAGACGATTCCGGCCATCCACGGTGTCAGGGTCCTGACCGTGGCTCCCACCCGCCGCACCGCCAGCGTGACGTTGGAGTCGCGGTCGGAGGGCGGCGGCGGCACGAAGGTCAGGATCATCGGGATGGTGGCCGCGGTGACCACGGCCATCAGGACCCACCACACCTGCCAGCTGACACTGGTCAGCAGCAGGGTGGAGAGCAGGACCGCCACGAAGGTGGCCAGCCCCTGGAAGGAGCCCCACCAGCCCATGGCGATGTTCGTCCGGGCCGGGGGCGTGATCAGTCGGATGAGCGGCGGGCACACCACCGTGGCCATCAGGAAGCCCACGCCCTCCACGGCACGCGTGGCCATCAGGAAGCCCGTGGTCTCGGCGAACGCCCCGGTCAGGGATGCAGCGGACAACAGCGTGAGTCCGACCAGCAGGGTGCGGCGAAGACCCATCACCTCGGAGAAGAGTGAGACGCCCAATCCCAGGAGCATCGAGCCGACCTGGACGATCCCCAGCAGGACACCTGATTCGATCAGGGTCATGCCCAGGTCCGCCTGGACGAAGGACAGGGCCTCGGGGAGTTTCCAGATGTGCATGGCCGAGGCGACGCCGGCGATGACGATGGGGATCCAGGCGGTGCGCGCGCGTGCTGGGTGTCCAGCGACCGCGCCAGACGGGGCGTTCATTCTTGACACCCTAATACCCGTACAGACGGCAGTGTGACCTGCGTCTTAAACATCTGAGAGGCGGTGGCTAAGCCACCGCCTCTCAGCGGATATTGGATTGGTGGGCCCGTATCCCCCCGGGCTAGTTCCACCGTCCGATCCGTGTGCACCGTCTCATGGGGCCCTTTTAGGTTAACCGGCGATTGGCCTCGACCGCCATTGGACCATTGGCCAGCATTCGGCGCTTGATGTGATCTAGATCACATGCTGGTCGCTTCACACCGTCGCTCCGTGGAGCGGGACGCTCGCGCGGACCCGCCACCAGCGGCCGTCGCGGGCCGAGGACATGGTCCCGCCGAAGGCATCCACACGGTCCTGCATGCCGATCAGCCCGCTGGCTGAGGAGTTCCATCCCGCGCGGCTGGCGGTGCCGGGCGGGGGAAGCGTGTTGTCCACGGCGAGTTCCAGGTTGCCTTCGCTCGTGCGGACCTCCAGGTGGCACTGACCGCCCTCGGTCGAGTGCTTGGCCACATTGGTGATGGCCTCCTGGAGCACGCGGTACAGGGCGGTCTCCACGCTCTGCGGGATGTCCTGGTCCAGCCCCGAGGTCTCCACGGTGGTCTCGATACCGAGGCCTTCCAGCATGCGGCCGAACTTCACCGCCCCGTACTCGAGATCCAGCGCCGAGGCGCCCTCGCCGATATCCCGCAGGGCGCTCTCCTGGTCCCCGGCCACCAGACCTTCTGCCTGCAACAGGGACAGCATGCGGCGCAGGTCGACCAGGGCCTCGCCGGCGGAGTCGCCGATGACGTCGATCGCCTCCCGCGCGGAGGAATCCGTGCCGGCGTACCTGGCAGCACGAGCCTGCATCGAGATGATCGTCAGATTGTGAGCGACGATGTCATGGAGGTCCCGGGCCAGCGAACGACGCTCTTCCTGGGCGGCTGCGGCGGCCCGGCGATTGGCGTCCACAATGCGGCGCCGGTCTTGAGCGCGGCGGTCAAGCATCCAGCCGACGAAAAACCCAATGCCCCAAGCTGCTAGGACCAATGGAAGGGTAATCCATACGACATCCCCATCACCAGGCGATGTCAGGGGAATGAACGAGACCCAGATGACGGCCACGATGAGTGCTATGTAACTGAATAGATTCGTGGTCGTGGCGGCCACCACGGCAAGCATTAGGGGAAGAACCAGCATCAGAAAGGCGACAGAGCCGCTCTCGCCCACCAGATGGCTTGCCAAGAGAGCTGGGATCAACCCGACGAAGGCGTACGTCGTTCGCATCCACAGGATATAGAAGGACAAGCTCGTCAGGATATTGACGAGGGAGGTCCCGGGAGTGATGCGGGATTCACCATCCAGTGCCGTCAGGACATCCGAAACCAGGGAAAAGGTGATGAAGATGGACACCACCACGAGCAGAATCCGGTTCAGAGGCCGTGAATGCCAAAAACCGGACGGATCCATGGAGGATCCGACCGGCGTATTTGGAGTCATCAACTGCCTCTTAGCAGAAGAACCCGAAGGTCATGCACCAGAAGGTCTGAGACCCTGCGCCCGCACCCATGGTGGACATGCCACCCGTGGAGGACTTGGGCTGGACCTGGAACGAGGCGGGGAGCACGGAACCGGAGGACGGGGCTTCCGCGGCGGCAGCCGGGGCAGCGAAGAGGGCGGATGAGACGAGCACGGCGGCCGCTACGGCCTTGAGGGGATGTTTCATGCCCTTATTATCACCGGCGCGCGGCGCGTTCTCCACATTCAGGGCAAGCTATCAGGATATTCAAAGGTTCAGGTCCACCACCGCCTCCCCTGAAAACCCGCCTTCCTCTGCGCTGGTCAGAGCCGGAATGTCCCGGCATGCCGCTAGTCTGGAGGCATGCCTGATTCCAGCGCGTTCCCCCTGAAGGTACTCATCGTGGACGACCAGCCCCTGATGAGCGGCGCACTCAAGATGCTCGTGGAGTCATCCACGAACATGGAGTGTGTGGGCATCGCCGCCAATGGGGCGGAGGGCCTGGAATCCAGCCGGGCCTCCCACCCCGACGTGGTGCTCATGGACATGCAGATGCCCGTGATGGGCGGGGTGGAGGCCACCGAGCGGATCACAGCCGAGCTGCCGGACACCAAGGTCCTGGCCATCACCACGTTCACCTCCGAGCCCTACCTGGTGCCCGCCCTGCGCGCCGGTGCCGCCGGCTACCTCCTCAAGGACGCCGACCCGGAGACCATCATCGGCGCCATCTGGAGCGTGCACCGCGGGGAGTCGGTCCTCTCCCCCGCCGTGACGCGCAAGCTGCTCTCCTCCATCGAGGGTGACGGGGCCGCCGTCGGGAAGACCGCCGTGGCCGAGGGGGACCCGGACGGCTCGGACCTGACGCCGCGCGAGCTCGACGTGCTCCGCCTGCTCGCCCGTGGCCGGTCCAACCCGGAGATGGCCGAGGAGCTGCACCTCTCCGAGTCCACGGTCAAGGCGAACCTCACCAAGATCATGGACAAGCTCGAGGTCCGGGACCGCGTCCAGGTGATCATCCGCGCCGCGCAGCTCGGGCTCGTCACCCTCGCCTTGGACTGACACCTCCCGGACCGGGTCAGGCCCGCACCTCGGGGAGGTCGGAGAACCGGGTGGTGTACCGCGGGGAGGCGAACTCCCGGCGCATGGTCCAGGTGCCCTGCTCGGCCAGGCCACCGCTCCCCAGCCCGATCGCCGTCCCGCCGAAACGGCCCCGGACCCGCCCCAGGACCTCCTCCAGGTGACGGTCGGGGACGACGTCGGCCCCCTCCACCTCCTCGAAGCCCGCCAACATCTCCTGGCCGGTCTCGGCCGGCCCCAGGCCGGCGAGCATCACCCCGGCCCGGGTGTAGGGGACCCCCTCCCGCATGACCGAGCGCATGGCCCCCACTGCTGCCCGGGTGATGGCGATCGGGTCCGCGGTGGCCCGCGGCAGGACCACCGACTTCGAGACGGAGCCGTCCGGCCCCGAGAACCGTGAGGTCCCGGCCGTGACCATCACCGTCCGCGCCTGCTGGCCCTGGTCCGCCAGCCGGGCCGCCGCCCGCTGACCGTAGGCGTTCATGACGTCGGCCATGTCCGCGGCGCTCACCACGGGGCGGGAGAAGGAGCGGGAGAAGATGACCTGGGCGGGGCCGGCCTGTTCATCGGCGTCCGGGATGCAGGCTACGCCGCCGAGTTCCAGCACGGTGCGTTCCATGACCACGGAGAACCGGGACCGGATCCACCCCGGCTCGGCGGCCCGCAGCTCGGCCATGGTGCGGATGCCCAGACGCTCGAGCTTGTCCCCGGACTTGCGGCCCACGCCCCACACCTCGGTGGCCGGCAGCCGCCCCATCAGGCGGTCCACGAACCGCGGCCCCGCGTGATCCACGGAGAAGACCCCGTCGATCCGGGCATCGGCCGGGTTGTTCTTGGCCACGTGGTTGGCGAACTTGGCCAACGTCTTGGTGGGTGCGATCCCCACGCACACGGGCAGTCCCAGGCGCTCGGCCACGTCCCGCCGTACGGCCCGGCCCGCCTCGAGCGCCTGCCGGGGCGTACCGGTCAGGCCGATGAAACACTCGTCGATCGAGTAGACCTGCTGCCAGGTCCCCCAGCGACCGAGCAGCTCCATCACCCGGGCCGACAGGTCCCCGTAGAGCTCGTAGTTGGAGGACCGGGCCACCAGGCCCCACGCCTTCGCGTGCGGTGCGATCTGGAACCACGGCATGCCGGTCTTCAGCCCCAGCGCCTTGGCCTCCGGCGAGCGGGCCACCACGCAGCCGTCGTTGTTGGAGAGCACCACCACCGGCCGGTTCTCCAGCCGCGGGTCGAAGAGTCGTTCGCAGGAGACGTAGAAGTTGTTGACGTCCACGAGCGCCAGGTGCTCGCCGGATCGCTCCCCCGCCGTGCCGCCCGCCTCCGTCACAGGCGGTGCAGGCAGTAGGTGGCCACGCCCCAGACCTGGAGGTCCTCGACCTCGCGGGGCGCCGCGCCGTCGTCGGTCTCCAAGACCGTGCGGTGCATCCCGTCCCGGACCTGGAGGGCCAGCCGACGCACCAGCAGCTCCCCCTCGAGCACGGCCACCACCACGGAGCCGTGGCGCGGCGTCCCGGCGCGGTCCACCACCAGTTCGTCACCGTCATGGATGCCGGAGGCGGCCAGTGCCTGCCCGCTCACCCGCATCAGGAAGGTGGAGGTGCGGTCCCGCACGAGTTCCCGGTTGAGGTCGATCCCGCCGTCCAGGTAGTCGCGGGCCGGTGAGGGGAAGCCGTGGGCGCGAGGGGCGTGCCCGGCGGGGCCCGGCTGCTGGGCGGTCACGGGTGGGTCGCCGGGAGGTCAGTCGTCGTCACCGGAGGAGTCCGGGGAGCTCGGCGATGCCGTGGTGGGAGTTGGCGACGGCGAGGAGGACGGCGTCTCGGACGGCGAGGGGGACGCGGATTCCGAGGCCTCGGCCTCGGCGCTCTCCTCGGCCTCGGCGCTCTCCTCGGCCTCGCGGCTGGCCTCGGCCTGCCGGCGGCGTTCGGCCTCCTGCGCCGCCTCCTGGCGTGCGGCCTCCTCGCGCTGACGCTGCAGCTCGGCCTGACGCGCGGCCTCGGCCCTGCGGGCCTCCTCCTCCCGACGCTCCTGCTCTTCCCTCTCCCGGGTCAGCAGGACGGTGCGGGTGGACTTCAGCGAGTCGAGCTCGGACTGTGCCGAGGACAACGCCCCACTGAGCCGTTCCTGCAGCCGCGGCAGGTCCTGTCCCCAGGCGAGCGCGGCGAGGGAGCCGCCCTCAGGGTCGATGGTGGCGAAGACCTTCTCAGCGGTGATGCCCTGCTCCACGGCGGCCTCCACCGTCTCGATCTGGGCGTCGGCCTCCTCGGAGGTGGCGGGCCGGTCCTCCTGCAGGTCCTGGAGGACGGTCACGGCGGGGGCGATCTGCCCGGCCAGGGTGCACGGCTCCACCGGGGAGTACAGGCCGGACTCCTCCGTGCGGGCGGTCTCCTGCGCCTCCCGCAGATCGCTGCCGAGGTGCTCCACCGGCTGCTCACGCAGCGGAACGGCCAGCCCGGCCTCGACCTGCTGGGTGTTGGTGATCTGGCCGTCGTGGTGGATCATGGCCAGCCGGGTGCCGTTGGGTCCGTCCGACTCCTCCGGGTACTCCAACCGCACGGAGTCCCCCGGCTCGAGGATCGCCGCGAGGTTCGCCGTCGACTCCTCGGCGAGGCAGTTCTCCACCGTGGGTTCCTCGCCCTCAGCCGCCGGCAAGGGGGCCAGCACCCCGACGAGCGTCACCGTCTCCTCGGTGCCGTCATGGTTCACCACGAGGGTCTGGCCGTCCTGGACCCGCACCACGTTGCCCACGGCGGCGGCGGTGCGGACCCCCTTGATGGTGCTCAGGATGGCCAGCGTCAGCAACAGCGCGGCCACCACGACGAACGCGATGATGGCCAGGACGGAGAACCGTCGGGCAGTCTGCTGTTCTGTCATGGTCTTCCTGCAGTGGGGTGGCGCCGGTGTGGCGGGGGATCAGGCGGGCCCGCAGGCTTCCGAAAGTCTAGCAAGCGGGCCCGGGGGCTCGTGCTATTCCGTCCGGCGGTAGAAGGGTGCCTGCACCACGGTGAACGGCTCGGCCTTGCCACGCAGGTCAACGGCCAGTTCGGTGCCGACCTCCCGGAAGCCGACGTCCACCCTGGCCAGGGCGATCGGGTAACCGAGGGTCGGGCTGGGGATGCCGGAGGTGACCTCGCCGATCCGCTGCCCCTCGGCGTCGAGCACGGGGTAGCCCGCACGCGCCGCCCGGCGGCCACCGCCCTGCAGGGCCACGATCCGCTGGCCGGTCGTGGTACCGGTCCCGGCCTCCCGGGCGGCCAGCAGGGCGTCCCGGCCCACGAAGTCCGTCTCCTTGGACTTCAGCGGCACGGCCATCCCGGCCCCGGACTCACTGGGCAGGTGGCCCAGGTCCAGTTCGTTGCCGTAGAGCGGCATCCCGGCCTCCAGGCGCAGCGAGTCACGGCAGGCCAGCCCGCACGGCAGCAGGTCCGCGCCCACCGAGGCGGCGGCGCCGCGCAATGCGTTCCAGATGGCCTCGGCCTCGGTGGAGAGCACGCCGCGGTCTGCCACGGGACCGATGATCAGCTCGAAGCCGTCCTCACCCGTGTACCCGGTGCGGGCCAGCAGGACGGTGACGTCACCGCTGTGCCCGGCCTCCCCACCGGTCCGCACGGTGGCCGGCCGAGCGGCGTAGTACGGCAGCCCCGCCAGCTCCGCCGCCTCGCCCTCGGGCAGCACGGCGGCGAGGATGCGCGCGGCCTCGGGACCCTGCAGGGCGATCAGCGCCGTCTGCGAGGACTCGTTGCGGACGGTGACCTCGAAGTCCGCCGCGCGCTCGGTCAGCGCGGCGGCCACCGCGGCGGCATTGCCCGCATTGGGCACCACCAGGAACTCGCGAGCCGCGCCATCCGCCCCGGCCTCGCCGCCGTCATCCAGCCGGTAGACGATCAGGTCGTCCAGCACGGTCCCGGCCTCGGTGCAGATCAGGGAGTACTTGGCCTTGCCCGGTTCCACCGCGGAGATACGGGCGGTCAGGGCGTAGTCCAGGGCCTCGGCGGCCTGGGGTCCCGTCACCCGGACTTCTCCCATGTGGGAGAGGTCGAAGAGCCCGGCGGAGGTGCGCACGGCCTGGTGTTCTGCCAGCTCCGAGCCGTATTTCAGGGGCATCTGCCACCCGCCGAAGTCCGTGAAGGAGGCGCCGGCCTCCACATGGACCCCGTGCAGCGGGGTGGTGTTCGGATTGTTGTTCTCGGACATGTGCGCGTTCCTGTCAGTGGGATACGGAGGACGAGGACTCGACGTTCTCCGCCACGGCCGTGGCGGAGGCGGCGGCCCCCTGCGGATCGGCCGACTCGAAGGACTCGATCGGCGGGCAGGAGCAGAACAGGTTGCGGTCCCCCCACGCGCCGTCGATGCGTCCCACCGGGGGGAAGTACTTGTCCCGGCGCAGCGAGTCCACCGGGTAGGCCGCCTGCGAGCGCGGGTACGTCCGGTCCCACTCGTCCGCGGTGAGCACCTCGGCCGGGTGGGGGGCGTTGCGCAGCACGGAGGCGTCCAGGGTCTCCGGGGTGGTGGCCTCCATCTCGGCGTGGATGGCCACCATGGCGTCGATGAAGCGGTCGATCTCGGCCAGGTCCTCGGACTCGGTCGGCTCCACCATCAGGGTGCCGGCCACCGGGAACGCCAGGGTCGGGGCGTGGAAACCGTAGTCGATCAGCCGCTTGCAGACGTCCTCCGCGGTGACCCCGGATCTCGCGGTGAGCTCCCGCAGGTCCAGGATGCACTCGTGGGCCACGAGCCCGGTCTCGCCCGTGTAGAGGATGGGGAACTTGTCCCCGAGCCGCTTGGCCACGTAGTTCGCGTTCAGCAGCGCGTGGCGGGTGGCGTCCGTGAGCCCCTCGGCGCCCATCAGGTACAGGTACGCCCAGGAGATCGGCATGACGCCGGCCGAGCCGTAGGGAGCCGAGGTGATCGGCAGCTCGGCGCTGGGCAGGTAGGGCTTGAGGTGCTCGGCCACGGCCACGGGGCCCACCCCCGGGCCGCCGCCGCCGTGCGGGATGCAGAAGGTCTTGTGCAGGTTCAGGTGGGAGACGTCCCCCCCGAACTTGCCCGGCTGGGCGAGGCCGACCAGCGCGTTGAGGTTCGCGCCGTCGATGTAGACCTGGCCACCGGCCTCGTGGACCGTGCGGCAGACCTCCCGCACGTCCGCGTCGTAGACGCCGTGCGTGGAGGGGTAGGTGATCATGATGGCCGCGACCCTGCCGGCGTTCGCCTCGATCTTGGCCGCGAGGTCCGCCGAGTCGATGGTGCCGTCGTCCGCGGTGCCCACCACCACGACCTTGAGCCCGGCGAGCACCGCGGAAGCGGCGTTGGTGCCGTGGGCCGAGGCGGGGATCAGGCAGACGTCCCGCTCACCCTCACCCTGGTCCAGGTGGTAGCGCCGGATGGCGAGCAGTCCCGCGTACTCGCCCTGGGAACCGGCGTTGGGCTGGATGGAGACCGCGGCGTAGCCGGTGATCTCGGCCAGCTTCTCCTCGAGGTCGCCCAGCAGGAAGCGCCAGCCCTCGGTCTGGTGGTCCGGGGCGAAGGGGTGGATGGAGCAGAACTCAGGCCAGGAGATGGACTCCATCTCCGCGGTGGCGTTGAGCTTCATGGTGCACGAGCCCAGCGGGATCATGGTGCGATCCAGCGCCAGGTCGTAGCCGGAGAGGCGCTTGAGGTAGCGCAGCATCTGGGTCTCGGACTTGTAGGTGTTGAACACCGGGTGGGTCATGAACGCGCTGCTGCGCCGCTGGGAGGCGGGGATCCGCTCGGGACCCGGCTGGCCGTCGTCGTTCTTCACTGGGTCTCCGGCATCAGTGCCGCCGGCGGCCAGGGACTCCCGCGGTGCGCCGAAGGCCGAGAGCACGGCCACGAGGTCCTCGTCCGTGGTGGTCTCGTCACAGGAGATCCCCACGGTGCCGGCGTCCACGAGTCGCAGGTTGACCCCGGCGGCCTCCGCCGCGGTGACGACGGTGCGGGCCAGGGACGGCACGGAGACCTGGACCGTGTCGAAGAACGCGTCCTGGGTGAGCGTGAACCCGGCGGACTGAAGGGCGGTGGCCAGGCGGGAGGCCTGACGGTGGGCGTGCTCGGCGATCGCGGTCACGCCCTCCGGGCCGTGGTAGACGGCGAACATGGAGGCGGTGATGGCCAGCAGGGCCTGGGCGGTGCAGATGTTGGAGGTGGCCTTCTCGCGGCGGATGTGCTGCTCGCGGGTCTGCAGGGCCAGGCGGTAGGCCGGGCGGCCGGCGGCGTCCTGGGAGACGCCCACGAGGCGGCCGGGCAACTGGCGCTCGAGGCCCTTGGGCACGGCCATGTAGGCCGCGTGGGGCCCGCCGAAGAACAATGGGACGCCGAAGCGCTGCGTGTTGCCGACCGCGATGTCCGCCCCCTGCTCGCCCGGCGGGGTGATCAGGGCCAGGGACAGCAGGTCGGCGGCCACGGTCACCATGGCGCCGCGCTCCTTGGCCTGGGAGATCACGGCGGCGTGGTCGTGGATCCGGCCGGAGTCGCCGGGCTGCTGCAGCACGATGCCGCACAAGCCCTTCTCCTCCAGGTCGGCCGCGAGGTCCTCCGGCAGCCCGTCCGCCAGGTCGGCGGTGCGCACGTCCAGGTCCAGCGCCCGGGCCCGGCCCTCGATCACGGCGCGGGTCTGCGGGTAGATGTCCTGATCCAGCAGGGTGATGCCGTCCTTGGCCTTCTTGTTGGCGCGGTGCATCAGCAGCACGGCCTCGGCCGCGGCGGAGGCCTCATCCAGCATGGAGGCGTTGGCGATCTGAAGGCCCGTGAGGTCGGAGACCATGGTCTGGAAGTTCAGCAGGGCCTCCAGCCGGCCCTGGGAGATCTCCGGCTGGTACGGGGTGTAGGCCGTGTACCAGGCCGGGTTCTCGAGCACCTTGCGCAGCACCACGGGCGGGGTCACCGTGTCGAAGAAGCCCTGCCCGATCATCTGGGTCTTGACGATGTTGCGGTTGGCGATGGCCCGCAGGTCCTCCAGCACGGCGGCCTCGGTCAGGGCCGGGGGCAGGTTCAGCGGGGTGTCCTGGCGGATGTCGGCCGGGACGGCGGCGTCCACCAGGTCCGCCAGGGAGTCGAAGCCCAGCACGGAGAGCATGTGCTCGGCGTCCGAGGGGCGGGGGCCGATGTGGCGGCTGGTGAACGGTGCCGAGGCGGTGTCCCTCGGCTCGTGGCGCTGGCTCGTGGCCGGCAGGACGGTCTGCGGGGGCGTCGTCGTGGTGGCGTCGGTGGCGTAGGTGGCATTCATCGGGTTCCTCCAGGGCGCGGTGGGCACGGATCGGTACCTCCCCGCTCTGTCATGGACCTGAGAGATTCCGCCCGTATCTGGAGGATACGTGCTTGCACCGTCGGTGTCCGGGGTCTGTCTCTGACGACAGTCCCGGAGCTTTCCAGAGTCGCCATGCCCTGCGCGGTACCGGTGCCTGAGAGATTCTCGGGGAGAAATTGCTCCTTCGGCGGCCGTGGTCCCGCGCATCGGCCGGGCCTTCCGGCCGACCGCGTCGGGTCACGGCGCTCTCCCGCGCGGGGTGCGTGACGTGCGCACCAGTCTGGCACAGCCCGGCATCCCTGTCCCCTTCCAGGCGCGAAGTGACCCTGCCCCCACCAGAGTGACGTGGTCTGGTCACCCTGTGCCCGGGATCCGCCCACGGCGCAGCCAGAGCGGGATCCCCGCGAGCACGATCAGTGCGGCCACTCCGGCAAACGTGACCCCCGGCCCGAGGTAGGTGAACCCCACGCCGCCGAACACGCCCGCCAGGCCCAGCCCGGTGTCGAAGCTCATGTTCCAGCCGACGCTGGCCCGGCCGTGGCTGCTGGCCCGGGCGAAGGCCATGACCAGGCTGGCGGATTGCACGGTGCCGATCCCCACGCCCATCAGCACCAGGCAGGCGGCCAAAAGCCCGGGTGGATCCACGAGGGCCACGGCCACCAGGCCGGCCGCCGTCATCAAGATCCCGGCCGTGTAGACCGCCGTGGGATCGAGCCGGTCCGTCAACGACCCCGAGACCCACCGCCCGACCACGGAGGCCGCCTGCATGGTCGCGATGAACACGGCCGGGTGTGTGGTGTCCCCGCCCGGCCCGAAGGCGATCACCAGCCCGTAGGCGGCCATGCTGACCAGGAACGGCGCCAGCACCGGCCCCAGCGCGGCCCACCACCGGCTGGTCGCCGGACCGGACCCCGTGCCCGACGCGCGGGCCGCACCTTCCGGCCCCGGGTCGCCGTCTGCGGTGGCGGTGGTGGGAGCGACGGGGGCGGTGACCTCCGCGACCCGGTCCGGGACGCCGCGCAGGGTGGCGAACGCGAGCAGCACGCAGGCTGCGGCCACGAGCCGGAAGGTCTCCAGGGGCACCACCCCGCTGAACCACAGGCCCAGCGGCGCGCCCACGGCGGCGGCGCTGGAGGTGGCCGCCCCGAATTGGCCCAGGGCGCGTCCCGCCCGTTCCGGTCGCGAGACCAGGGGGACGGCCGCCGTCGCCACCACCACGAGAACGCCGAAGCCGCACCCGACGGCCAGGCCGGCCGTCAGCAGTGCCGCCACGGGATGGGGGATGAGCAGGCTCGCCGCGTGCCCGGCGGCCATCAGCAGCAGGGAGGTGCCGATGGTCCGGCGCGGCCCCCACCGCTGCCTCAGGACGGGGGCGGCGGGCTGCACCACGATCACGCTGAGCATCATGATCGTCAACAGGGTGCCGCCGGTCACGGCGCTCAAGCCGCGCTCGAGACTGATCGGCACCATGGTGGAGTAGCTGAGGAAGAAGCCGGAGAAGCCCCACACGGCGATCCACAGCAGACCCAGTAGTCCCGTGGGGCCGCGGGAGGACAACTGCTCGGTGGTCACGCCCTCACCCTAGCTAGAGTGAGCGCATGCCCGTCTTCGAACGCCGCACCCTGGTGCCCCACGACCGTTCCACCGTGTTCTCCTGGTTCTCTCGGCCCGGTGCGTTGGTCCGGCTGACGCCGCCGTTCGCCGGCTCGGTGCGTCGGGAACCAGAGGGGCTCGACGTCGGCTCCGTCGCCCGGCTGGGGGTGGGCGCCCCGGGTTCGCTGGGCCTGGGACTGGAGTCCGCGGCCGGACTGGCCAAGACGGTCCTACCGTTCCGACTGCCCCAGTGGTTCGCCCCCGAGGCCCCGTGGACCTCACTGCACACGGCCCTGGAACCGGGCCGCATGTTCCGGGACGAGATGTCCTCCGGACCGCTGAGGTCCTGGGTCCACACGCACAGTTTCGAGGACGCCGCCCCCGGGGAGGCGGACACGGCCGGGGGCCGCCCCGGCTGCGTGGTGGTGGACCACATCGAGTACGAGCTGCCCGCAGGCGCCGTGCTGCGCCGCACGGGCGCCGCGTGGTCCCGGGCTGGTCGGTGGACGGAGGAACGCCTCGAGGACGAGCTGGCGCGGCAGTTCGACTTCCGGGCCGCCCAGCTCGCCGGTGACCTGGACTTCCACGCCGGCCTCCATGCCGCACCGGACGCCGACGGCCCGCTGACGATCGCCGTCTCCGGGGCCAGCGGACTCATCGGCAGCCAGCTGTGCGCCCTGCTGACCGGGGGCGGCCACCGGGTGATCCGCCTGGTGCGCACCGGGTCCCGGGGCACGGCAACCTCCTCGGGAGAGACGGTGTCCTGGGATCCGGCGGCCGGCCACCTGGACGCCGAGGCCCTGCGGGACGTGGACGCCGTGGTCAACCTCTCCGGCGAGACCATCGGGGGGCGGCTGACCGAGGCCCACCGGGACGAGATGCTGCAGTCCCGGCTGAGCGCCACCGGGCTGCTCGCCCGCACCCTGGCGGAGCTGGCCGAGGATGGCCGGCAGCGCTCGCTGATCAACGCCTCGGCGATCGGCTTCTACGGCGCCGAGGCCGGTGCCGGCCAGGACGGCGAGGGGCTGCGGGAGACCGATCAGCCCGGCGAGGACTTCCTGGCCGTGCTGTGCCGGCAATGGGAGCAGGCCACCGCCCCGGCCGCGCGGGCCGGGGTGCGGACCGCCCTGATCCGCACCGGCCTGGTCCTGACGCCCGCCGGCGGCATCCTGCAGCAGGTGCTGCCGCTGTTCCTGCTCGGGATCGGCGGGCCGCTGGGCACGGGCAAGGACCGCAACCCGTGGCAGAGCTGGATCTCGATCGAGGACATCGTGGGGCTCTTCGCCCACGCCGCCCTGGACGGTCGCGTGCACGGCCCCGTCAACGGCGTGGCGCCGCGTCCCGTGCAGTCGCGAGACTTCGCAGCGACCCTCGGCACGGTGCTCCGCCGCCCCTCGGCCGTCCCCCTGCCGGCGGCTGCACCCACGGCGGTCCTCGGCTCAGAGGGCAACCGCCTGCTGGTCGAGGCGGACCAGAAGGCGCGGGCCGACCGCGCCCTCGACTGCGGTTACGTGTTCCGTCACCCTCAATTGGACGCGGCCCTGCAGCACGTGCTGGGACGCTGAGGCCGAAACCCCCTACCGCCCATATCTCAGAAGACCGGCAGGCCTCCGGTGACACCGAGCACCGAACCGGAGACGAAGCTGGCCTCCGCGGGGCTGGCCAGGAAGACGTACGCGCCGGCTAGTTCGGCCGGCTGGCCGATGCGCCCCAACGGGGTGTCCGCGCCCATGTGCGAGACCGCCTCCGGTTCCTTGGTGGCCGGCTGCAACGGCGTCCACACCGGCCCCGGGGCCACCGCGTTCACTCGGATGCCCTGCGGCCCCAACTCCCCGGCGAGGTTCACCGTGACGTTGTTCAGGGCCGCCTTGGTGGCGGCGTAGTCGATCATCGTCTCGGAGGGCTGGTAGGCCTGCACCGACGTCGTGATGATGATGCTGTCCCCCGCGCCCAGGTGGGGCAGGCAGGCCCGGCTCAACCACAGCGTTCCGTAGAGGTTGGTCTTCACCGCGCGGTCCAGGTCCTCGGTGCGCAGCCCGCCGAGCCCGGGTTCGCCGCGGGCCCAGTGGTAGCCGGCGTTGTTCACGAGGATGTTCAGCCCGCCCAGGCCCGCCACGGCCTCCTCCGCGATGCGCCGGCAGGCGTCCTCGTCCCGCAGGTCTCCAGGGACGGCCATGCCGTTCCGCCCGGCCTTGTCGATCCAGCCGATGGTGTCCGAGGCGTCCTCGGCCTCCTCCGGCAGGTAGTTGATGGCCACGTCCGCGCCCTCCCGGGCGAAGGCGATCGCCACGGCCCGGCCGATGCCCGAGTCCCCGCCGGTGATGAGCGCCTTGAGCCCCTCCAGCCGGCCGCGGCCGACCCAGCTCGACTCCCCGTGGTCCGGCACGGGGTCCATCGGCGCCGTCAGCCCGGGTGGCTCCTGCTGCTGGGCCGGCATGGTGCCGTCGGCTCCGGCCATGGAACGCGCGTGCCGCCCGGCCTGGGTCGTGTCCTCGTGGTTCATAGAGCCACCCTATGGCTCGCGGCGGGGCGCCGACAGGGGCCGGCGACCGACGTACGCTGGGTTGGAACAGCACCCCTCAGATCGGGAGAACGTCATGACCGGCACCGAACCGCTGCTCACCCCGCTGCTTGACGCCGGCTGGTCCCGCGTGCTCTGCGTGGTCGCCCATCCGGATGACATGGAATACGGCACCTCGGCGGCCGTGGCGGCCTGGACCGCCCGGGGCGTGGAGGTCACCTATCTGCTGCTCACCGCGGGCGAGGCCGGCATGGCCGAGCCGCCGGACGTCATCGGGCCGGTGCGTGCGGCCGAACAGCGCAACGCCTGTGACGAGGTGGGCGTGGGCGACCTGCTGATCCTGGACCACCCGGACGGGATGCTCGAGTACGGGCTGGGGCTGCGGCGGGACATCGCCCGCGTGATCCGCACGGTCCGCCCGGACGCGGTGGTCACCGCCAACTTCGACGTCGAGGCCTACGGCGGGCTGAACCAGGCCGACCACCGCGCCGCGGGGATGGCCGTGGTGGACGCGGTCCGGGACGCCGACAACCCCTGGGTCTTCCGCGAACTGGCCGAGGACGAGGGGCTGCAGAAGTGGCACACCTCCGCCCTGCTGGTCGCCGGCCACGAGCGCCCGACCCACGCGGCGGCCGTGGACGAGGCGGCGGTGGACGCCGCCGTCGCCTCCCTGAACCGTCACGAGGCCTACCTGAAGCACGTCACCGGTCACCCGAAGCCGGAGGAGTTCATCCCGGAGGTCCTGCGGGACGGCGGCGTGCGCTCCGGCACCGACCATGCCGTGGTGTTCCGGGTCTTCGACCTCGGCGGGCTGGGCGGCTCCGGGGACTGACCGCGGCCCCAGTCGGGCGGAGGGCTACTGCCCGATGAGGCCGTCCGTGTCCTCCAGCCTCCGGGAGATGCCCTGTGCGGCATGCAGCAGAGGTTCGCTGAAGCGCTCAAGGCCCGCATCCATGCGGTAGTTGACGATCCCGACGGCGGCATGCACCACTCCGTGGACGATCACCGGTGCGGCAATGGAGGTCGAGCCTGCCACGTATTCCCCGGCGCTCGTGGAGTACCCCCGCTGTCGGATGGCGAGCAGTTCGCGCCGCAGGACTGTCGGGTCCACCAGGGTGTCTGGCGTGTGGGCGGCCAGGGGCTGGCCCAGGACCTCGTCTCGAGTGGCCTCGTCACCGAACGCCAGCATCACCTTGCCGACCCCGGTTCCGTGCCACGGCATGGGGGATCCGATGCGGCTCTGATGGGGCACGGCCTCCTCATGTGTCAGCTTCTCGATGTATAGGGCGGCATCCCCGTTGGGGATGGCGAACTGGACCGTCTCCCGGGTCTTGTACTGGAGGTTGAGGAGGAAGGGCAGGGCCGTCTCCCGCAGCCGACCGTGCAACGGGGTCAGCAGACCCATCTCCCACAACCGGTTGCCCAGTCGGAACTGGCCATTGCCGGCGCGCTGGACGAAGTGACCGGCCTCGAGCTCCCCCAACAGCCGGAACACTGTGGCCACCGGCAGGCCGGTGGCGCGGGACAGCTGGCTGATGGTCATGGACGGCGTGGTCGCGCTGAACTGGCCGAGGATCAGCAGGGCCCGTGCGACCACGGACTTCGGCACCGGGGACAGCCCCTCGGCGTCGTCTCGTGCGGTCATGGTCGGGGCCTCTCGTTGAGGATGGCGGTCAAGGAGCGCGCCGTCTCCTGCAGAAGCGGCAGTCGCTGGGCGGAGCGGCGTTCCGTTCCGGGCTTCACGGGAAAGCGGATCTGCAGCGCCATGGGCGGGCGGTCCGTGACGTTCAGCACCACGGCCAGCTCGGTGGTGGCCGGCCGGTGCACCTCCACGTGCAGCTGCCTCCCGGCGAGGGCGACCGAACGCTCGAGGTCCTCGAAGACCGGCCGGGTCAACCGTAGCCGCTGCCGGTCCTCCGGGGTCAGTTGAGCGGCCACGGCGATGCCCCCGGCGCTGGCGTGCAGCGGGTGCATCTCCCCGAGGCCGGAGTCGGCGGACAGGGAGGTCTGGTGGATCTCATCCACGCACAGGGCGGCCTCGTCGAAATAGCTGAGCACCCTCACGTCCGCAGCGCTCCGGGCACTCAGGGACATCAGCAAGGGGCGCCCGCCCCGCCCGATGACATCGTGGGTGGGAGCCAGGATGCCCATCCGCCACATCAAGGGGCCGATCCCGTAGCGCCCGTCGGCGTTCCGCTCGACGGCACCCATTCCTTCCAGTTTGTGCAGCATCCGATGCACCGTGGCCACCGGCAGGTCGATGCGCCGGGCGATCTCGGACTGCGTCATCAGGCGATGCTGGGGCCCGAAGGCCAGCAACACCATGAAGACACGCTCCGCCACGGACCTGCCCCCGGCGGGGACGGTGGTCTTCCCGACTTCCGGCATTGGCGTTCCGGCAGCGCTCATGAGCATCCCTCCGTGGGCTCGATCCATGATCTCTTTTTCACTCAGTGGAAAGCAAGCTCGTGATCCCCGTCACCTTCTCCCATGCTCGTGGAGACACGAAAAGTCCCATCCTTCCTCAGGAGCAACCATGGCCATCGACCCGGCGGCACCCGCCAGCGAACGCACCTTCCCCGATCCCTACAGCATCGAGACGCCGGCGGGAGCCGAGGGCTGGGAGGAGATGTACTCCTATCACAACCTGTTCCTCGAGGCCCGCCGTGAGGAGGACTCGCAGAAGACCTGGTTCCGGAACTCGCTGCACTTCCCGGAGGTCTCCTACCCCTTCGACCACGCGGTGATCGACGGATCCTTCACGGGCACGGGCGTCACCAACACTCGTGTCTTCGCCCTGCCCCCGGCTTTGGGCTTGGATGTGCGGGTCATCAACGGCTACACCTACATGTCCGCTCTTCCCGCCCCAGACGAGGAGACCCAAGCCCGCCGCGCCGAGGAGTTCGCCCGGCGCGCCGGCCACTACTTCCAGAACTGGGACAGCCTCTACGCGGAGTGGGAGACCCGGGTGACCGACGCCATCAAGAGCGTCTACGAGATCGAGGTGCCCGAGCTCAGCGAATTCGAACCCGTCGAGAGGGTGTTGGAGGACCGCTGCCCCACCCAGGGCAATCGGCTGCTGTCCGGCTACCACCGCCTGCTGGAGGCCGGGGACCAGATCTGGACCCTGCATTCGGAGTTCCTCAACCTCGGCTATGCCGCCTACCTGCAGTTCCTCACCCTGTGCAAGGAACACTTCCCCGAGATCGGCGACCAGACGGTGTCCCGGATGGTCTCCGGGATCGACGTGCTCCTGTTCCGGCCCGACGACGAGCTGCGCGCCCTGGCCCGCCGGGCCGAGGAACTCGGGGTCTCCGAGGCCGTCATGGCCTCGTCCTCGGAGGAACAGCTACGTTCGAACCTGGTGGATGAGGCCGGGCGGACCTGGCTCGCGGCCCTGGACCAGGCCAAGGACCCCTGGTTCAACTTCTCGTACGGCTCCGGCATGTACCACTCCCACCGCAGCTGGGTGGACGACCTGTCCATGCCCCTGCAGGCCATCGGCGACTACATCGGGCAACTGCGCGCCGGCCAGGACCTGACCCGCCCCCTGAATCGCCTCCAGGCGGAGCGAGATCAGATTACCGAGAACTACCGTGACCTCCTGGACGAGGAGGACCTGCCCGGCTTCGACGAGGCGCTCGGCCTGGCCCGCACGGTCTTCCCCTATGTGGAGAACCACAACTTCTACGTGGAGCACTGGTTCCTCACCGGATTCTGGAACAAGGTCCGCGAATTCAGCGCGAAGTTCGTGGAATGGGGCTTCTGGGACGACGTCGAGGACATCTTCTTCCTGCGCCGGGCCGAGGTCGAGGAGGCCGTCTACGATCTGCAGATGGCCTGGGGAGCCGGAGGCAGGCCGCAGGGCGGATTCCACTGGCCGGCGATCATCGCCCGCCGCCGGGACATCTACCGGGCCCTCGACGCCTGGTCCCCGCCGCCGGCCCTGGGACCCGTTCCGGGCGAGGTCAACGAACCCCTGACCATCATGCTGTGGGGCATCACCCCAGAGACCGTGGACCGCTGGCTTGACGCCCAAAGCGGGGGCTCCGGTTCGAACGTGCTCACCGGATTCGCCGGCTCCCCCGGCGTCGCCGAGGGCCGCGCCCGAGTGGTGATGCGCCCGGACGAGCTGGACACGGTCCTGGACGGCGAGATCCTCGTCGCCCCCGTGACCAGCCCGAGCTGGACCACCGTGTTCGGCCGCATCCGCGGCGCCGTGTCGGACATCGGCGGCATCATGTGCCATGCCGCCATCGTCTCCCGCGAGTACGAACTCCCGGCCGTCGTCGGCGTCGGCTTCGGCACGTCCAACATCACCACTGGCCAGCTGATCCGGGTGGACGGCAACGCCGGAACCGTGACGATCCTCGATGATCCGTCGGCACCCGAGGACCAGGAAGTAGTGGAGGCAGCACGATGACCACCTATGTACGCCCCTTCGGGGAACTGCGCGCCACCGACCGGGACACGGTGGGCGGCAAGTGCGCCAGCCTCGGTGAGATGGTCAGCGCCGGCCTCCCCGTACCGGACGGCTTCGCCATCACCGTGGCCGCCTTCGAGGACTTCCGCGATGCCTCGAGCCTGCGCCGGGACCTGCAGGACCTCGTGCAGGGCACCCGAGATGCAGGTTCACAGCAGCTGCAACAGGCCCACGACCGGGCCGTGGAGCTCATCCTGCACCGGCCGCTACCGGAATCCCTCGAGCGCGAGATCACCGATGCCTACCGTGCGCTCGCCGCCGAGACCGCCGAGCTACGCGGCCTCACCGGTGCCGAGGCGGAACGCATCCCCGTCGCCGTCCGGTCCTCCGCGACGGACGAGGACGGCGATGCGGCAAGCTTCGCCGGCCAGCAGGAGACTTTCCTCTGGGTCAGCGGCGCCGAGGATGTCGTGGAGAAGGTCCGCGAGTGCTGGGCCAGTCTGTACACGCCACAGGCGATCGCCTACCGCGCCGGGATGGAGGACACTGAGGGCGCTGAGGCCTCCCGCATCTCCGTGGCCGTGCAGTTGATGGCAGATGCCGATGTCGCCGGAGTGACCTTCACCGTCAGCCCGACCACCGGAGACCGCTCCGTGATCGCCATCAACGCAAGCTATGGCCTCGGCCAAGCGGTGGTTTCCGGAGAAGTCACCCCCGACGAGTACTGGCTCTCCAAGATCGGGCCGACCATCCGGGACACCCGCGTCGCGGACAAAGCCCACGAGTATGTCCCCAATGCCGCTGCCACCGGCATCGAGCTGCGAGACGTCGACCCGGAGCGACGCAGCCGGGCTTGTCTGAGCGAGCAGGAGGTGCTGCAGCTGGCCGAGATCGCCATCCGCGTGGAGAAGCACTACGGCCAGCCCCAGGACATCGAATGGGCTCTGGAGCGCCGCCCGGACGGCAGCAGCCAGGTCATGCTCCTGCAGTCGCGCCCGGAGACGAACTGGAAGAAGCGCAAGGAAGAACAGAACGCCCGCACGAAGGACACGAGAGCCACCGCCGGTCTGCTCGGCATGATCTCGTCCGCCTCGAAAGGATCCTGAAACATGACCGAGAACCCACGCCCCTCCTGGGACGACCTGGTCCAACTGATCACCGAGCTCGACGGCTCCGACTTCGACAACGTCGCCGTCGAGTATGACGACATCTCGGTGCGGATGTCCCGGGGGGCGCTCGCCGAACCGGCAACCGCCCCGGTGACCCCCGCGGCAGGTCCGCAGTCCACGACGCCGGCCCCCGCGCCCGCCGCTGCAGCCGCGCCGGCCGCTGAACCCGCCGCTGAACCCGCCGCGACCGCTTCCCACGGCACCCCGGTGACGTCCCCGATGGTCGGCTTCTTCTACCGCAGCCCCTCCCCCGGCGCCCTGCCGTTCGTCACCGAGGGGGACAGCGTCACGGCGGAGACCACCATCGGCATCATCGAGGTCATGAAGCTGATGAACCCGGTCCAGGCCGGGGTCGCCGGCACCGTCTCCGGCTTCGCCGCCGAGGACGGCCAGCCCGTGGAGTTCGGTGAAGACCTGCTGTACATCACTCCGGAGGACTCATGAGCCCCGCGCCGGAGGCCGAGGTGCCCACGGTACTCGTGGCCAACCGCGGCGAGATCGCCGTCCGCATCATCGAGGCCGCCCACCGGATCGGAGCCCGCGCCGTCCTGGCCGTCAGCGCCGCAGACCGGGACTCCCTCGGGGCGAAGCTGGCCGATGAGACCGTGGTCATCGGCCCGGCCCAAGCCGGCCAATCCTATCTCCGGCCAGAGCTCATAGCCCAGGCCGCCGTCCAGACCGGCGCTGACGTGGTCCACCCCGGTTACGGATTCCTCAGCGAACAGCCCGAACTGACGGAGATGCTGGAGTCCGAGGGCATCGCCTTCGCCGGGCCGCGCGCCGAGACGCTGCGGGCCGTCGGCGACAAGTCCAGCGCCCGCCGGGTCGCCGTCGAGGCGGGCGCCCCGGTGGCCGTGGCCGCCGCGATCGACGATCCGCACGATGCCGACCACCTGCGCGCACTCGGCGAGGAGGTCGGCTATCCCCTGCTCGTCAAGGCCGTCCACGGCGGCGGTGGACGTGGCATCCGCCTGGCAGCCGATGTCGACTCCCTGCTGACGCTTGCCCCGCAGGCCGCCGCCGAGGCCACTGCCGCCTTCGGCAACGGTGAGCTCTACATGGAGCGCTACTACGGGGCCGCACGGCACGTGGAGGTGCAGGTCTTCGGCGACGGCGAGGGCAACGCCCTCATCTTCGGTGACCGCGACTGCTCAGTGCAGCGGCGTCACCAGAAGCTCATCGAGGAGTGTCCGGCCCCCGGCCTGTCGGAGGGCCGGCGCCGGATCCTCCATGATGCCTCCCGGGCCCTGGTCCGCCAGTTGCGGTACCGCGGTGCCGGAACCGTGGAGTTCATGGTGGACACGCGCTCGGAGGACGTGATCTTCCTCGAGGTGAACGCCCGCATCCAGGTGGAGCACCCGGTCACCGAGGAGGCCTTCGGCGTGGATCTCGTGGCGGCGCAGCTGCTGCTGGCCCTCGGCCGGGACCCCGGCCTGCCCGAGGTCCCCCCGGTGCCGTCCGCCACCGCGATCGAGGTCCGGATCAACGCCGAGGACCCCCTGCAGGACTTCCGTCCGGCCCCGGGCCGCATCGGCACCATCACGTGGCCGCGGGGCCCCGGGATCCGAGTGGACACCCACCTGCAGGAGGACTATTCGTTCCCGCCCTTCTATGACAGCCTCATGGCCAAGCTGATCGTCCGCGCCCATGACCGGGACTCCGCAGTGGACGCCTTGAGCTCGGCCGTGGGCCGGACCCACATCGAGGGGGTCTCCACCACGTTGGCCTTGCACCACGTCGTCCTGAACCATCCTGATTTCCGGGCCGGAGGCATTCCCACCACCTGGTTCGGCCCCGTCTGGGAACAGCACCTCGCAGATGCTCAGGATCCCGCCGCGCCCGCCACTCCAGGAAAGGAGGCGGACCGATGACCGCCACCCCCGAGACCACCCCCGAGATCGGCCGCACACCCGCCGCCACCCGGCCGCCCGTCCGCTTCGTCGACACCTCTTTGCGGGACGGCAACCAGTCACTGTGGGGCGCCACAGGCCTGACCACCGGCATGGTGGAGGCGCTGGGACCAGACCTGGCCCAGATCGGGCTCGAGGGCATCGACTTCACCAGCTCCACCAATCTGCTGATGGGTTCCAAGACGCACCGTGAGGACCCCTGGGAACGAATCTCCCGCATGCACGCCGTCGCCGGCGGCGTTCCCCTGTCCGCCATCACCACGGGCATGCGGTTCATGTCCTGGGACCGTGCCTCCGAGACGGTCATGCGCCTGTCCATGCGGCTCATGGCCCGTCATGGCCTGGGACGACTGCAGATCGCCGACCCCCTGAACGACGTCGCGGCCAACAAGACCATCGCCTCCTGGGCCAAGGACGAGGGCATCGGGTACATCGTGGCCGCGACGACCTTCACCGAGTCCCCGGTCCACACCGACGATGCCTATGCCCAGGCCGCCCGCGCCTACGCCGAAGACCCGAACATCGACGCCATCTACCTCAAGGACCCCGGCGGACTGCTGACCTACGACCGCATCGGCCACCTCATCCCGGTCCTACGCGATGCCGTGGGGGACAAAACCTTGGAGCTGCACAGCCACTGCACCACGGGGGAGGCCCCACAGGTCTATATGCGGGCCGCGCAGCTCGGCGTCGACGTCCTGCACACGGGCATCGGTGCACTCGGCAACGGCACCGCCCAGCCGGAGATGCTGTCCGTCCTGGACAACCTCGACGCCTTGGGCATCCCCTACCGGGCCGACCGGGCCGCCGTCGAGCGGGCCGCTGCGACCATCCGGCGCATCTCCGAGGAAAACGACCTGCCGGCCGGCCAGACCATGCCGTTCGACCTGGCCCCGCATGCACACCAGGTCCCCGGCGGGATGATGGGCACCCTCAAGCGTCAGCTGAGGGAGCTGCGGATCGAGGATGACCTTCCGGCCGTCATCGCCGAGACCGGCCGGGTCCGGGCGGAACTCGGCTATCCGATCATGGTGACCCCGTTCAGCCAGTTCGTCGGCAGCCAGGCTCTAATGAACGTCCTGGCCGCCAAGTCCGGCCGGGAACGGTACAGCAACATCCCGGACGAGGTGGTCCGCTTCGTGCTGGGCCACTACGGGGAACCGGTCGGCGAGATCAGCGCCTCGGTCCGCGAGCGCGTCGATGCCCTCCCCCGCGCCCGGGAGCTCAGCATGGACCCCGTCCATGACCAGCCGCTCGAGGATCTCCGAGCGGAGCAGGAGGCCAGGCTGGGCCGGACGGTGGAGGACGAGGAGCTGCTGCTGCGCCTCGTGATGGCCCCGGACGTCCTGGAAGCCGTCCTCGCTGCCGGTCCGGCCCCTGCGTGGAACGGATCGAGCGTCTCCGGCACGGGCACCACCCCCGGCCCGGTGAACAACCTCGGGGACGCCATCCGTGCGGTCAACGCGCTGCCGAACTGGCGGTCGCTGCAGATCCGCCGGGGCCATCAGAACATCCGGCTGACCCGCCGCGACAACGCCGGCAGCGGGGATTCGTGATGGCCACGCCCGAAACCCCCTCCCAGACGACAGGAACCGACATGACCACGGCTGCCACCGCCGCCCCGCCCACCCTGGACCGGCCGCTGACCGACCGCATCGCTGCCGCACGCGGGGTGATGTTCGACATCGACGGCTGCCTGCTGTTGGCAGACCAGCCGAGCGGCTACGGCGGCACCGTCCTGCCGGGCGCCCGCCGAGCCCTGGAGGCCGTCCGGTCCACCGGCCGGGACTTCGTGTGCTTCACCAACGGCTCGTTCCAGACCCCCTCCGCCATCGCCACGACCCTGCGCGGCCTCGACCTGGACGTGGCCGACGACCAGGTCATGACCCCGGCCGTCGTGGCGGCCGAGACCATGGCCAGCCGCTACCCGGGCGGCCGGGTCCTGGTCTTCGGCGGCGAGGGCGTCATCGAGCCGTTCGCGGCCCGCGGGGTCCCCCTGGTGGACGTGGACGAGGCGATCGCCGGACGAGCCGGTGACGTGGCCGCCGTGGTGGTCGGTTGGGACACGGAGTTCGGTCGATCGAAGATCGTGGCGGCCGCCGAGGCCGTCCTGGCCGGCGCCGAGCTGTACACGACCTCCGCGGCCCCGACCTTCGCCTCCCACGAACGCCTCAACGTCGGGGTCTCCGGATTCATCGCCGCCGGGCTGACCCACGTGACCGGACGGCCGTACAAGGTCCTCGGCAAGCCCTCTGCCGAGGCCTTCCAGGCGATCTGCCGGAAGACCGGAGCCAGTGCTGGGCAGCTGCTCATCGTCGGCGACGACCTGCGCATGGAGGCGGGCATGGCTCGGAAATACGGCGCCGTGGGTGTCTTGATGACCACGGGGACGAACTCCCGCGAGGACGCCCGCAGCGCGGCCGCTGACCACACCCCGGACCTCGTCCTGGATTCGCTGGAGGAGCTGTCCGAGCTGTTGCGGGACCCGGCGGGTGCCGTGGACGCCACGGCCGCACCGAGCGGAACGGAGGGGTCGTGAACACCGCAGCCGCCCGTCCCCCCGTCACCTGGCGTCCGACCCCCGAACAGGCTGCCGGATCCCGGCTGGCCGACTTCATGCGCTGGGCCGGAGACCGGCATGGAGTGTGCCTCGCGGACTACCGCGAGGTCTGGACCTGGTCGGTCACCGAGTTGTCCGACTTCTGGGATACGGTGCGCGAGTACTTCGGGATCCTCGGCGACGGTTTCGACGGCCCGGCGCTCGCGGAGGAGAAGATGCCCGGAGCCGTCTGGTACCCCCGGGCCCGGCTGAACTTCGCCGAGAACGTCCTGCGCCATGCCCTGGACCCGGACCTGGCGGACACCCCCGCGATCGTCGACGTGGACGAGGACGGCTCCCGCCGGGACATCACCTGGACACAGCTCTCCGGGCGGGTGGGTGCCCTGGCCCGGCACCTGCGCGACGTCGGCGTCCAGCCGGGTGACCGCGTTGCCGCGGTCCTGCCCAACATCCCGGAGGCCATCGTCGGCCTCCTCGCCTCGGCGTCCATCGGGGCGGTGTGGACCATCAACTCCCCGGACCTCTCCGCCCAGGCCACCCTGGACCGGCTGGTCCAGCTGGAACCGACCGTGTTGATCGGCACCGACGGCTACCGCTTCAACGGGAAGGACTACCCTCGACTGCACCAGCTCGCGGAGATCCGTGCCGGATTGCCCACGCTGAAGCACACGATCCTCGTGAAGAAGCTCGATCCGGAGCTGCTCTCCGAGCGGGTCGGCTTCGGGCACCAGGACTCGGCGGCGATCACGGCGGACGCGGTGGATCCGGCCTTCACGCGACTGCCCTTCGACCACCCCCTGTGGGTCCTGTTCTCCTCGGGGACCACAGGAACCCCCAAGGGGATCGTGCACGGCCACGGCGGCATGGCCCTTGAGGCCTCGAAGGGCTGCGGGCTGAACCAGGACATGGGTCCGGGAGACCTGTACTACGTGGCCGCCAACACCTCCTGGATGGTGTGGAACACGCTGGTCAACAACCTCATGGTCGGCGCCTCCGTGGTGACCTATCCCGGATCCCCCACCTACGGGCGCAAGGACCACCAGTTCGAGATCCTGGCCAGCACCGGTGCCACCATGTTCGCCACCGGTGCGGCCTACCTGACACTGGCGCAGAATGCCGGGGTCCACCCTGGACGGGACTGTGACCTCTCGACCCTGCGGTCCATCCTGTCCACCGGTTCCCCGCTGCCGGAGTCCACCTGGAAGTGGGTGCACGATGAGGTCAAGCGGGACGTCCACCTCGGCTCGGACACGGGCGGCACGGACATCTGCTCCGGCTTCATCGGTTCCAATCCGCTGGAGCCCGTGTACCTCGGCCACCTCCAGGCCCCCCTGCTCGGCGTGGCCGTGAGCGCCCGGGATGAATCCGGTACGGCCGTCGTCGGCGAGGTCGGCGAGCTCGTGGTCTCCCGGCCGATGCCCTCCATGCCCGTGTCCTTCTGGGGCGATGCGGACGGTTCCCGGTATCGCGGCTCCTACTTCGAGACGTTCCCCGGGGAATGGACCCAGGGCGACTGGATCACCGAGACTGACGAGGGTGGCTTCGTGGTGCACGGCCGGTCTGACGCCACCCTCAACCGGCAGGGCGTCCGGCTGGGCAGCGCGGACATCTACGCGGCCGTCCAGCACGTGCCCGAGGTGGCGGACTCGCTGGTCATCGGCGTCGAGGAGGCCGGCGGCGGCTACTACATGCCCCTGTTCGTGGTGTTGCAGGAGGGACAGCAGCTGACAGAGGGCCTGACGGAACGCATCACGAACACCATCCGCGAGCGCACCAGTGCCCGCCACGTGCCGGACGCGGTCATCCAGGCCCCGGAGATGCCGGTGACCCACGCCGGGAAGAAGATCGAGATTCCCATCAAGCGGCTCTTCCTGGGACATGCACCGGAGGATGTCCTCAATCGGGGCTCCCTGGCCAATCCCGGTTCCGTCGATTGGTTCCTCGCCGCGGCCCGCGCCCACCGGAACCGGACCTGATGGCCGGGGGCAACCGCGAGGCCGGGCGGTCGGTCACGGACAAGCTGCTGTCCGTGCTGACCGCCTTCGAGTCGGAGAAGCGGCCTCTGGCCCTGACGGAGATCGCCACGATCGCCGACGTCCCGGTCAGCACGGCCCACCGGCTGGTGGGCGAGCTGACCGAGTGGCAGTTCATCTCCCGCACCGCCAACGGCCGTTACCAGCTCGGCCTACGGGTGTGGGAGATGGCCCAGAACGTCGGGCGCCAGCTGAGGGACACGGCCAAACCGTTCGTCCAGGATGTCTTCTCGCTGACCCGGGAGACCTCGCACATCGCCATTCGGGATGGCGATGAGGTGATATACATCGAGCGAGTCTTCGACACTCGGAGGGTTCCGCAGTCTGCCCAGGTCGGCGGACGGCTACCGATGCACACCACGGCGGTCGGCAAGGTGATCCTCGCCTTCGAGGAGCCCTGGGTCCGCGGTGCCTACCTCGACCTGGAGCTGCTGCCCTCCACGCCGCGATCCATCACCCGACCGCGTGCCCTCGCCGCCGACCTGGACCGCACCAAGGCACGGGGCTTCGCCGTCACCCACGGCGAGCAGAACCCGGACACCTGTTCGATCGCCGTGCCCGTCTTCCACACGGGGCGGATCGGAGCCGCTCTGGGGGTCGTACTCCCTCTGGAGCGCTCGGGCACCCTGGCCAAGCACGTGCCGGTGCTGAAGGCCGTCAGCGCACGGATCGAGGAGGCCACCAGGTCCATTCCCCTGGAGACCCTGCTCAAGGCACACCAGGATCCGGACGCGGCCCACGGATCATAGGCGTCTCACCACCGCCCCCTCGTCCGCCCATGTTCTAGGCCGCCTGCTCCGTGCGCCACACACTCCACCAAGTCGTTTCCACTCAGTGAAAAGAATCATGGCACCGGCGCGGGGCGCGACCCATGATGGTGTGCATGCAGTTGGCGTGACCCACGTCACAGCCCCATAGGTGGCCCCCGGAATGAAGACCCCCACGCGAAGTGGTCCTTCCGTAGGCCACGGACAGGAGATGACATGACCACCGAGTCGACCAGCAGCACCGAGACACCCGCGGCGACCTGCCCCTTCGGCCACGGCGGCAATGATGGAAGCCAGGAGGCAGCCAAGTATCACGGCTACCGGCCCTTCGACCAGAAGGACCCCTTCCCCGCTTACGCCAACCTCCGCGCGGAGGCTCCCATCTTCTACGACGACCGGACCGACCTCTGGGTGGTGTCCCGCTACGATGACATCAAGGCCGTCTTCGACGACTGGGAGACCTTCTCGTCGCAGAACGCCCAGGCCCCCGTCCGTCCCCGTGGCCCACAGGCCACGAAGGTCATGGAGGACGGCGGCTTCACCGCCTACTCGGGCCTGTCAGCCCGCATCCCCCCGGAGCACACCCGCATCCGGGCGATCGCGCAGAAGGCCTTCACACCGCGCCGGTTCAAGGTGATGGAGCCCGAGATCCGCGCCAACGTGGTGTCCCGGCTCGAGGGGATGCTGACCCGGGAAAGTGCCACCGGGGATATGTTCCGAGACCTGGCCTACGAGATCCCGACCATCACCATCCTCACCCTGATCGGGGCCGACCTGGCGAAGATCGACGACTACAAGCGCTGGAGCGATTCCCGCGCGGCCATGACCTGGGGCAACCTCTCCGACGAGGAGCAGGTGCCGCACGCCCACAACCTCGTGGAGTACTGGCAGGAGTGCCAGTCCCTGGTAGCCCTCGCGAAGGAACAGGGTGGCGACAACCTCACAGCAGACGTCGTCAAGGCCCAGGCAGAGGGTGCCGAGATCTCTGACCACGAGATCGCCTCGTTGCTGTACTCCCTGCTGTTCGCCGGCCACGAGACCACGACCACCCTGATCGCGAACTGCTTCCGGCTGCTCCCCACCGACCGGGACCAGTGGGAGGCTCTCATCGAGGACCCGAAGAAGATCCCCGGGGCTATCGAGGAGGTCCTGCGCTACGCGGGATCCATCGTCGCCTGGCGCCGCAAGGCGACCCGGGATGCCGTGGTCGCCGGGCAGGAGATCAAGGAGGGCGAAGGCCTACTGCTGGTCGTGGGATCGGCCAACCGGGACCTGAGCCACTTCGAGGAACCTGAGGAGTTCGATATCTCCCGCGCCAACGCGCGCGAGCACCTATCCTTCGGTTTCGGCATCCACTACTGCCTCGGCAACAAGCTGGCCAAACTGCAAGCGAAGATCTGCCTGGAGGAGGCCACCCGCCTCATCCCCTCGCTCCGTGTCGCCGACAACGTCGACATCCCCTTCCGCGAGAACCTGTCCTTCCGCGTCCCCGAGACCGTCCCGGTCACCTGGACCGCCTGAACCGTCAGGAATCCCATGTCACCCGAACTCATCCAGTACATCCAGACCTTCGACGACGGCCGCGAACCGGCCCTTGAGAACCTCGGCGGCAAGGGTGCGTCCCTGGTGTCCATGACCGCTGCAGGCATGCCCGTGCCTCCCGGCTTCGTGGTCACCACCGCGTGCTATGACGCCTTCGTGGCCGAAGCCGGCATTGCCAAGCAGGTCACCACACTGCTGGACGGCCTTGATGCCGACAACGTGGAGGAAGTGGACCGCGTCTCCGCGGCCATCCGCGAGGACCTGTGCAGTCGCCCGGTTCCGGACACGGCGCGCCGGGCAGTCGTCGAGGCCTACACCGCCCTGATGGAGATCTGCGGAGACGGGGCCCCGGTTGCCGTGCGGTCTTCGGCCACCGCAGAGGACCTGCCGGACGCCTCCTTCGCGGGGCAGCAGGACACCTACCTGTGGCTGTCCGGGCTGCCAGCCGTGACAGAGCACATCCGCCGGTGCTGGGCGTCCCTGTTCACCTCCCGAGCCATCACGTACCGCCTGAAGAACAACATCCCCAATGAGGGTCTCTCCATGGCCGTGGTGGTCCAGAAGATGGTGAATGCCAGGGTCGCCGGCGTCGCCATCACCATGAACCCTGCCAACGGCGACCGGTCCAAGCTCACCATCGACTCCTCCTGGGGCGTCGGCGAGATGGTGGTCTCGGGTCAGGTCACCCCAGACAACATCGTCATGGACAAGATCACCCTGCAGGTGGTCTCCGAGCACATCGGGGACAAGCACGCGGAGCTGGTTCCCGATGCCGCCTCCGCCACGCTGGTCGAACGCGAGGTCTCGGCCGACCGGACCGGGATCCGGTCCCTGACGGATGCAGAGCTGACGCAGGTGGCGAAGATGGCGAAGCGGGCCGAGAAACACTACAAGTGCCCACAGGACATCGAGTGGGCTATCGATGCCGACCTGCCGGACGGAGAGAACCTGCTGCTGCTGCAGTCCCGGCCTGAGACCGTGCACTCGAACGGCACCGCCGGACAGCAGCCGACGGCTTCGTCCCAGCCGAAGAACCCGGCCACCGGGGCCTTCGACCTCGGTTCCATCACCCAGTCCCTCATGGGCACGGGCCGGTAGGGCCGCTACGCCCCCACCACCCGAGCCGCTGCTCCGCTTCACTCCACACCCCCGGAACCGTTCCGGGTGGCCAACGCATTGGAGACACCATGTCCGCTAAGTCGTTCCCCAAGCCGTCCGAGCTGCCGGTGCCCGAAGGCGCCGAGGGCTGGGAGAAGCTATACCCCTACTATCTCGTCTTCCAGGACAAGCTGAAGGCCATCGAGGACGAGAAGTTCTGGTTCTGCGATTCCCAGCATTGGCCCACCGTGTTCAAGCCGTTCGAAACCGTCGGCACCGAGTTCGCCTCCAAGTGCCTGGGCCAGTACAACGCCCGGCACCTGATGATCCCCACGGCCAAGGGCATCGACTTCCGCATCCACCTGGGCTACCTGTACTTCTCCCCCCTGCCGGTGCCCGAGGAGGAGATCGCCGCCCGCGTGCCCGAGTTCCAGGCCCGCGTCGGGCACTACTTCCAGAACTGGGACACCTTGCTTCAGCAGTGGAAGACCAAGGTCCTGGGCACCATCGACGAGATGGAGACGCTGGAGTTCAAGCCGCTGCCGGACATGGTCCCCATGGAGGACATCATCTCCGGAAAGGGCACGGACGGCTCCGAGGTGTTGCTGGAGAACTACGACCGCCTGATCCAGCTGGCCTACCAGAACTGGCAGTACCACTTCGAGTTCCTCAACCTCGGCTATATCGCCTACCTGGATTTCTTCAACTACTGCAAGGAGATCTTCCCGGGCATCCCGGATCAATCGATCGCGACCATGGTCCAGGGCGTGGACATGGAGTTGTTTCGCCCGGACGACGAGCTCAAGCAGCTCGCCACCCTGGCGGTCGAGCTCGGCCTGCAGGACCGCTTCGCCAAGCCCGACGACGTCGATGTCACCTTGGCATCGATTGGCGCAGCCGACGGCGGCCAGAAATGGCTGGACCGCTGGGCCGAGGCCCAGGACCCCTGGTTCAACTTCACCGTGGGCAACGGCTTCTACGGGCATGACAAGTACTGGAACGAGCACCTGGAGATTCCGCTCGGTTACATCGCCGACTACATCCGCCGCCTGGATGAGGGGCAGGACATCATGCGTCCCAAGGAGGCACTCATCGCAGAGAAGGATCGGATCGTGGAGGAATACCGCGAACTGCTGGACGGCGAACAGCTGGCCACCTTCGACGCCAAGCGCGGACTGGCGGCCACCGCCTACCCCTACGTGGAGAACCACAACTTCTACATTGAGCACTGGACCATGGGCGTCTTCTGGCGCAAGGTCCGGGAGTTGTCCCGGACCATGCATGGCTACGGCTTCTGGGAGCACGAGGACGATCTGCTCTACCTGGGCCGCAACGAGGTCCGCGACGCTTTGTTTGACCTGGTCGCATCCTGGGGCGTCGGGAACCCCGAGGGGCCGATCGGCCCCCACGTCTGGCCCGAGATCATCGCCGAGCGGACCGCCCTGGTCTCGGCCCTGAAGACGGCCCGGCCGGCCCCGGCGCTGAACACCCCGCCGGAGGCCATCACCGAACCGTTCACCCGCATGCTGTGGGGCATCACCACCGAGCAGGTGGAGTCCTGGCTCGGTGCCGGCGAGGAGGGCTCAGACGGCGTGCTCAAAGGCATGGCCGCCTCCCCCGGGATCGTGGAGGGCGTGGCCCGGGTCATCATGGACGCGGACGACCTCTCCCAGATCCAGCAGGACGAGATCCTCGTCGCCCCGGTGACCGCACCGTCCTGGGGGCCGATCTTCGGCAAGATCAAGGCCACCGTCACGGACATCGGTGGCATGATGAGCCACGCCGCCATCGTCTGCCGCGAGTATGCGCTGCCCGCCGTCACCGGAACGGGCAGCGCTTCCACCACGATCAAGACCGGCCAGCGTTTGCGCGTAGACGGCAACAAGGGCACCGTCCTGGTCCTGGACGGAGACCACGCCGCGACCGTGGTCGAGGGGCCCGGCGCCCACAGTCATCAGCATGCCGTGACCGCCGAGGAGGGGGCCACCGCCGATGTCTGAGCGCACCGTACTCGTCACCGGCGCCGCCGGCGGCCTCGGGCGGTCCTTCGCCGAGGGCTTCGCCGCGGAGGGCGAGCGCATCGCCGTCGCGGACATCAACCTCGAGGGGGCCGAGGCGACAGCCGAGGCCATCCGCTCCTCTGGCACCGACGCCCGTGCCTTCCGGGTCGACGTCACCGATCTGTCATCCGTCACCGAGCTCGCCGCCCAGGTGGCCGACTTCGGGAACGGAGCCATCGACGTGGTCGTCAACAACGCGGCCATCTACGCCACCATCAACCGGTCGCCGTTCGAGGACATCGACCCGGCCGAATGGGACCAGGTCATGGGCGTCAATCTCAAGGGCCCTTGGCTCGTCACCCGGGCCGTCAGCCCCTACCTGCCGGACGGCGGACGCGTGGTGAACCTCGCCAGCGCCACCATCTTCTCCGGTTCCGCCGAATGGGCCCACTATGTGGCTTCCAAGGGAGGCGTGGTGGCCTTGACGAGGGTCCTGGCCAAGGAGCTCGGGAACCGGAACATCACCGTCAATGCCCTGGCCCCGGGGTTCACGCTCACCGAGGCCAGTTACGGCCACATGGAGAACGCTGAGACATACGGCGTGGACCGCGGCTCCATCAAGCGGGCCAGCCACCCCGGGGACATAGTGGGCGCTGCCTTGTTCCTGGCCTCCCCCGGTGCCGGCTACATCACCGGCCAGACCCTAGTCGTCGATGGCGGACGACAGTTCATCTGACCACTTCCCAGGAGGACCACATGCCTACCATCCACTACACCGACCACGAGGGCACCACTCTCGACATCAACGCCAACCCAGGTGATTCCGTCATGGAGACCGCCGTGCGCAACGGCGTACCGGGCATCGTCGCCGAATGCGGCGGCTCGCTGTCCTGCGCCACCTGCCACGTCTTCGTCCGCGAGGACGAGGCCGTGTCTCTGCCGGAGATGTCCGAGATGGAGGACGAGATGCTCTACGGCACCACCGTGGACCGCGAGGACTGCTCACGCCTGTCCTGCCAGATCAAGGTCACGGAGGACATGGACCTTCATGTGACCACCCCCGAGACCCAGGTCTGAACCCCGTCAGATTCGAGGAGCACCATGACCACCGAGAACATTGTGGCCCGAGCCGACAGCCCCGAGACGGGGCTGCTGATCATCGGCGCCAGCCAGGCCGGCGTGCAATTGGCCATCTCCCTGCGCGGCACCGGCTTCACCGAGCACATCACCCTGTTGGGCGAGGAGGACCACCGCCCGTACCAGCGCCCCGCCCTGTCCAAGGAGTTCCTCCAGGACACGGTGGACAAGGAGAACCTGATCTTCCGCTCCCAGGAGTACTGGGACGAGCATGACATCGAGCTTGTCAAGGGGGCGCGGATCACCTCCATCACCAAGGGCCCGGACGGCTCCGGCACCGCCCTCGCCGCCGACGGCACCGAGTACCCGTTCCGCCGCCTCGCCTTGGCCGTCGGTGCGCGGGCCCGCCACCTCGAGATCGAGGGCTCGGACCTGGACGGCGTGGTCTACCTGCGCAGCGCGGACGACGCCCTGGCCCTGAAGGCCCGGATGGGTGACTTCGAGGACGTGGTGGTCGTCGGCGGCGGGTTCATCGGCCTCGAAGCCGCCTGCTCCTTGCATGGCCTGGGCAAGAGGACCACCGTCCTGGAATACGGTCCACGCCTGGTCGGCCGGGCTGTCGGGGAGGACACTTCCGAGTACTTCTTGCAGTCGCATCGGTCTCGCGGTATCGACATCCGCCTGGACGCCCGGATGACCCGCTTCGTGGATGACGGCTCAGGCCGCGTCTCCGGCGTGGAACTGGCGGACGGCTCCGTGGTCAAGGCCCAGCTCGTGCTGATCGGCATCGGCGTCGTCCCGAACACGGAGCTCGCCGAGTCAATGGGCCTGGAGGTGGACAACGGGATCGTGGTGGACCGCTACGCACTGGCCTCGGACGGCACCACCGTGGCCGTCGGGGACGTGGCCAACATGCCGAACCCGCTGCCCGGTGCCCCGGAGGGAGAGCGCATCCGGCTGGAGTCCGTGAACAATGCGATCGAACACGCCAAGATCGCCGCCTACTCGCTGACTGGCCAACGTGAGGAGTACGCGGGCATACCGTGGTTCTGGTCCAATCAGGCGGACCTCAAGCTCCAAATCGCCGGGCTGACCCTCGGCTATGACTCCACCGTGGTGCGCCGGGACGACGAAAAGGGCAAGTTCTCGGTGCTCTACTACCGGGAGGGTCAGATCATCGCCGCCGACTGCGTCAACGCGCCGTTGGACTTCATGGCCGTCCGCACAGCTCTCGGGAAGAACCAGAACATCCCGGCCGAAGAAGCTGGCGAGGCCGGGGATATGTCCGTCCCGTTGAAGGGTCTTGCCGTGGACCGGGAGGTGGCCGCATGACCAGCGCCGCAGACACCACGGCCCACGCCGACCTGCCGGAGGCGATCACCTCACGTATGGCGGTCGACCAGTCGACGCACGCCGCCGATCCGCGCGCCCAGGCATTCGCCCGGGACCATCCCCGACTCCCCGTGCCAGCCGAGGGGCCGGTGGACACCTCTCCCATCGCGCTCACTCCGTCGAGTGGCCATGACGCCCTATGGTCCGCCATCGTGCCGGAGACCCGTTCCCGCGCGAACGACCTGCACCTGCCGATCGTGGCCGCCTACGCCGCGAGGCTGTGCGATGCCTACCCGGAGGCGGATCGCGAGATGGTGATGGTGGCCATCATCCTGCATGACACCGGTTGGGCCCACGTGGACCAGTCCCGGATCGTCTCCGAGGGATTCCGCGGCGCCGGGGACTGGCGCCAGGCCGTCATCCGCTTCGAGCACGAGGTCGAGGGCATGAAGGTGGCACGCCGCGTCCTGCCGGACCTCGGTTATGACCCCGGCTTCGTCGAGCGGGTCTGCGATATCATTGACGGCCACGACACCCGGAAGGTGGCCTTCTCCCTGGAGGATGCGCTGGTGCGGGATTCCGACCGACTGTGGCGCTTCGACCTGGCTGGGATCGCCATGTCCTGCGAGTGGTTCGGCCAGGACGTCGCCTTCTACATGAAGCGACTCGCCGACGAGATCGTTCCGGAGCTCCAGACGGAGGCGGCGGTCCGCATGGCGCAGGCGGACCTCGAACGCAACAACGCCCTGCTGCGCACCGAGGTGATCCGATGACCACCCCGACCCCTCAGACTCACAGTGACATCGCCCCCGCCGTTGTGGCGCCCCCCGGTCACGCCGTGCCCGACGCCCGCGCCCGCCGGGCGGCGTTGGAACTGCCGTATACCCACGTCGACGACTTCTACGTCAACGGTGACTGGCGGAAGGCCACAGACGAGACCCGTAACCCGGTCACGGACCCGGCCACCGGGGAGCAGTGGGGATCAGTCCCCGCCGCCACCGCCGAGGATCTGGACGTCGCCGTCGGCTCGGCCCGCCGGGCGCTGTCCGGCTGGGGTGCACTCACCGCCTCCCAGCGTGCCGAGTACCTGCTGCGGATCGCCGAGGAGATCGAGGCGAGGTCCGAGCTCCTGGCCCTGACGAACACCCGCGAGAACGGGTCGCCGATCTCGGAGACCCGCGGGGCCGCCGCCAACGCGGCCGGCATCTTCCGCTACTTCGCCTCCCTGGCGGATTGGCTGGACGGCGAGGACATCAGGCCGTTCCCTGCCGGCGGCGCCGAGTCGCTCGTGGACCGGGATCCCATCGGCGTCTGCGGGCTGATCGCCCCGTGGAACTTCCCGATCAACCTGGTGGTCATCAAGCTGGCCCCGGCCCTGCTGGCCGGCTGCACCGTGGTGATCAAGCCGGCCTCCCCCACCCCGTTGTCCCTGCGCTTCGTGATCGATGCGGTGCACGCGGCAGGCGTCCCGGCCGGCGTCGTGAATTTCCTGACCGGCCCCGGCCGCTTCGGTGACGCGCTGGTGAGGCATCCGGGCGTGGACAAGGTCGCCTTCACCGGCTCCACCCCGGTGGGCCGGAAGATCGCGGCGGCCTGCGGCGAGCTGCTGCGGCCGGTGACCCTGGAGCTGGGCGGCAAGTCCTCAGCCATCGTGCTGCCGGATGCGGACCTGGATGCGATGTCCTCCGTGCTGATCCGCTCCTGCCTGCGCAACACCGGCCAGACCTGCTACATCTCCAGCCGGATCATCGCCCCGGCCTCCCGCTACGAGGAGGTCGTGCGGATGGTGGCCGAGACCGTGTCCGCGGCACCGCAGGGCGATCCGCTGGACGAGGCCACGGTCTTCGGCCCGGTCGCGCACCGCGCCCAGTACGAGACCGTGATGGAGTTCGTGGACTCTGCCCACGCCGAGGGCGCCCGCGCGGTGACCGGTGGAGCCGCGGCGGACGGCGGGTCGCTCGGCCGGGGGCTGGAGGACGGCGTGTTCATCCAGCCGACGGTCTTCGCCGATGTCCTTCCCCAGATGCGGATCTCCGCCGAGGAGATCTTCGGCCCGGTGATCTCCATCCTGAAGTACGACGACGGCCTGTCGCCTTCCAGCCCCGGCTCACCGGACGCCGTGGGCGCCTCGAGCGTTGACTGGTCCGCCGACGAGGCGATCGCGCTGGCCAACAACACCGAGTTCGGCCTGGGCGGGATCGTCTTCGGGGGCGATGAGGACCGGGCGCTGGAGGTGGCCCGCCGGGTGGACTCGGGATCCGTGGGAATCAACTTCTTCGGGTCCAACCACGCCGCGCCGTTCGGCGGCAGGCACGATTCCGGGATGGGCGTGGAGTACGGGGTCGAGGGGCTCAGCGCCTACCTGAGCTACAAGTCGATCCACCGCCGCACCTCAGCCTGACTCTGCGACTCCCTGCCGCGCACCCTGGGCACAGAATGACATCACCCCCACCGTTGTGACGTGGTGCGGTCACTCTGTGCCCCGGTGGGGATGATGTTCCTGCGTCTCAGGCCATCGCGGGCTCGGCGCCCGTGGCGGAGCCGTCCGCGGCGAAGCCCAGCTCGTCCAGCGAGGCGCCGTTGGCCACGGCGTCGATGACCTCCACGGCCTCGTCATCGGAGACGTCCAGGGCCAGGGCCACCTCGGCGGCCAGCGGGGTCTGGGCGGCACGGAACAGGTCCTTCTCCGCCATGGACAGCCCCTTGGTGTCCCGGCGGCGGCCCAGGTCCCGGACCACCTCGGCGATCTGCTCCAGCAGCCCGGAGGCCACCTTCTCCTGGTTCGCCTTCATCCGGCGGGACCACTGCTTCTCCTCCACGCCCGACGGCTCCTGCACCACCTCGAGCAGGGTGCGCAGGTGGGCCAGGCCGTAGACCTCGCGCACACCGATGTCCTCCACCTTGGACTCCGGGATGGACACCACCAGGTTGTTGCTCCGGATGGTGAGCTCGATGTAGGTCACCTCCGTCCCCTTCACGGTGCGCTGCGTGCGGTTCGTGACCGCCGCGGGACCGTGGTGGGGGTGAACAACCAGCTTGCCGGGGCTCAACTGCATGTATACGTCACTTTCCTTCGGTGCGAAGGCCTCCCCCAGCACCTGACCCGTCCACGGGTCGGGTGCCTTCCGTGAGTTTGGCTGACCACCATTTTCTCACAAATGCGCGACGTCTGGCGTTGCGTGGCCTAGGCTTCTCCCCCTCCGGCCGGTCGCCGGTCCTGGGCCCGGAGGAACTCGAAGACCTCCACCTCGTCCACGCCGGGGAAGGCGCCGGCCGGCAGGGCTGCCAGCAGGTGCGCATTGGCCCGGGCGGCGGGCCAGGCATGCCCGCCCCAATCGGCCTCCAGGTCCGGTGATGGCACGCGGCAGCACGTCGGGTCCGGGCATCGGGACACGGAGCGTGAGGTGGTGTCCGCCCCGCGGAACCAGCGGGCGTGCTCGAACGGCAGCCCGATGGACAGCGAGTAGAACCCCGAGGAATGGCCCTCCACCACGGCGGTGCACCAGTACGTCCCGGCCGGGGTGTCCGTGTACTGGTTGAAGGCGCGGAAGCGGTCGCCCACGCTAAACACCTCACGCGAGGTCCAGTTCCGGCAGACCTGCTGCCCCTCGATCGCCCCGGTGTGGTCGGCGGGGAAGGACACCCCGTCGTTCTCGTAGGCCTTGTGGATGATGCCGGACTCGTGGACCTTCTGGAAGTGGCAGGTGATGCCGAGGTGTTCGGTAGCCAGGTTGGTGAAGCGGTGGGCTGCGGACTCATAGGAGACGCCGAAGGCGTCCCGCACGTCCTCGATCGCCAGGTCCCGCTGCGCCTTGGCGTTCTTGAGGAACTTCACCGTCTCCTTCTGCGGCATCATCAGCGCCGCCGCGAAGTAGTTGGTGTAGACGCGCTGGCGCAGGAAGTCCGAGTAGTCCACCGGCTCCCCGTGGCCCAGCACGTAGGAGGCGACCGCCTGCAGCAGCACCGAGCGCTGGTCGTGGTCCGGGTTGCGCGCTCGGGAGAGGTAGAAGCGTCGGTTCTTCAGGTCCGTCACGGAACGGGTGGAGTGCGGCAGGTTGGCCACGGACTGCACCGAGAAGCCGAGGTGGTCCGCCAGGTCGGCGGTGGCGTGGTGGCTCAGGGGACCCCCGGCATGCCCGACGGCGTCCAGCAGGCTCTGCGCTTTGCGCTCCAGTTCCGGGTAGTGGTTGTTGCGCTCCTTCATCTCCTGGCGCAGCTCGGAGTTGGCCCGCCGGGCCTCCTCCGGGGTGGCGGCCTGTTCCTCCATGCGCCGGTTCAGCTCGGCCTCCAGCCCGGCGATGACCTCGAGGACCTCGGTGGGGGTTCGGGGAGAGATCCTGATCTGGGGCAGGCCGAGGCTGGCGTAGTACTCGCTGCGCTGGGTCTTCTCCACGGCGATCTCCAGGGCGGCCCGGCGGCTGGGCGCCTCGGTGGCCAGCAGCTCCTCCACCGTGGTGGCATGGAGAGAGGCCAGCTTGGAGACCAGGGACAGCCGGGGTTCCCGCTTGCCGTTCTCCACGAGGGAGAGATGGGAGCCGGTGGCCCCCACGGCCTCGGCGGCCTGATCCAGGGTCAGCCCGGCCTCCTTGCGCAGATGGCGCAGGCGGCGGCCGAGGACCACCGGGTCGAGGTCGGGGGTCACGGTGGAGGCGGGGGTGGTGAGGGCCATCACTGAAGTCTAGTCAAGATCCCCCGAACTTGGGACCTTGTCGAAGATCTGCCGATGGTTCCTTTGACATCGGCGCACATATTGACTGAACGGGCCAGTCCGGCGACCGGGCGCCCGGACCTTCTCCGGCGCCACCTCGAGGAGCCTTGGCGAGGACATCCTGCTCGCCAGCCACGGCAACCGGATCCTGCGCCTGCGTCAGGACCACCGCTCCGGCCAGACCGTGGCCACGACGGCGACCCGGAGACGGCCCGCGAGCTGCGCTTCCTCGGCCGCCTGAGTGCGATATGGATCGCCGTCAGCGTGTTGCTGTGCCTGCTCATGGCGTGGGGCATGGTCACCTTCATGGATCCGGCCGCCGCCGAAGACCTGATGTCCTACTACCTGAACCTGTCACCGGTGAGCGAGCCGAGCACCACAGACCCCACGGTCACGGCCGGCTCCTGATTCGTCCGCACCGTGGATCTTCCCGGCGGGCGCACTGGCCTACGCGAGCGAGCTGGACAACCCCTTGGCGGTGTCTCCGAACACCTCTCGATGACACCCCGGTGTATCGGTATGATGAACTCATACCCAGGAGGTCGGCATGGCAGTGCGCAAGGTGGCAGTCACCCTTCCCGAAGAACTGTACGACCTGGTGGAACGTGCCCGGTCCGTGGAACACCGGAGTCGCTCCGAGGTCATCCAAGAGGCCCTGCGCACCCACTTCGGTGAGGCCACGTACCGCCCCAGCGACGAGGAGCGCGAGGCGATCGTCGCAGCGATGGATGCCGCCCAGGCCGAGCCGGAGTCGCTGCAGGACTGGAGCGATGTCCACGCCGGACTCCGCAACCGCCGATGAAGGTGATCCTCACGCCGGAGGCCGTCAGAGACCTGGAAGAGGTCACAGACCACTGCGCCGACATCGATCCGGACCTCGGCGAGAGGTTCCTTGCCGCAGTCGACGCGGCCGTGGAGCGGCTCCAGCTGTTCCCACGGGGTGCACCGCCCGTGGAGGGGTTCGATGCGCTCCGGCGAGCCAGGATGCGACACTTCCCCTACGGGCTCTTCTACCAACCCACCGCGACCGGCGACCTTCTCGTCGTCCGGGTGCTGCACTCTCGCCGGGACCGTCAGGACGCGCTCGAAAGCCAGGACACCTGACCAGCTCAGCGGATCACCCGTCCTACAGGTCGGCCAGCAGCCCCGTCGGGTCCTCGAAGCAGTCCGCCACGTAGCGCAGGAACCCGCCGGCCGTGCCGCCGTCGCAGATGCGGTGGTCGAACACGAGGGACAGCTGCATCACCTTGCGCACGGCCAACTCGCCGCCCACCACCCAGGGGCGGTCGATGATCCGTCCCATCCCGAGGATCGCGGCCTCGGGGTGGTTGATGATCGCCGCCGAGCCGTCCGTGCCGAAGACCCCGTAGTTGTTGATGGTGAAGGTGCCCCCGCCCAGATCGTGCGGTGTGGCCTTGCCGGAGCGGGCCAGTTCGGTCAGGCGCCGCAGCTCCGCGTCCAGCTGACGGGCGCTCATCTGGTGGGCGCGGCGGATCGAGGGCACCACGAGCCCGCGCTCGCCCTGCACCGCGAAGCCGAGGTTGACTCCCTCGAAGGACACGATCCGGTGCCCACCCGCACCGTCCTGCTCGAAGCGGTGCCCCAGCGCCGGGTAGCGCGCCAGGCCGGCGAGCGCGAAGCGGGAGGCGAAGGCGAGCAGTCCGGGCACGGCCTGATCGCCGCGCGCCTTCATCGAGGCCCGCAGCTCGACCAGCGGGGTGACGTCCACGTCCACCCACACGGTGGCCTCGGGGATCTCCTGGCGCGAGCGGGTCATGGCGGCGGCCGTCACCTTGCGGACCCCGGAGACCTTCTCGACGCCGGCCACGGTCAGTCCCGTGCGCGGGTCCAGTGCCTCGGTGGGTTCCGGAGCCCACGACGCCCCTCCGGCCGCCGAGGCCGATACCGCCGAGTCGGTCTCAGCCCCGGCGGCATCTGCTCCGGTGCCGGCCGAGGAGAGCACGTCGGCGCGCATGATCAGCCCACCGGGCCCGGTCCCCCGCACGGCGGCGAGGTCCACCCCGGTCTCGCGGGCCAGCTTGCGCACGAGCGGGTTCACCACGCGGGGCGCGTTCCGAGGCTCTGCGGTGGGGGCGTCGGTCGAGGGGCCCGGCGGGGCTGCGGCCGGCGGAGTAGCCGGCGCCGCACGCCGGGGCCGCCGGGTACGTCCCTTCGCGGCTCCGCCGGGGGTGCCGTAGCCGATCAGGACGTTGCCGGAGCCGCCGTCGTCCTCCTCGCTGTCCTCCCCGTGGCCTGCTGAACCGGCCGCCTCCGGCCGGGCCCCGGCGAGTTCCTCCTCACCGTAGGGCTGGGCACCCTCGGCCGGGGCGGCGGTGTTCCCCTCGTCTGAGCTGACGCCGTCCTCGACGGAGATCAGCGGCAGGCCGACCTCCAGGGTGGTGCCCGCCTCGGCGTGCAGGGTCGCCACCGTCCCGGCGAAGGGGCAGGGCACCTCCACGAGCGACTTGGCGGTCTCGACCTCGGCGATCGGCTGGTCCACGGCCACGGTGTCCCCGGCGGCGACCAGCCACCGGACGATGTCCGCCTCGGTCAGGCCCTCCCCCAAGTCCGGCAGCAGAAAGGTGCGCACGGTCATCTCAGTCCTCCCATTGCAGGTCGTCCACGGCGTCCAGGATGCGGTCCACCGACGGCAGGAAATACTGCTCCAGCTTCGGCGCCGGGTACGGCACGTCGAATCCGGTCACGCGCAGCACCGGGGCGGCCAGTGAGTGGAAGCACCGTTCCTGGAGGCGGGCGGCGATCTCCCCGGCCACCGAGCCGAAGCCGGTCTCCTCGGAGATGACCACCACGCGCCCGGTCCTGCGCACCGAGGCGGCCACGGTGGCGTCGTCGAACGGCACGATGGTCCGCACGTCCACCACCTCCAGCGATCGCCCCTCGGCCTGCGCCGCCTCGGCGGCGGCCAGCGCCGTGGGCACGGACGGCCCGTAGGCCACCAGCGTGGCATCGGTGCCCTGACGCGCGACGGCGGCCCCGCCGGATTCCAGCGCGGCCCGCGGATCCCTGCCCCCAGCGATGCCGGACCCGTCCCCGGGACCGGGCCGGCCGGCGTCGTGCTCCGACTCGTACTTCTCCCGCAGCGCGTCCAGGTCCACCGGGTCCTTGGCGAAGTACAGCTTCTTCGGCTCCATGAACACCACGGGGTCATCGGAGTCGATCGCGGCCCGCAGCAACAGGTAGGCGTCCGCCACGGTGGCCGGGGTGACGACCTTCAGCCCGGGGGTGTGGGCGTAGTAGGCCTCGGAGGAGTCGCAGTGGTGCTCCACCCCGCCGATGCCCCCGGAGTACGGGATGCGGATGACGATCGGCAGGGCCATCCGGCCGCCGGTGCGGTTGCGCATCTTGGCGATGTGCGAGGCGATCTGCTCGAACGCCGGGTAGGCGAAGGCGTCGAACTGCATCTCGATGACCGGACGCATCCCGTTGATCGCCATGCCCACGGCCATCCCGGCGATGCCGGACTCGGCGAGCGGGGTGTCGAAGCAGCGGCCGGTGCCGAAACGCTCGGCCAGCCCGTCGGTGATGCGGAAGACCCCGCCCAGGGTGCCCACGTCCTCGCCGAACATCACGACGCCGGCCTCGGCCGTCATCGCATCGGCCAGGGCCGCGTTGAGCGCCTTGGCCATGGTCACCGGGCCGGTCCGCACCGGTGCCTTCGGGGACTCCGGGCGTTCCCGTGGGATCCCCGCGCCCCCGGCCCGGGTGGCGGCCTCACGGGCCGCGTCGACAGCCACCTCCACGGCGCCGGTGCTGGTGTCAGTGCTGGTACTGGTGCTGGTATCAGTGCTGGTGCTCTCGCTGCTGCTCATGATGCCTCCTCACGGGTCAGTTCCTCCGCCAGCCGCTCCGCCTGTTCGGCCAGCTGGGGCGTGGGGACGGTGTAGACGTGCCGGAACAGCTCCTGGGGGTCCGGGGTGACCTCGCGGTTCATGCCGTCCCGCAGGGCCCTGGCGACATCCTCCGCCTCCTGCTCGAACTGCGCCTGCAGCTGCTCGGTCAGCAGGCCGCGGCCACTCAGGTAGGTCCGCATCCGGGTGACCGGGTCCTTGGCCAACCACTCCTGGACCTCGGCATCGTCGCGGTAGCGGGTGGCGTCGTCGGCATTGGTGTGGGCCTGGATGCGGTAGGTGTGGGCCTCCACCAGCAGCGGGCCGGCCCCGGCGCGGACCAGCCGCACGCCGCGTTCCAGCACGGACAGCAGCGCCACCAGGTCGTTGCCGTCCACGCGCTCTCCGGCCATGCCGTAGCCCACCGCCTTGTGGGCCAGGGAGGGTGCGACGGTCTGGCGGGCCAGCGGCACGGAGATCGCATACTGGTTGTTCTGCACGAAGAAGATCACGGGTAGCTGGAAGACGGCCGCGAAGTTCAGGGCCTCGTGGAAGTCCCCCTCGCTGGTGGCGCCGTCCCCGCACAAGGCCACCACCACGGTGTCCTCGCCGCGCAACCGGGCCGCATGCGCCACGCCGACGCCGTGCAGCAGCTGGGTGGTCAGCGGGGTGGACTGGATGCCGACCTTCTCGTGTTGGGGGTCGTAGCCGCCGTGCCAGTCGCCGCGGAAGATGGTCATCACGTCCATCGGGTCCACGCCGCGGGAGATCACGGCGACGGTGTCCCGGTAGGTGGGGAAGAGCCAGTCGCCCTCGGCCAGGCAGGCGGCCGCCGCCACCTGGCAGGCCTCCTGGCCGTGGCTGGAGGGGTAGACCGCCATCCGGCCCTGGCGGACCAGGGCCGAGTTCTGGTCGTTGATGCGCCGGCCCGCCACGAGCTTGCGGTAGGCCTGCAACAGGACCTCGTCGTCCGGGATCGGGTATTCGTGTCCCGGCTCGGTGCCCTGCTCCTCGGCGGGCAACAGGGCTCCGTCCGGATCCACCATCCGGATCAGGTGCCGTGCCGGGAGCATGTAGTCCTCGGGCGAGATGCCGAAACTCCGGGCGGTGTCCGTGATCTCCATGGTTCCTCCAGTGCGGAAGGTGTCCGCCGTCACTGTTGACGACACTTTGCTGCTCCCAGTGTGGCTCCGGCGGGGCATCCGTCGCCACATCTGCTGGACATCGTGGACGTATCCGCCCATTCAGGATATTTTGATGGATGTTCTGATGCCGAAATCCAGAAGGGGATCCGATGGAGAACACACCGGCCCGGCTCGACGACGTGGACCAGCGCATCCTCGCCGAACTCACCCGGGACGCCCGCCAGTCCGTCACGGCCCTGGCCCAGCGGGTCCATGTCTCCCGGGCCCACGCCTACGCCCGGATCAACCGGCTCCAGGAGGACGGGGTCATCACCCGGTACAGCGCGGTCGTGGAGCCCGTGCGCGCCGGGCTGCGGTCCTCCGCCTACGTGACCCTCAAGCTGCGCCAGCACGGCTGGCGGGAGATGCGGGATGCCCTGTCCGCGATCCCCGAGGTCCATCACGTCAGCCTGGTGGGCGGGAACTTCGACGTGATCATGCTGGTGCGGGCCCGGGACAACCTGGACCTGCGGCGCGTGGTGTTCGACCAGATCCAGTCGATGCCCGGGGTGCTCGACACCCAGACGTTCCTCATCTTCGAGGACGTCGACGCCCGCTGACCGGAACGCGGACCCGGATCACGAGAGCGGTAACTGTCGACTGGGCCGGCGTGTCTCGACCTCTGGCGCGGCCGCGATCCTGGGGGTCTGGGGTTCTGTGTTCGGGGTCGGGGTGATCAGGTCCAGTCGAAGAAGCCGTGGCCGGTCTTGCGGCCGAGGTGGCCCTGGGCGACCTTGTCGCGCAGGATCTGGGGCGGGTCGAAGCGGTCGCCGAGGGTGGAGGCCAGGTATTCGGCGATGCCCAGGCGGACGTCCAGTCCGACGATGTCCGTGGTGCGCAGCGGCCCGGTGGGGTGCTTGTAGCCCAGCACCATGGCGTTGTCGATGTCCTCGGCACTGGCCACGCCCTCCTCGACCATGCGCATGGCCTCCAGGGCGATGGCGACCCCGAGCCGGGAGGAGGCGAAGCCGGGGGCGTCGTTGACCACCACCGGGGTCTTGCCCAGTCCGGCCGTCCACCCTCGGGCTGCCTCGACCAGTTCCGGGGCGGTCTGGGCACCGATGACGACCTCGATCAGGGTCGAGGCGGGGACCGGGTTGAAGAAGTGCAGGCCCAGGAACCGCTCCGGCCGGATCAACTCGGCGGACAGACCGGTCACGGACAGGCTGGAGGTGTTCGACGCCAGCACAGCCTCCGGGCCGAGGTGGGCCTCCACGGCCTTGAGGGAGGACACCTTCAACTCCCAGTCCTCCGGTACGGCCTCGACGGCCAGGTCGCGGTCGGCGAAGTCCGCCTGGTCCACCGAGACGGTGAACCGTTGAAGGATCTCGTCCAGGTTCCCGTCCAGGACACCGCGTTCCAGGGACTTCGCGGTCGAGGACTCGACGCGTTCCCGGGCGGCGGCTGCCGCGGCCTCATCGCGCTCCACCACGAGCACGTCGGCGCCTTGGATGAGGAAGGCATGGGCGATCCCGGCGCCCATCCTGCCCCCGCCGAGCACACCGACCCGGGCCGGCACAGAGGGAACAGCAGAGACAGCCGGATCGGAGGGAGTGGTCGTCGGCGCAGGCGCGCCGTTGGTCTCGGGCGAATCAGTCATGACGGGTCTACTTCCTGTTCGTCTTGTCGAGGAACGCCTGCATGCGCTCGAACTTCGCGTCGGATTCGAAGAGCATTCCCTGGGCCAGGGTGTCGATCACGGGGTGCGCCTCCCGCGGAGCGCGGAACACGGACTTGGTGATCCGCACGGCCAGCGGGTCCTGCGCACCGATACGATCGGCCAGCGCATGGACCGCGTCCATCAGTGACTCCGGGGCCACGAGCTCGGTGATCAGCCCGGCGGCCAGGCACTCCGAGCCGCGCAGCACTTTCCCGGCCAGCAGGATTTCCTTGGCCAGCGGCTCCCCCACCAGCTCTTTGAGCCGCCAGGTCGCGCCGGCGGCGGCCATGATCCCTAGGTTCGTCTCGGGGTTGCCCATCCGCAGCGCCTCGGTGCCGATGCGGAAGTCGGCGGCGTAGGCGAGCTCCGCTCCCCCGCCGAGCGCATAGCCGTCCAGGGCCGCGATGACGGGCATCGGAAGCGCCGCGATCCGGTCGAAGATCGTGGAGTTGATCCCCGCCAGCGCGTCGCCCCGGCGGCGTTCGCGCAACTGGGCGATGTCCGCGCCGGAGGCGAAGATCCCCTTCGTCCCCGCTTCCGGGTCTCCCGGGGTCCCGGTGAGGATGAGCGTCTTCGGGACCCGCTCGAGGTGCGCGCACACGGCGTGCAACTCGTCGACCATCACCTGGTCGATCGCGTTGCGCACCTCCGGGCGGTGCAGCCTGGCCACGAGGCGGTCACCACGTTCCTCGACGAGCAGCGTGGTGAAGGACCCGGTGTCCAGACTCGGGCTGGCCGCCATCAGACGGCCTCCACCAGCATCGCGGCCCCCTGGCCGACGCCCACACACATGGTCGCCAGTCCCTTGGCCCCGGCGGAGGCCTCCCGCTCGAGACGGCCCAGCAGGGTGATGACGATCCTGGACCCGGAGGAGCCGAGCGGATGTCCGAGGGCGATTGCGCCGCCGTCGTTGTTCACCGTCCCGGCGTCCAGGCCCAAGGCGCGCATGCTCGCCAGGGACTGCGAGGCGAAGGCCTCGTTGAGCTCGACGGCGGCCAGCTCGCCGACCGCGGTGCCGGTGCGTTCCATTACCTTGCGGGAGGAGGGAACCGGACCCATGCCCATGATCTCCGGGGCGAGGCCGGCCGAGGCCCCCGCCAGAATCCGGGCCCGCGGTGCGAGGCCGTACTTCGCGACCGCGGCCTCGGAGGCCACGATGATGGCCGAGGCGCCGTCGTTGAGGGTGGAGGCGTTGCCGGCCGTCACCACGGAGCCGCCCTTCACGACCGGGCGCAGCCCGGCCAGGACCTCGGCCGTGGTCCCGGCGCGCGGGCCCTCATCCGTGTCCACTGTCGTCTCGGCGCCCTTGCGGCCCTTCACGGTGACCGGGACGATCTCTGGAGCGAAGCGGCCCGCCTGGATCGCGGCGAGGGCGCGCTCGTGGGATCGGACGGCGAAGGCGTCGCAGTCCTCGCGGGAGGTGTTGTAGACGCGGGCGACCTCCTCGGCGGTCTCCGGCATGGAGAAGGTGGCCTTGCCGTCCCGGGAGCACTCACCGGAGAGGAAGGCGGGGTTGGTGAAGCGCCAACCGATGGAGGTGTCCACGACCTCGCCGGGCTTGGCGAAGGGCTTGGACGGCTTCTCCATCACCCACGGCGCGCGGGACATCGATTCGACCCCGCCGGCCACCACCACGTCCGCGGCGCCGGCCCGGATCATGTGCGAGGCCATCTGGATAGCGCTCATCCCGGAGGCGCACAGGCGGTTCACGGTGATCCCGGGAACATGGTCCGGATACCCGTTGAGCAGCCAGGCCATGCGGGCGACATTGCGGTTCTCCTCGCCGGCCCCGTTGGCGTTGCCGTAGATCACCTCGTCCACGACCGCCGGGTCGAGGCCGGCCCGCTCCACTGCGGCGCGGACGGCGAGGGCCGCGAGGTCGTCCGGGCGGATCGCGGAGAGTGCGCCCCCATACCGGCCCACCGGGGTGCGGGCCCCTCCGACCAGAAATGCTTCGCTCACTACGGCTCCGTTCGTCATGAATTACCGACCAATCGTTCACTAAAGGTTCGCATCACCCGGGGTCGACGTCAACCAGAGGCTGACCTTTGCCCTACACCCATGGGAGCCTGAGGTCATGAACCCCACCGTCGCCACCCAACCTTCCAACAGCCAGCACTCCACCGGACCAGCCCCGCGACCCCACGTCGAGGCCTACCGGGCAGCGTCGACGGCGCTGGCCGCCGTGTGTGCAAACATCACCGACTGGGAGGCCCCCGGCCTCGGCGAATGGACTGTGCGGGACCTTGCCGGCCACGTGAACCGCGCCATCGTCAACGTCACCGCCTACCTGGAGGCCGGGACGGAACCGGGTGCCCCCTTCGTCGACGGTCCGGTCGCGTACTACCGGGCCTTCTGGGGCCGTCACGATGACGAGGGAGTCGCCGAACGCGGCCGGCTCGCCGGTCAGGCCTTGGGGGACGAGCCCGCCCAGGCCATCGACCGGGACCGCGTCCTCACCATGGCGGTGGTGGACCGCACCCCGGACGACGCACTGTTGCGCACACCGGTCGGCACCATGACCCTGGCGGGCTACCTGCCCAGCCGCACCTTCGAGCTGGCCGTCCACACGGCGGACCTGGCCCGCGCCACGGGGCAGGAGGTCCCATCGGGACTCTCGGCGGCGTGGCCCGAGGTCATCCGGCTGGCGGCCGAGCTCGCGGTCGAGAACGGCCAGGCGGTCGATCTGGTCATGGCCATCACGGGCCGCGGAGACCTGCCCGCGGGGTTCACGGTCCTGTAGCCGGTCTCGGCTCTAGACAGCGCCCCGAAACACCGGCTTGCGCTTCTGTTGGAAGGCGGCGAAGCCCTCGGCGTAGTCGGCGGTGCCGCACAGGTCGGCCTGGGCCTGGTTCTCGTCGGCCATGGATTCCCACAGCCCCAGCCTCTGGTCGCGGATCTGCGCCACGAGGTCCTTGGAGGCCAGGAAGGCCCCGGTGGCGCCGGATGCCACCTTCGCGACGATGCCCCGGGTGTCCTCCAGCAGGGTCTCGGCGGGCATGGCCCGGGAGAACAGCCCGGAGGCCACCGCGTCGGCTCCGCTGATCAGCTCGGCCGTGTAGATGAGGTCCAGGGTCCGGTGGGTGCCCAGCCGCTCGGCGAACAGCCAGTGTCCGCCGGAGTCCAGCGTGGCCCCCAGGTTGGCGAACGGGGAGCCGATCTTGGCGTTCTCGGCCACATAGACGACGTCCGTGGCGATCGCCAGCCCGAGGCCCACGCCGAGGCAGGCGCCTTGGACGGCCGCGAACGTCGGTGCAGGGAAGGACGCCATCTTCTGCAGCAGCGGGGTCACGCGGCCCCCCAGGTAGCCCAGCACGTCGTCGTCGGCCGGATCGACGCCGGAGATGTCCCGGCCCGCGCAGAAGCCGCGGCCCTCGCCGCGCAGAAGCAGCGCCCGTACCTCCCCGCGGGAGGCGGCGGCAGCGGCGTCGTCGTACGCCGTGCCCAGCGCCGCGAGCGCCTCCGGGTCCAGCGCGTTCATCTTGTCCGGGGCGTTCAGGACCACCTCGGCGATCCCGTCGGCGATGTTCAGGTCGATCATGGGTGGGCCTCCTGGCCATAGTCGGCGCCGATCATAGCGCGTGGGTGGCGGCCTCGGTGTCAGGCGTCGTAGTTGACGACGAGTTCGTCCGAGGTCGGGTGGGACTGGCAGGTCAGGATGTAGCCCTTCTCGATCTCGTCCGGCTCCAGCGCGTAGTTCTCGTCCATCTCCACGGAACCGGTGACCACCTTGGCGCGGCAGGTGCCGCAGACGCCGCCGGCGCAGGCGAACGGGACATCCGGGCGGACCCGCAGCGCGGCGTTCAGCACCGTCTCGCGCTGGCCTTTGGGCGAGGCGACCTCGCCCTGGAGTCCGTCAAGGGTGAACGTGATCTGGACGTTGTCGCCGGTCTCGTCGAGCTCGACCGGTCGGCCGATGTGGCCTTCCGGTTTGGCCGGCTTCCCAGTCGTGAACAACTCGAAGCGGACCTTGTCCGCGTCGACGCCGATCTCGGCCAGCTCGTCGCGGACCATCTGCACGAGCTCGAACGGGCCGCACAGGAACCACTCGTCGACCTGGTCCGCACGCAGGACGGTGGACAGCAGGGTGGACAGCTTCTCGTGGTCGATGCGGCCGGACAGCAGCGGGGCGATCCGCTGTTCCCGCGTCAGCACGTGGTGCAGGGCGAACCGGGCGGGGTAGCGGTCCTTCAGGTCAGCCAGTTCCTCGAGGAACATCACGTCCATGGCGGCCCGGTTGGAGAACACCAGGTCGAAGCGGACGTGCTCATTGGCCGCGAGCACGGTCCGGGCGATGGCGAGGACCGGGGTGATGCCCGAACCGGCCGCGACGGCCACGAAATGATGATCGCTGTCCGTGTCGATCGTCTCGGGATGGTTGAGATGGGTCATCTGGTGCTTGGAGATGAAGGCCCCGGCCGGACTCATCACCTCCATGGTGTCCCCGGCCTTCAGGCTCTCATTGGCCCAGGTGGAGAACTGCCCGCCCAGGTCGCGCTTGATGGCCACCCGGATCTCACCGGGCCGCGGCTCGGCACAGATCGAGTAGCTGCGGCGCACCTCGCTGAGGTTCCCCTCGGCGTCGGGGAGCTCCTTGCGCAACGCCACATACTGGCCGGGCGCATAGTCGTATTCCCCCACCAGGGGTTCGGGCACCGCGAACGTGACCTCGATCGACTCTGCGGTCAGCCGGCGCACCCCGGACACCTCGAGCGTGTGGAACGACGCCCGGCGGCGGTCAGTAGCTGTGTCTGGGGCAGTCGTGGTCATGAGAGCACCTTGAAGTAGTCGAAGGGTTCCAGGCAGTCCCGGCATGAGTACAGGGCCTTGCAGGAGGTGGATCCGAAGCGGGCCAGTTCCCGGGTGTTCAGGGAGTGGCAGTTCGGGCATTTGACTGCCATGCCCAGGGTGACCGTGCCGCGGTGGCCCGTGCCGGTGGGCGGGGCGATGCCGTACTCCTCGAGCTTGGCCTTGCCCTCCTCGGTCATCCAATCGGTCGACCACGCCGGGGAGAGGACCAGCTCGACACGGACGTCCGCGTACCCGGCGGCAGCGAACTCCTGCTCCAGGTCCTCGCGGATCGCATCCATGGCCGGGCACCCTGAGTAGGTGGGCGTGATGGTCACGACGACGGCGCCGTCGCCCTCCTGGGCCACGCCCCTCAGGATGCCGAGGTCGGCGATGGTCAGGACCGGGATCTCCGGGTCCGTGACCCGGGAGGCAATCTCGTGGAGTGGGTCGGTCAGTGCGGTGGGTGTCATGCTCGTCCTCCTGACGGCTTACCAGGTGGCGCCGGGATGCTTGCGCGCCAGCACCTGCATCTCGGCCAGGATGTACCCCAGGTGCTCGGACGGCTCACCGTGCCGTCCCCGGCACATGGCGTAGGGGGCCTCCGGAACGGCCAATCCGGCCTCGGTGAGGATCTCCTGCACCTGCCGGTCCCAGTCCTGGCGCAGGGTGGACGGGCGGGGGGCGATGCCCTCGAGCTCGTCGAAGAGTTCGTCGTCCAGGAACGGCTCCTCGGTGTAGGGCCACAGCTTCTCCAGGGCGCGGCGCATCCGACGGGTGGATTCCTCCGTGCCCCGGCCCAGCCGCATGGTCCAGAGCCGGGCGTGGTCGAGGTGGTAGTCCACCTCCTTGAGGGACTTGGCGGAGATGGCGGCCAGCGTGGCATCCGAGGACTCGAGCAACCGGCTGTAGAGCAGGTGCTGATAGACGGCCAGGAACAGTCCGCGCACCGTGGTCTCCGCGAAGTCGCCGTTGGGCTGTTGGACCAGGTGCAGGGAGCGGAATTCCTCCTCCTCGCGGAAGTAGGCCAGGTCGTCCTCGGTCCGGCCCCACGCCTTACCGGCATAGGTCAGGAAGGATCGGGCGTGGCCCAGTTGGTCCAGGGCGATGTTGCCCAGGGCCACATCCTCTTCGAGCTCCGGCCCGCGGGAGATCCAGTGGGACAGCCGCTGGGCCAGGATCAGGGCGTCGTCCCCGAGCCGCAGGGCGTACTGCGCGGCGGCCTCGCTGCCGGGCCGGTCGTCCTGCAGGGCGATGTCCTCGGGACGCAGGGCGTTGCCGGGGGTGACACGAGTGGCGGACGCCGTGGCGTCGCCGAAGCTGTCCAGGCTGTGGTCGGTACTGCTGGTCACAGGTGCTTCACCCCTTCACTCTCGGTGTAGTACGTGGCATGGCGGTAGTCCTTGCCCTTCGGCGACTCGAACATGGCATCCTTGCGGTCGGGGTCTGAGGCCAGGATGTCCGTGGAGCGCACGACCCAGAGGGACACGCCCTCATTGCGCCGGGTGTAGAGGTCACGCGCATTGCTCAGGGCCATCTCCGCATCCGGGGCATGGAGGGAGCCGGCGTGGACGTGGGACAGTCCGCGCGAAGACCGCACGAAGGCCTCCCACAGGGGCCAGCCGGCCGTGGCCGGTGCCTTCGACGCATTGGAACCGTTGCCGTTCCCACTGCTGCTGTTCTTGCTCATGCCACTCGTTCCTTGTCTGTCTCGGCTGCCAGCTGTCGGTCGGCGTAGGCGGCCGCTGCCTCACGGACCCACGCGCCCTCCTCGTGGGCTTCACGCCGACGCGCCATCCGCTGGGCGTTGCACGGTCCGCCGCCGCGCAGCACCCGCTTGAACTCGTCCCAGTCCAGCTCCATGTGGATCCAGGTGCCGGATTCCTCGTCGTAGCGCAGCTCCGGGTCGGGAAGGGTCAAGCCGAGGACCTTGACCTGTTCGACGATCATGCCGACGAACCGCTGGCGCAGGTCGTCGTTGGAGAAACGCTTGACGTTCCAGGCCATCGACTGCTTCGAGTTCGGCGAGTCGGCGTCCGAGGGGCCGAACATCATCAGGGACGGGGCGTAGAAGCGGTTGATCGCGTCCTGGGCCATCTTCTTCTGGGCCTCGGTGCCGCGGGACAGGGTCAGCAGGATCTCGAAGCCCTGGCGCTGGTGGAAGGACTCCTCCTTGCAGATGCGCACCATGGCGCGGCCGTAGGGGCCGTAGGACGCTCGGCACAGGGGCACCTGGTTGGCGATGGCCGCGCCGTCCACGAGCCAACCGATCGCGCCCATATCGGCCCAGGTCCGAGCCGGGTAGTTGAAGATCGAGGAGTACTTGGCCCGACCGCTGATCAACTGGTCGTTGAGGGTGTCCCGATCCGTGCCGAGGGTCTCGGTGGCCGAATACAGGTAGAGCCCGTGGCCTGCCTCGTCCTGGACCTTGGCCATCAGGATGGACTTGCGCTTCAGGCTGGGGGCCCGCGTGATCCAGTTCGCCTCGGGCTGCATGCCGATGATCTCCGAGTGCGCGTGCTGACCCATCTGGCGGGTCAGGGCCTTGCGGTAGGCCTCCGGCATCCAGTCACGGGGTTCGATGCGGGAGTCGTCGGCGATGACCTGGTCGAAACGGCGCTGGCCCTCCGCCTCATCGGGCGACTGGACGGCGGCCAGGTGCCCGCTGTGCCCGTCGGTGCTGTTCTGTTCGGCCATGGTGCCCACCTCTTCTGGGAGTTCAAGGAGCTTGACTCATCTGGCTGGTCGTCAAAGGTCTACGGTGTTGCGGGTCTGCTGCGGTGCGGCAGGAAAGACCTGCGCCTCGAATTACCGACCGCTCGTTCAGTATATGTGGCCCAAGCCACCCAATGTCAACACCGCTCGATCGCACGGTGTCGACGCGCAGAACTTGACCCACATCACAATTTGAGATTACCTAATGATCGTTCAGTCTATAAAGATCGGAGTCCCCATGACCGAGACGGACACCGCCCCCGTCGGGTCCACCGCCTCCCCCGCCCCGGGGGCCCGCGGCGACCTGCATGCGATCCTGGCCGATGACGCGGCCTCCGAGTGGATGGGCATCGAGGTGGTCTCGATCGCCGACGGCCACGCCACCATCACCATGACGTTGCGGGCCGAGATGTTGAACGGCTTCGGGATCGCCCACGGCGGCATGGTGTTCGCCTTCGCCGACACCGCCTTCGCACTGGCCTGCAATCCTCCGGAGGGGTCTGCGGACACCATCACCGTGGCCTCCGGTGTGGACGTCAACTTCCTCAAGCCGGGCATCCCCGGACGGCTGCTGACGGCCGTCGCGGACGTCCGGCAGCACCAGGGCCGCAGCGGCCTCTACGACATCCAGGTGCTGCAGTCCCTGCCGGACGGGGGCTCTGAGGTCATCCTCGAGTTCCGCGGCCGCTCCCGCACCGTCCCGAAGCGCTGATCCCCCCTCCCCGTCCACGTGCCCCGCACGCCCCAGCTTGAGTAAGGCTTAGAGATGACCGAGACGCTCACCACCCCCGCACCGAACGCCGGCCTGGATGCCGAAGAGACCATGAGCCGAGACCAGATCGAGTCGATCCAGCTCGAGCGGCTCCAGCACACCGTCGCCTACGCCTACGAGCGCGTCCCCCTGTACAAGGAGAAGTATGACGCCGCCGGGGTCCACCCGGACGACCTGAAGGAACTGGCCGACCTGGCCAAGTTCCCGTTCACGGAGAAGGAGGACCTGCGCAAGACCTATCCGTTCGGTATGTTCGCCGTACCCCAGCAGCAGGTTGCCCGTATCCACGCCTCTTCCGGGACCACGGGCCGCGCGACCGTGGTCGGCTACACCCAGCAGGACCTGACCGACTGGGCCAAGCTGGGCGCCCGCTGCCTGCGGGCCTCCGGCGTGCAGCGTGGCTGGAAGGTCCACAACGCCTACGGCTATGGCCTGTTCACCGGCGGGCTCGGTGCCCACGCCGCCGCCGAGTACCTGGGCACCACTGTCATCCCGATGTCCGGCGGGCAGACCGAGAAGCAGATCACGCTGATCCGTGACTTCGAGCCGGACGCCATCCTGTGCACCCCCACCTACCTGTTGACCATCGGCGACGCCATGCAGCGTGCCGGCCTGGATCCGCGCATGACCTCCCTGAAAACTGCCGTGCTCGGCGCGGAGCCGTGGACCGAGGAGATGCGCCACGAGTTGGAGGACATGTTCGGCCTCGATGCCTGCGACATCTACGGCCTGTCCGAGGTCATGGGCCCGGGCGTCGCCGGCGAATCCGCGGAGACGAAGGACGGCTGCCACATCTGGGAGGACCACTTCCGTCCGGAGATCCTCGACCCCTTCGACGAGACCAAGGTCCTGGGAGACGGAGAACCGGGCGAACTCGTGTTCACGGCCCTGACCAAGCAGGCCCTGCCGATCATTCGCTACCGCACCCACGACCTGAGCCGGCTGCTGCCGGGCACAGCCAGGCCAGGCCACCGCCGGATGGGCCGGATCACCGGCCGCTCGGATGACATGATCATCCTGCGCGGGGTGAACGTCTTCCCCAGCCAGATCGAGGAGCTCGCCCTCAAGGTGGCGGGCCTGTCCCCGCACTTCCAACTGGAGATCACCCGTCCCGACCGTATGGACCAGCTCGCCGTCAAGATCGAGCGCCGCGACGACTGCACCTCGGACCGCGCCCTGGCCGCAGCCGGTGAGCTGCAGAAGCTCATCAAGATCCACGTGGGGTCCTCGTGCCGGATCGATGTAGTGGACCCCGAGTCCCTACCACGCTCGGTCGGTAAGCTGAAGCGGATCCACGACCTTCGACAGAAGTAGACGGGACCACGTCCACCCGACCCGGACCCCTCAGGAGCCCTCCCATGCCGATCGCTACCGCCCCGTCGACCTCCTCGGCATCCCCCCGGCGGGGGCGCCCGGGATACGACCAGGAGTCGGTGTTGCAGATCGCCGTCACGGTGTTCAACCGCCACGGCTACGACGCCACCTCGATGGGCATGCTCGCCGAGGAGCTCGGCGTCAGCAAGTCGGCGATCTACCACCACGTGCCCTCCAAGGGTGACCTGCTGCGGCTCGCACTCGACGAGGCGCTGGTCCCGCTCGAGGCCATCGGCGACGATGCCCAGGCCCACGGGGGCAGCACCATCGAACGCCTGGAGTACACGCTGCGCTCCACCATCCGGGTCTTGCTGGAGCGCCAGCCCTACGTGACCCTGCTGCTGCGCCTGCGCGGCAACACGGAGGTCGAGCGCAACGCCCTCGAGCGGCGCCGGGCCGTGGACCGCCGGGTCACCGACCTCATGGTCGCCGCCCAGGCCGAGGGCATCATCCGCGCCGACGTGGAGCCCCGGACCACCACCCGACTCATGTTCGGCATGATCAACTCCCTGGTGGAGTGGTACCGCCCCGATGGCCCGGCCACCCCGGAGCAGGTGGAGGAGAATGCCATCGCCGTGATCGTGGACGGGCTGCGCGCCCGCGGCTGAGCAGATGCCCGGCGCCGCTCACGGCGCCCTCTCACGACGGCGGCCGGCCACCCGGGAGATCGGGTGACCGGCCGCCGTCGTTCCCCTTCGAGGACCGGGTGGCGGGACCTCAGGAGGTCCAGTTCCGGTAGAGGGTGTCCTCCTTCTCGACCAGGGTCAGGACGTCGTAGGTGGCCACGATCTCATCGTCCTGGTTGTGGATGATCGCATCCCAGGCGACCTCGCCGTACTCATCGGTCACGCGCGGGGTGATCTTCTTGGCGGTCAGGGTGATGCGGATGGAATCACCCGCGGCCACGGGCGTGATGAACCGCAGGCTCTCCAGTCCATAGTTGGCCAGCACCGGGCCCGGGGCCGGCTCCACGAAGAGGCCGGCGCCCCAGGACACCAGGAGGTAGCCGTGGGCGACGGTCCCCGGGAAGAACGGGTTGGCCTCGGCGGCCTTCTGGTCCACGTGGGCGTAGAAGGTGTCACCGGTGGTCTGCGCGAACGCCGTGATGTCCTCCTGGGTGACCTGGCGGAGGTCGGAGGCCAGGGCGTCGCCGATCCGCAGCTCGGCCAGCGACTTGCGGAAGGGGTGCACGGCACCGGGCTCGGCGCCGAAGGCCTCCGATCCGGCGATCCGCCGATCGGCCCCGGTCTGCCACACACCGGTCACGGCCGTCAGCAGGTTCGGCGAACCCTGCAGTGCGGTGCGCTGCATGTGGTGCTTGACCGAGCGGATGCCGCCGAGCTCCTCGCCGCCGCCGGCACGACCGGGCCCGCCATGGACGAGATGGGGCACCGGCGCCCCGTGGCCGGTCGAGGTCTTGGCGGTCTCCCGGTTGAGCAGGTGGACGCGGCCGTGGTGGCCGGCGATCCCGGTGGTCAGCTCGCGGGCGACCTCGGGATCGTTGGTGCAGACGGTGGCCACGAGGGAACCGGAGCCGCGGGCCGCCAGACGGACGGCGTCGGCGACGTCCGTGTAGCCGATCAGGGACGCCACGGGCCCGAAGGCCTCACGGCTGTGGACCACATCGTTCTCGGCGTCGGCCCAGGTGAGCACCACGGGGGACATGAAGGCCCCCTTCTCGACGACGGCCTCCGCACCGGAGGCTGTGCGCACCGTGGGTGCGTCCAGGCTCCCGTAGGCAAGCTCGCCGCCCGCGGCGACCATGTCCTCGACGGCGCTGCGCACATCCTGCAGCTGCTCCATCGAGGCCAGGGCGCCCATGGTGACACCCTCGGCCTGCGGGGAGCCGACGACGACGCGCGAGTCGAGCCGGGCACCGATCGCCCGGGCGACGGCCGCGCGCTGGGTTTCCGGGACGATGGCGCGGCGGATGGCCGTGCACTTCTGGCCCGCCTTGACGGTCATCTCGGTGACCACCGACTTGACGAAAGCTTCGAATTCCGGGGTGCCCTCCACGGCGTCGGGCCCGAGGATGGCGGCATTCAGCGAGTCCGTCTCCGCCGTGAAGCGCACGCCACCGGAGATCACGTTGGGGTGGGCTTTGAGCCCCTGAGCGGTGGCCGCGGACCCGGTGAAGGCCATCAGGTCCCGGTAGTCCATGGCATCGAGCAGGCCGCGAGCGGAACCGGAGATCAACTGGAGGGAACCATCCGGCAGGAGGCCGGATTCCACCATGAGACGCACGGCGGCCTCGGTGACGTAGCCGGTCGGTGTGGCCGGTTTGACGACGGTCGGCACCCCGGCGATGAACGCGGGGGCGAACTTCTCGAGCATGCCCCAGACCGGGAAGTTGAAGGCGTTGACCTGGACGGCAACCCCGGGGATGCGGGTATAGACGTGGGTGCCGATGAAGGACCCGTCCCGGGACAGCGGTTCGATCCCGCCGTCCTGGATGACGTTGGCGTTCGGCAGCTCGCGGCGTCCCTTGGAGGAGAGCGTGAAGAGCACGCCGATGCCGCCGTCGATGTCGAACTGGTTGTCGCCCTTCGTGGCGCCGGTGCGGTTCGAGAGCGCGTAGAGCTCCTCGCGCCGGTCGTTGAGGTAGACCGCCAGCTCCTTGAGCTTCAGGGCTCGCTCGTGGAGGGTCAGGGCACCGAGCGCGCGCTGCCCCACGGTGCGACCGTGCTCCAGGACGGCGGCGAGGTCCAGGCCGTCCGCCCCGTAGTGGGCCAGGGCCTCACCGGTGGTGGCATCCAGCACCTCCCGGGTGCTGGACCCCTCGGCGGGACTCCACCACCGGTCGGCGATGAAGCTGGGGACGGTGGGTACTGCGGTCTGGGTGCTCATCCGGCAAGGCCCTTCCTGAACGATCGGTCAGTATTGCGACCACCCTAACAGGACGGTGGCGCACGGCACAGCCTCGCCACCGGATAGATGTCGAGCAGGGTGTGACAGGCCTCACAAGATCGCCTATGATCTCCAAGGTGACTGAACGGTCGGTCACTAATCAGCACCGTCACCCCACACCCGATCTGGAGCACCCCATGGCAGAACCACAGGCCGCAGTGGCACCCCGAGCACGGCGCACCCGGGAAGAGCGCAAGGTCCTCGCCGGGACCCTCGTCGGCACCACCATCGAGTGGTACGACTTCTTCATCTACGCCCAGGCCGCCGCCTTCGTGCTGGCCCCGCTGTTCTTCGCCCCCGTCTCGGCAGACAATCCGGGACTGGCGCAGGTCATCTCCTGGGCCACCCTGGGCATCAGCTTCCTGTTCCGTCCGCTGGGCGCCATCGTCGCCGGGCATCTCGGAGACAGGTACGGGCGCAAGCTGGTCCTGGTCGTCACCCTGATCGGCATGGGCGGCGCCACCGCCCTGATCGGCCTGCTGCCCACCTATGCACAGATCGGCCTCTGGGCTCCGCTCCTGCTGATGCTGCTACGCATCGCCCAGGGCTTCTCGGCCGGCGGCGAGTGGGGCGGCGCCGCCCTGATGTCGGTGGAGCACGCGCCGAAGAACAAGCGCAGCTACTTCGGCTCCTACCCGCAGATCGGCGTGCCGATCGGCATGTTGCTGGCCACCTTCTTCATGTGGGCACTCACCAGCTCGATGAGCGAGGAGGCCTTCCTGGCGTGGGGCTGGCGCATCCCGTTCCTGTCCTCCGTGGTCCTGATCCTCGTCGGCTACCTGATCCGCCGCGCGGTGGACGAGTCGCCGGTGTTCAAGGAGATGCAGCTGCGCAAGAAGGAGTCGGCCGCTCCCCTGGGCGTGCTGCTGAAGTCGCACAAGAAGAACGTCATCCTGGCCGCCCTGATCTTCGCCGCGAACAACGCCGCGGGCTACCTGGTCATCGCCTTCTTCGCCTCCTACGGCACGAACCACCTCGGGATGAGCAGGGACGCCACGTTGATCGCCAGCTTCATCGGCGGTCTCGGCTGGCTGGTGTTCACGATGTTCGGCGGCTGGATCGGGGACAAGATCGGCAAGATACTCACCTTCCAGATCGGCTACGGCATCATCATCCTGTGGGCCATCCCCATGTGGTTCCTCCTGGACACCGCCTCGCTGCCGTTGTTCGCCCTGGCGATCGTCATCCTGACCGTCGGGCTCGGCCCGTCCTACGGACCGCAGTCAGCCCTCTATGCGGAGATGTTCCCGGCCCATGTCCGCTACTCCGGCGTCTCCATCGGCTACGCGTTCGGCTCCATCATCGGCGGCGCCTTCGCCCCGATGATCGCTCAGCTGCTGCTGAACCAGACCGGTGCCGGCTGGACCATCGGCGTCTACATCGCCGCCCTGGCGATCGTCTCGTTCGTCGCCGTCTCCCTGGTGCCGAAGTCCGTGGAGGGATCCGACCTGCACGTGGAGGAGGCCCACCAGGACCACCTCGCCGAGCACCCGGAGGACGAGGCCATCATCCGCGACGCCACCACGGGCACCGAGCTGCGCTGAGCCGGCGTCGGTGGTCGCACCGTCGCCAGATGACTTTGCGGGCAATCCCCACCGATGGGGATTGCCCGCAAAGTGTTGCCCGCCGATGTGCCCTGCGCCCGGGCCTCATGGCCATCGCCGGAATGTCCGGACGACCGCCCGACCGCATACTGTCAGCGCTCTCCGGCGGGGGTGAAATCGGTCGAACCGGCGAACTCCGGGCGTGCGCTGGCGGCGGCGTAGGGCGCCTCGGGCGTGTTCTCCACCGAGTTGAACACGATGAACACGTTCGAGCGCGGGAACGGGGTGACGTTGCCGTTGGAGGCGTGCATGCAGTTGCTGTCGAACATGATCGCCCCGCCGGCCCGGCCCTCGAGGACGTCGATCCCGTAGCGGTCGTAGAAGTCCGTCAGGATCTCCTTGCTCGGGGTGCCTGCCCCCTGCATGACCAACGACTTGCGGTAGTTGTCCTCCGGGGTGGCCCCGTCGCAGGAGACGTACTCACGGTGCGAGCCCGGCATGATCATCAGCGGCCCGTTGTAGGAGTGGTTGTCCGTCATCGAGATCGAGATGCTCACGGCCCGGGGGGCGGGCATGCCGTCCTCGGCGTGCCAGGTCTCGAAGTCCGAGTGCCACATGAACTCCTTGCCCTCGAACCCGGGCTTGAAGTTCACCCGGGACTGGTGGACGTACACGTCCGAGCCGAGCAGCTGCCGGGCGCGGTCCACCACGCGGGGGTCGTTCGCGATCCGCCGGAACACCGGGCTGATGCGGTGCACGTCGAACACCGAGCGGACCTCCTGGCTGCTCGCCTCGATCACGCACCGTTCATCCGCGCGGACGGCCGGGTCGTTTGAGAGCCGCTCGAGTTCACGGTGGAACCCGGCCACCTCCTCGTCGCTGACCAGCCGGTCGATCGTCAGGTAGCCCCTGGCGTCGTAGCCGTCCAGGGTCGCCTGGTCCATCGGGCCGTCGCCGGCGCTCCCCCACACCACCGCTCCGTCGCGGGGCATGACCTTGGCCTCACCGTTGTTCCGGGTGGGGTAGGCGTCGATTCTGTGCTGCGTTGCCGTCGCAGTCATCGGTCTCCTTCCTATCCTTGAGGTGGGCGGTGCTTCTCACCGCCGGGGGCCGGGCCCTATGATGCCCCGGCCCCACCTCCCACTCTGGCCCGGGGTTCCGATCCCCGCAACCAGGGTCCCCCACCCACCCCACGTTGTGAGGGCGATCCCCACCGGTGGGGATCGCCCTCAAAGTCAGCGCACGACGGCGGTGGCCAACAGCCCCGGGGTGCGCGGCGGGGTGGTGCTCGTG
>NZ_JBFARZ010000003.1:216367-301703 GCF_040677445.1 Citricoccus sp. NPDC055426
TTCCACTGGTGGGTCCGGCGGAATTCGGAGCCGTGCAGGCTTCTGCAGGTGACGCGCCGCCGTCGTGGGTGGGGTGTGGATCAGGCCATCAGGCCATGGCCTGAGTCTCCACGTTGGCCTTCTTGGGCACCTTGCGGTCCGAGCCCTCCTCGAGTACCAGCTGGTAGATGCCGTTCTCGTCATGGGTCTCGCGGCCGGTCACCGGCGGGTTGAACACGCAGGCCATGCGCATCTCGGTGGTGGCCCGCACGGTGTGCTTCTCGTGGCCGTCCAGCAGGTACATGCTGCCGTCCTTGATCTCGTGCACCTCGCCGGTCACCTCGTTGGTCAGGGTGCCCTCGCCCTGCACGCAGTACACGGCCTCGATGTGGTTCGCGTAGTGGAACGTGGAGGTCGTGCCAGCGTAGATCACGGTGTCGTGGAAGGAGAAGCCGACACCCTCACGGGCCAGCACCATCCGGCGGGAGCGCCAGGTCTCGGACTTGATATCGCGCTCGGTGTCATTCAGGTCGTTCAGGTTGGTCACCAGCATGAGGGGTTCCTTTCGGTGGAAAACGTTCTGTGAGCATCGATCACGAGAGCGGTGACTGTCGAGACACGCCGCGCGGTTCGACAGTTACCACTCTCGTGATGAGTAGTGGTGGGGCTTAGGCGGCGCCGGCCAGCTTGGTCTCGCCGGGTTTGTAGTCGAAGGGGACACCGGTCACGGTGGCCACCGCGGCGGCCACGATCCCGAGGCCGCGCTCCAGCTGCTCCTTCGGGGTGTTCAGCGGGGCGAGGAACTTCAGGACCTCGTCGTCCGGACCGGAGGTCTCCACGAGCAGGCCCTGCGCGAAGCACTCGGCGGCCACCTTGCCGGCCACCTCGAGGTCCGGGAAGTGCAGGCCGCCGAACATGCCGCGGCCACGGACGGAGGAGCCCTCCACGGCACCGGCGATCTGCTCGAGTCCGCCGCGGAGCACCGCGATGTTCTCGGCCAGCTGGCCCTTCTGGAACGAGTCGTCGGCCCAGAACTCCTTCAGCGAGGTGGTCGCCGCCACGAAGGCGAGGTTGTTGCCGCGGAACGTGCCGTTGTGCTCGCCCGGCTCCCACACGTCCAGCTCGGGGCGGAACAGGGTCAACGCCATCGGCTGGCCGAAGCCGGAGATCGACTTGGACAGGCAGACAATGTCCGGGGTGAAACCGGCCTCCTCGAAGCTGAAGAAGGTGCCGGTTCGGCCGCAGCCGGCCTGGACGTCGTCCACGATCAGCAGGATCTCGTGCTTCTCGCACAGGTCCGCCAGGGCCTTGAGCCACTCGAGCCGGGCAGCGTTCACGCCACCCTCGCCCTGGACGGTCTCCACGATGATGGCGGCCGGCTTGTCCACGCCGGAGCCCGAGTCGTCCAGGACCCGCTCGAGCCACAGGAAGTCCTCGGTGGCCCCGCCGAAGTAGTCGTCATAGGGGATCTTGGAGCTGTTGGTGAGCGGGATGCCGGCGCCCTTGCGCTTCATCGAGTTGCCGGTCACGGCCAGTGCACCCAGCGTCATGCCGTGAAAGGCGTTGGTGAAGGACAGCACGTGCTGGCGGCCGGTCACCTTGCGGGCCAGCTTCAGCGCGGCCTCCACGGTGTTGGTGCCCGTCGGGCCGGGGAACATGACCTTGTAGTCCAGGCCGCGCGGGGTGAGGATCACGTCCCGGAAGGTCTCCAGGAACTCCCGCTTGGCCGGGGTCATCATGTCCAGCGAGTGCACCGGGGCATCGGTGGTGAGGTAGTCCGCCACGGCCTGCTGGACCTTCGGGTGGTTGTGGCCGTAGTTCAGCGTGCCCGCGCCGGCGAAGAAGTCCAGGTACTCCTTGCCGTCCTCGGCGGTCTGGATGGAGCCCTTGGCCTTGGCGAAGACGGTGGGCCATCCGCGGCTGTAGCTGCGGACCTCTGACTCGACGGTGGTGAAGACGGTGGTGTCCATGGTGTGAATCCCTTTCGTGGACGGTGGTGGCCGGCGCGCGAGGCGTGCGGCCAGCTGGTGCGGTGGGGCTGGCGAGTGGGTGAAGGATCGAGGCGGCCGGAGGCCCGTGTGGGGCCAAGACGTGCCGGTGCTTCCCGCGTCGGCTACTGACTCGCCAGTGGGGCGATGCGGTGCAGGAATTCGGTGTCGTGGCCGTCCGGGTACATCTCCGCGGTGATGAGCGGGGTGATCTCATGGTCCGCCCCGAAGCGTTCCGCGAAGCTGGCGAACAGCCGCTGGGAGGCCGCGTTGTCCTCGGTGATGGTGGTCTCCAGCGCCTGGGCAGAGGTGCGCGTCACGAGCTCGTCCAGCATGCGGGAGGCCAGACCGTAGCCGCGGGCGGCCTCCGTGACGGCCACCTGCCACACCATCAGCGTGGTGGGGGCCTGGGGCCGGAGGTATCCGGTGACGAAGCCGGCCGGACGCCCGTCGATCTCGGCGATCACAGTGGTGTCGGCGAAGTCCCTGCACCACAACAGGTAGTAGTAGGACGAGTTGACGTCCAGGACCTTCGAGTCCTTCGTGATCTGCCACAACGCGGCGCCGTCCTCGATTCTCGGAGGACGGAGCACGGGGGCTGTCGGTCGGTGGGTCAGTGGTGTGTCTGCATCATCTGCCATCCCTTCCAACCTAACGAGATGAGATCTGATTTCAAGCCGGCTTCTGCGGAATACCGGGGTTTCAGGCCCTCCTCCGCTCCGTTTGCGGGCGTCCGACGCACCGCCGCATCCCATGCCTGACGCGGTTGCCCGGGCAAATTGCCAGGCCCCCTCAGGGGGCTCGGAGATCTTTATCAATCTGTTATCTTTGCGCATCGATGGCGGACCTGTTATGCGTCGGGTCACACGAGGCCCTCCTCACCTCCGGCGGCCACCGCTGCGCTAGGTTGCTGGGATGACCCATCCGACGACCGACACGACCGGGACCGCTCCGCGGGCCCCTCGGATTCCGCCGCACCCACGCTCTGGCAGGAAGGCTATCTCTCCGCTCGGCCGCACGGAACGGCTGATGCGCGTGCAGATCGACGGGGCGGCCGGCGGGTTCGCCCCGGGACGGTCCGGGTCCCTGACCACCGGCCCGTGGTCACGCGACGCGGACGACCGCCCCACCGCCCTCTCCGCCGCGGTCCTGCTGGACAACACCCTGGCCAAGTCCGTCCATGCGGCCGCCCCGGACCTGGACTGGATCGTCACCACCGAGCTGCAGCTGAACTTCACCCGCCCGCTCCCGGTCGACGGCACCGTCCTGGACGCCTGGACCCAGGCCACCTCCGTGGACGGGCTGGGCGGGGCGTCCCGGGGAACCCTGCTGGACGCCGAGGGGACGGAGTACGCGCACGCCACGGGGTGGTTCCAGGCCGTGGCGGAGAACAGCGAGGAGGCCCTGGACCACTACGAGCGCCAGGCCGCGCTGCCCCTGGGCCCGGAGACGGAGTCGCCGTTCCCGGCGCTGCTCGGGCTCCGGGTGGCCGAGCCTCGTCGAGAGGAGCGGCCGGCGGTGACGGAGGACTTCCGACCGGGCGTGGACTTCGGAGCCCTCGACGTCCTGAAGAACCCACACGGGGCCACGCACGGCGGCGCCCTGAGCATGATGGCCGGGCTCGCGGCCCAGCAGGCCCTGCCGGACCGTACCGGCTACGATCTCCAATCCCTGCAGGTGCGGTTCCTGCGTCCCGCCTCGGGGGCGATCGCCACCTGGACCAGGGTCCGGCACGCCGGGCGCTCCCTGCGGATCGTCGAGGTCGAGCTGTTCTCCGGTGAGCACCGCGCCACCGCAGCCGGACAGCGGGGCGAGGGGGCCGGCGTCGGGCACCGGAACGAGACCAAGCCCTTCGTGCAGGCGACGGCGACCTTCCGCACCGCCCGCTGACCCATACGTCTGCAGGTCGAAAGAGGCCCGCTCCTCGCCGCCCTCTTCGGGCGTGGAACGGGCCTCTTTCGACCGCTGGATCTACAAGATCGGCCGGGGTATCAGGCGGCCTGCTTGTCCCTCTTCGAGTCCTTGCCGCGGTCCAGCCCGAGGTCCTTCAGGGGGACGCCGTCCACGGCCTGGACCATGACCTCCTCGGCCTCGACCACGGAGATGTCAAGCACGATCGCGACCTCGGCGGCCAGCACCTCCGCGGCATCGCGGTAGAGGGTGCGCTCGGCCATGGAGAGGTCCTTCTCCGCCTGGCGGCGGTGCAGGTCACGGACGACCTCGGCCACGCGGTGCAGGTCGCCGGTGGCGAGCTTCTCCTGGAAGGCCTTGAGCCGGCGGGACCACTGCTCCTCCACGTGCTCGCTGGGCTTGGCCAGCAGGGACATCAGCTTGCGCACCTGGGTGTGGCTGCTGACGTCCCGGACGCCGATGTCCTTGACCATCGACTCGGGGACGGAGATGCGCAAGCCCTTGTCCTGGATGTCCAGCTCCACATACGCGACGTCCTTGCCCTTCAACTGCCGGACCTGGCGGTCGAGGACCACAGCGGGTCCGTGATGGGGATGGACAACGAACTGACCGGGAACCAGACGCATGGGTGGGATGCACCTTCCTGTTGCTAACACCGAGATGTCACCGGGGCAGAGAGAAGCCAGCCACCGGGAAATAGACCAATTTATTTTCTCATTGTTTGTTCCCGAAAGCAAATCGAGGGCGTGTCCTTGGGCCCCTTGGATCGGGCGATGCTCTATGCTCTCGGCAGCCTGCGCCGCCGGGGCCGTACCGTCTCGGCGGCGGTCTCCGAGGGGTCGCGTGATGCTGTGGATGCGTCCGGCTCCGCGTGGTCCGGCTCTGCGCGATCGGTCCCCGCCGTGGCGCGTCCGGGATCCTCCGTCCCGGTCCCGGTGCCGGCTACAGGCCCGGTTCCGGTCCCGGCGCCGGTCCGATCTCCGGCGCCGTCCCTGACCTCGGACGCCGTGCCGGCCGCACGCTCCCCCGCGCCGCCCATCAGCGCGCTGGGCTCGGAGAAGTCGCGGGCCGTGAAGCGCAGGGTCGCGAGGAGGCGGTTCAGGTCCGTCAGCTCACCGGTGGGCAGGCCGATGTCCGAGAAGACCTCGCGGTTGAGCTCGCGGGCGGCCTGCAGGGCCAGATCGCGCCCCTGGGGGGTGATCGCGATGAGATTGGCCCGGCCGTCCGTGGGATGCGGCTGCCGCTCCACGAGTCCGGCCTGCCCCAGGCGCTCCACCGTGTTGGTGACCGAGGTGGGGTGGACCTGGAGCCGGCTCGAGGCCTTGGCCAGCGGCATGGCCCCGGTCCGGGAGAACCCCAGCAGGGTCAGCATCTCGAAACGGGCGAACGTCAGGTCTAAGGGCCGCAGGACGGCGTCGATCCGCGCCATCAGGATCTGTTGCACGCGGAACAGGGAGGTCACCGCGGCCATGGCGTCCGCGGACTCGCCCCAGCCGTGGCCGGTCCAGTTGTGGTGGGCCTGCGCCACGGGGTCGTGCTGCAGCGGAGGGTTCATGAGGCCGCGCTCGTGGTGCGCCGTTGGGTGTCCCGGCCGCCGTTCCAGGTGAACTCGGGGGTCCCCTTGGCCAGGAACGCCCGGATGCCGGTCTCGGCGTCCCCGGTGGTGGCCATCAGGTGCTGCCAGTGGTTGCTCGCGTGGCGCAGCTCGTTCCCGCTTCCGTCCCCGGCCACCACGGTGTCCACGATGTCCTTCATGGCCTGGATGGACAGCTGGGACCGGTTCGCGAGCCGCTGCACGAACGCGTCCACCTCGTCCCAGAAGGTCTCGGCGGGGTGGACGGCCTGGACCAGGCCGAGCACGCGGGCCCGCTCGGCGTCCACGAAGTCGCCGCTGAACAGCAGGTACTTGGCGGTGGCCGGCCCGGCGATGCGTACGAGCCGTTCGATTCCGGCCGTCGGGTACACGATCCCGATCTTGGCCGGGGTGATCCCGAAGGTCGCATCGGAGGAGGCCAGTCGGATGTCGCAGGCCGCCGCGATCTGCCAGGCACCGCCCAGGCAGTAGCCCTCGACGGCGGCGATGGTCGGCTTGTGCAGCCCGGCCAGGGCCGCCTCGCCGGCGGCCACGGCCCCGCCGTCGTGATGCCCGGACTCCTCGTCCTTCAGGATCGAGCCCAGGTCGGAGATGTCCGCCCCGGCCGAGAAATCCGTCCCGGCCCCGCGCACGACGACGGCCCGCACCGATCCGTCATCGGCCAGTCGGGCGCAGGCCGGCTCCAGGGCCCGCCACATGGCCTCCGTCATGGTGTTGCGCCGCCCGGGGTTGGACAGGGTCAGGGTGGCGATGGGCCCCGACTGGGAGACCTGGACCGAACCACCGGTCACCGTGGACTCGGTCATGACCGCACTCCCTCTCGACCGTGTTCCTGGACGATGCCTGCCTCGACGAGGCCGGCGATCTGGCTTTCGTCCAGGCCCAGGCCCTCCAGCACGGACCGGGTGTCCTCGCCGAGGGCGGGCGGGGCCTTGCGCACGCCGGTGGCGGTGCCGTTGATGCTCAGCGGTCCGCGCAGCAGCGGCAGCGCCGAGCCGTCCGTCCGCGCCACGGTCTGGACCATGTCCAGGGCCTGGACCTGGGGGTCGTCGAAGGCCTGGGCATAGGTGTAGATGGGTCCGGTGGGGATCCCCGCGGCGCGGAACGCCTCGATCCATTCCAGCCCGGGCCGGTGCACCAGCTTCGCCTCGATCAGCTCGGTCAGTTCGGCCCGGTGCTCCGAGCGGTCACGTCCCACGGCGAAGCGCGGGTCGTGCTCGAGCTCGGGGGCGTCGATGATGGCGCAGAACTTGGCCCAATGGGCCTGGTTGCCCACCGCGATGATCGCGGGGATGTCGGCGGTGCGGAAGACCCCGTACGGGGAGAGCACCGGGTGGTTGTTGCCCTGCGGCACCGGGACCGCGCCGGTGGACAGGTAGTTCTGTCCCTGGAAGGCCGAGACGGCCAGCCCGGCCTCCAGTAGGGAGGTCCCCACCTCGTGGCCTTGTCCCCCGTTGCCGGCGCGGCCGGCCAGCGAGGCGCAGATCCCCACGGCGGTGAAGACGCCGGCGTAGAGGTCCATCACCGGCACCCCCACCCGGGTGGGCGAGTCGGCGTCCGGGCCTGTCACGGACATCAGCCCGGACATCCCCTGGGCCACCTGGTCCAGCCCGGCTGCCTGGGACAGCGGGCCGGTGGTCCCGAAGCCGGAGACGGAGGCGATCACCAGCCCTGGATTCGCCTCACGCAGCGCGGCCGGGTCCAGCCCCATGGTGGCCAGGACGCCGGGGCGGAAGTTCTCCACCAGCACGTCCGCGGCTACCGCGAGGTCCCACAGCAGTCGCCGGCCGGCCTCGGTGTAGAAGTCCACCGCGATCGACTGCTTGTTGCGGTTCGTGGAGTCGAAGTAGAGCGAGTGCTCGTCCTCGAACGGCGGCCAGGAGCGGGTGGAGTCCCCGCCCTTGGCGGACTCCACCTTGATGATGTCCGCCCCGAGGTCGCCCAGCAGCGCCGTGCAGTACGGCCCCGCCAGGGCCCGGGACAGGTCCATCACGGTGATCCCGGCCAGCGGCAGGGCCGCGCCGGCCGCGGCAGGCGCCGCGCCGCCGTCGGGCACGGTGTGGTCCGCAGTCTTGTCCGCCATGCTCAACCCCCGCCTACTTCCGCAACTTGACGTTGACCTGCTTGATCTGGGTGAAGCCCTCCAGCATGCCCTCCAGTGACGCTTCCCGGCCCATGCCGGACTGCTTGTAGCCGCCGTAGGACTGGCCCACCACCTGCCCGCCGCCCTGGTTGACCTGCACCCAGCCGGTCTCGAGCCGGTGCGCGGTGTTCAGGGCATTGTCCAGGTCGTGCGTCCAGACGTACGCGGCCAGGCCGTAGTGGGAGTCGTTGGCCATCTGGATGACCTCGTCCACGTCCTTCCACTTGATGGCCACCAGCACGGGGCCGAAGATCTCCTCCTGGGCCAGCCGGAAGTCGTTCTTCGCCCCGCCGAAGATCGTCGGCACGTGGTAGAAGCCCTCCGTCAGCGGCCCCTCGGTGGGCGCGGACCCGCCGAGCACGGTGGTCAGGTCCGGGTGGTTCCGCCCGTCCTCCATGAAGCCGGAGATCTGGTCGAACTGGGATTGGTTGATGACCGCGCCCATGTCCGTGGCCTCGTCCAGCGGGTCGCCGACCGTCATGGCCCCGAGCTTGGCCGCCAGCTTCTCCAACATCTCGTCATAGATGTCCTCATGCAGGAACAGCCGGGAGCCGGCGGTGCAGGACTGGCCCTGGCGGGCGAAGCGCGAGGAGAGCATCAGCCCGTCCAGGATGCCCTCGTCCTCGACCGCGTCCGGGAACACGATGGACGGGTTCTTGCCGCCCAGCTCCAGGGACAGGTGCGCCAGCCGCTCGGAAGCCTGCGCGGCCACCCCACGGCCCACCTCGGTGGAACCGGTGAAGGACACCTTGTCCACTCCCGGGTGGGTGGACAGGGCGTTGCCGATCACCGAGCCGCGGCCGGTCAGGGAGTTCACGACGCCGGCCGGCAGGTGCCGCTGGCAGACCTGGGCCAGGTACTGGATGGTCAGCGGCGCATCGTCGGCGGCCTTGAGGATCACGGTGTTGCCGGCGGCCAGGGCGGCCGGCACCTTGAAGGCGGCGATCATCAACGGCGAGTTCCACGGCAGGATGCACGCCACCACGCCCAGCGGCTCGCGGCGGGTGTACTGCAGCTGCTGGTCCCCCGCGGGCAGGGTGACGCCCTTGGACTCCCCGGCCACGCCGGCGAAGTAGCGGAACAGGGAGACCAGGGTCTTGACCTCTGGGCGGGCCTGGGTGCTCAGGGCGTTGCCGGTGTCCAGGGCGGTGAGCCGTGCGAACTTCTCCGCCTCGGCCTCGATGTCGTTTGCGATGGCCAGCAGGGCCCTGGCGCGGTCCGTGAAGTGCACGCTGCGCCACTGAGTGAAGGCCCGGCGGGCTGCGGAGACCGCCCGGTTGACGTCCTCCTCGCCGGCGGCCGGCACCCGGCCGATGACCTCCCCACGCCGGGCGGGGTTGCGCACCCCGCGCCACTCGCCGGTGGACGCCTCGGTGGCGCGCCCGTCGATCCACAACAGCTGCTCGACGCCGGCCAGGATGCCGGCCGCTCGCTCGTCCAGGATGATCTCACTCATGGTCTTCCCCTTTCAGGGCAATCGTGTGGTGCTCAGCGGTGGGTGAAGGTGGCCTGGCGCTTCTGAACGAACGCGGCCATGCCCTCCTTCTGGTCCTCGGTGGCGAAGCAGGCGTGGTTCATCCGGCGCTCGTAGAGCAGGCCCTCGCTCAGGGATGACTCGTAGGAGCGGTTGACGGACTCCTTGGCGATCATCGCGATCGGCTTGGACATCCCCGCGATGGTGGCGGCCAGTTCGGCGGCCTCGGACGCCAGCGATGCCACCGGGACCACGCGGGCCACCAGTCCGGAGCGCTCGGCCTCGTCGGCGCCCATGACCCGGCCGGTCAGCACCATCTCCATGGCCTTGGACTTGCCGATGGCCCGGGTGAGCCGCTGGGAGCCGCCCATGCCGGGGATGATGCCGAGCTTGATCTCGGGCTGGCCGAACTTCGCGTTGTCCGCGGCGAGGATGATGTCCGCGATCATGGCCAGCTCGCAGCCGCCGCCCAGGGCGTGGCCCGCCACGGCGGAGATGACGGGGGTGCGCACCGCGGCGAGTCGGTCCCAGGCTCCGAAGAGGTCGGCGGCGTAGACCTCGGCGAAGGAGTGGGTGGCCATCTCCTTGATGTCCGCCCCGGCGGCGAACGCCTTCTCCGAGCCGGTGATGATGATCGCGCCGATCCCCGGGTCCGCGTCGAAGGCCTCGGCGGCCTCGAGCAACTCCTCGGTGAGCTGCAGGTTCAGGGCGTTGAGGGCCTTCGGCCGGTTCAGCGTGATCGTTCCGACGCGTCCGGTCACGCTGGTCAGGATCGTCTCGTAGGTGCGGTCTTCAGTGCTGTGGTCAGAGGTCAATGGTGCTCCTTGCTCGTACTGGTCTCAGGGGCTCGCACAGGTCTCAGGCGGCCGCGGACTGCTCGCGGATCTGCTGGATGATGGCGGAGAAGTCCTGGGAACCGCCCTGGCCGTCGGCGAAGGCGGCGTAGATCTCCTCGGCGAGTAGGCCGATCCGGCTCGCGGTACCGGTGGTCTCGATGGCGTGCTTGGCCAGGCCCAGGTCCTTGGCCATCAGGGCGCCGGCGAAACCCGGCTGGTAGTCGCGGTTGGCCGGGGAGGTGGGGACCGGCCCGGGGACGGGGCAGTTGGTGGTCAGGGCCCAGCACTGGCCAGAGGCCTCCGAGGCCACGTCATACAGCGCCTCGTTGCTCAGGCCGAGCTTCTCTCCCAGCACGAAGGCCTCGGAGACGGCGATCATGGAGGCGCCGAGGATCATGTTGTTGCAGACCTTGGCGGCCTGCCCGGCGCCGCCCTCGCCGCAGTGCACCACGCGCCGGCCCACGACCTCCAGGACGGGCAGCGCCTCGGCGAAGTCCTCGGCCGCACCGCCGACCATCATCGCCAGGGTGCCAGCCTCGGCCCCGACCGTGCCGCCGGAGACCGGGGCATCCAGCGCCCGGTGCCCGGCCGCCGTCGCCAGCTGGTGGACCTGCTTGGAATCCTCGACCGCGATGGTGGAGCAGTCCATGAACAGCGTGCCGGGTGCAGCCGCGGGCAGCAGGCCCTCGCCGGCCTCACTGCCCTGGTAGGCACCGAGCACGTGCCGGCCGGCCGGCAGCATGGTGATGACGAGGCTACCCCCGGACGACCCTGAGGCGGCGGCGCTGCGCACGGCCTCCGCCCCGGTGGCGGCGATCTCCACGCCCGCCGCCCGCGCCTTCTCGAGGGCCTCCGGGGCCAGATCGAACCCGAAGACCCGGTAGCCCGCGGCGGCGAGGTTGTGGGCCATCGGCCCGCCCATGTTGCCCAGGCCGATGAAGGCGACGGCGGGCAGCTCGGACGGGCTTCCGGCGGCGCCCGGCGTGGTGACGGTGGCTGCGGTGTTCTCGGTCATGTCAGGTTCTCCTGGGGTGATGCTTCGGAGGGTCAGAGGGTGAGTTCTCGGCCTTCGATGGGGGCGAACAGGGCGGTGACGTCTTCCGCTGACACCTGGTCGAGCGTGGCTGGCTCCCACCGCGGGTTGCGGTCCTTGTCCACCAGCAGGGCGCGGATGCCCTCGGGGAAGTTGTGGGCCCGCAGCAGGTGATAGGTCAGCCTGTAGTCGGCCGCCAGCACCTCCTGCACCGAGCGGGCCTGCGCCGCGCCGCGGACGTGTTCCAGGGTGATCTTCACGGAGGCCGGGCACTTCCCCCGGATCGCCTCGGCCGCCGCAGCGGCCTCCGGGGCGCCATCGGCCTGCAGCGCGGCCACGATCTCCTCGGCGGTGTCCGCGCTGTAGCAGGCCTCGATCCAGTGCCGCTGCTGGGCCAGCGGTGCGGGCGGGATGTCGCCGGCTGCCATCGCGACGGCGGCGATCGCCTCGTCCGCGCCCGCAGACTCGAGTGCGCCGGCCAGTTCCGCCAGCCGCTCGGACGGGACGAAGTGGTCGGCGAAGCCGGCCACGAGGGCGTCGGCTCCGGTGACGTGACCGGAGGTGAGCGCCATGTGCAGTCCGAGGTTCGAGGGGGTGCGGGCGAGCAGCCAGGACCCGCCGACGTCGGGGAAGAAGCCGATGCCGGTCTCCGGCATTCCCAGGCGAGTGCGCTCGGTGACGATGCGGTGTGAGCCGTGGGCGGAGACCCCGACGCCACCGCCCAGGACGATCCCGTCCATGAAGGCCACATAGGGCTTGGGGTAGTCGGCGATGAGGGAGTTCATGGCGTACTCGTCGGCGAAGAACACGTCGCCGTCCTCGGGGCGCCCCGCAGTGATGGAGCGGTAGACGGAGACGATGTCTCCCCCGGCGCACAGGCCCTTCTCCCCCGCGCCGGAGACCAGGACGGTGGCGACGGACGCGTCGTCCCTCCAGGTCTCCAGGGTGGCCTTGATGGTCTTCACCATGCCGTGGGTGAGGGAGTTCAGGGCCTTCGGCCGGTTGAGGATCAGGTGTCCGAGGCGGCCGGCGCGGCGGACGATGACCTCGGGCTCTGCCTCAGGGGTGGGCGTGTCGGTGCTCATGGGTTCCTCTCAGCCGTCGACCAGCATGCGGCCGACGATCAGCCGCATGATCTCGTTGGATCCCTCGAGGATCTGGTGGACCCGCAGGTCCCGGACGATCTTCTCGATGCCGTACTCGTGCAGGTAGCCGTAGCCGCCGTGGAGCTGCAGGGAGGTGTTGGCCGCCTCGAAGCCGGCATCGGTGGCCACCTTCTTGGCCATGGCGCAGAGCCGGACGGTGTCCGGGTCCTGGCGGTCCAGGGCATCGGCGGCACGCATCAGCAGGGTGCGGGCCGCCTCCAGGTTCATGTCCGTCTCGGCGAGGTCGAAGACCAGCGACTGCTTGGTGGTCAGGGGGGCACCGAAGGCGGTGCGTTCCTTGAGGTAGGCGGCTGCCTTCTCGAGAGCTGTCTGTCCCCCACCGAGGGAGCAGGCACCGATGTTGATGCGCCCCCCGTTGAGCCCCTTCATGGCGATGTGGAAGCCGTCCCCCTCGGCCCCGAGGCGGTTGGCCACCGGCACCCGGGCGTCCTCGAAGATCACCTGCCGGGTGGGCTGGGTGTTCCAGCCCATCTTCTTCTCGCTCGGCCCGAAGGACAGCCCCGGGGTGTCCTTGGGTACCACCAGGGTGGAGATTCCCCTGGACCCGGTGTCCGCGGTCCGGCACATCACCACGTAGTACTCGGAGGCACCGGCACCGGAGATGAACTGCTTGACACCGTTGAGCACGTAGTCCTCGCCGTCCCGGACGGCGCGGGTGGCCAGGGACGCCGCGTCCGAGCCGGCGCCGGGCTCGGTCAGGCAGTAGCTGCCGAGGCGCTGCATGGTGACCAGGTCCGGAATCAACCGGGCGCGCTGCTCGTCCGTTCCGAAGGAATCGATCATCCACACCACCATGTTGTGGATGGAGATGTAGGCAGCCAGGGCCGGGTCGGCCTTCGCCAGTTCCTCGAAGATGAGGACGGCGTCCTTGCGGTCCAGTCCTGCGCCGCCGTGCTCCTCCCTCACGTAGATGGCACCGAGACCGAGTTCGCCGGCCTCAGCCAGGACGTCCACCGGGAAGTGTTTCTGCTCGTCCCACTCCAGCGCGTGGGGGGCGATTCGCTCGGTGGCGAAGCCGCGGACGGCTTCCACGAGTGCCTGCTGGTCTTCGGTGATGCGAAGCATGTTGTCCGTCCTTCTTCTGACGCCATCCCGGATCACAGGAGGGCGAGTGGCCCGGAGCCGCCCCGGGTCACGGGGCGGCACCAGGAGGTGTCATGCGGTGATTATTTGCTGACTTTGCCCATGGTGTTGGCGATGGGTGTGGTGAACAGGGGCTTGGACAGGAACCAGGCCGCCGCGATGACCACGAGCGAGACCAGGAAGATCACCAGGCCCCACCAGTCCACGACGTCGCGGGAGGTGTACATGTGGTTCAGGTTCCGCAGGGCCCCGGTGAAGAACACCAGGAACACGTGCACGATGATGAAGCCCACGAAGTAGAGCATCACCGGGAAGTGCGTGGCCCGGGCCCATTCGACCGGGTAGATCTTGTTCAGCCTCTCGGCGTTGTCCGGCCACCAGGTGGAGAACCGGATCCCGGAGAGGATCGCCAGTGGGGCCGCGATGAACACCGTGAACCCGTAGGCCATCACCTGCAGGGCGTTGTAGTGCACCCAGCCGTTCTCGGTGGGCCAGTCCAGGGAGGCATACTGGATGGCTCCGGAGAGCATGTTCGGGAACACGTCCCAGTCCGTGGGCACGATCCGCATCCAGTGGCCCGTGGCGAACAGCAGGATGATGAAGACCAGCCCGTTGAGGACCCAGAGCACGTCCAGGGACTGGTGCAGCCACTGGGTCAGGGACACCTTCTTGGGGGTGTTTCCCTTCGGGGAGAAGAACGAGCCCTTCTTGGCCGTCCAGTAGCCGGGGGGCTTGCGCTCGTTGCGGACCTGCAGGCCGGTGCGGATGATCAACACCATCAGGAACATGTTGAAGAAGTGCTGCCAGCCCATCCACCAGGGCATGCCCTCCGGGGCCGCCTCCAACTGGGTGGAATGACCGTCATAGGTGGCGATGAACTCCTGCACCCCCTCCAAGGTCCGCAGCCAGCGGGCACCCAGCACCACCGCGGCGGCCACGACCACCAGGGATCCGATGATCACCGCGGGTTTCACCCACGGCCGCTCGGACTTCTTCGGGGTCGCCGCACCGGCCGGTCCCGGCGTCCCCGCCCTGCCCGACGACGGCCGGTTGGCCGGCGTGGTCGTGGCGGCGGATCCCGAGGTGGAGGCGGGCGTGGACGCTGTGCTGGAGGCGGAGGCGGCTGGAGTGGAGGCTGCGGGGGTTGCTGAAGGCGGGGCAGCCGCAGTGGACGCCGCAGCCCCGGCCGAGGGGGCGCCACCCATCCGCTTCTTCGGGGCCGCCGCATCGCCGGTCTCGGAAGCCGTGGCATCAGGCGCCGCTGCCGACGGGGTGCTGGCCTGGGCCGCGGGGGCGCCACCCATGCGACGCTTCGGCGCACCAGCAGCCGGAGCCGCCGGCGCGTCCGCAGCTGCCGGCGATGCCGTCGGCCCACCAGCGGCGGGCTGGGCAGTGGCTGAGTCCTGACCGGCCGGTGACGCATCCTGACCCGCCGGCGCTGCGGGCGCCGCGGCTGCGGCCGCAGCGGGGGCGCTGCCCATCCGACGCTTCCGCGTCGGTGCGGACGGGGCCTGGGCGGAGGGGGCTTGGGTGGCGGGGGCTGGAGCGGGCTGCCCGGAGTCTGCCGGGGAGGAGGACTCAGCCACCGGGGTAGCCGGCTCCGCAGCGGCGGGTGCCGGGGCCGGCGTCGTGGGCTGGCCGGTGGGCGGCAGGGGTGCCGGTGCGCCGCCCATGCGACGCTTCCGGGCGGGGGCCTCGGAGGCGACCGGTGCGGGGGCCTGTTCCTGGTGGTTCGCCGGGGCCGCTGGGGCCGGTTCCGGCTGCCCGGCCGGAGCCGGGGCCGAGGCAGCGGGCGTCGGTTCCGGCTGCGCCGGCACCTGCGCCTCACGGGCCGTGGCCTCCGAGACGGCCGAGGCGGGGGCTTCATGCTCGGTGGCCGGCGCCTCGGGCCGTGCGGCCAGCGGTGTGTAGCCCGCCATCCGGCGCCGTACCGGCGACTGCCCCGGGTTCTGCTCGCTGCTCATGGTGGTATTCAGTCCTTCTGACGGGATCAACACAGTGCGCCAGGTGCGCCGGGGAGGAAGAGGCCGGGCTGGCCCGCGCCGCCCGCAGCCCGCGTGGTCGGCGAGTGGTCTGCGGGCGGCGGGCCGGCGGGGGTCAGTTGCGGCGCTTGCCGATCTCCTCGATCAGCTGCGGGACCACGGAGAACACGTCGCCGACGATCCCGAAGTCTGCGACCTCGAAGATCGGGGCGTCCTCGTCCTTGTTGATCGCGATGATCGTCTTGGAGGTCTGCATGCCGGCCCGGTGCTGGATCGCCCCGGAGATCCCCAACGCCACATACAGCTGCGGGGTCACCGTCACGCCGGTCTGGCCGACCTGGTAGGACTGCGGGACATAGCCGGCATCCACCGCGGCACGGGAGGCGCCCACGGCCGCACCGAGCACGTCGGCGAGGTCCTCGACCACGGAGAAGGCCTCCTTCGAGCCCACCCCGCGGCCACCGGAGACCACGGCCTTGGCGCCCCGCAGCGCGGGACGGTCCGAGGTGGCCGGGGCCTCACTGGCCGAGTCGATCACGGCGCCCTTCGCGGCCTGCGTGGACACGGAGGCCGTCGTCACCTCCGGGGAGGCCACGGCCTCGGCGCGGGCCTCGATCGAGCCGGGGCGAACGGTCGCGATCAACAGGCCGCCCTCGACGGTGGACTCGGTGGTGAAGTCCCCGCCGAACACGGCGTGGGAGGCGATGACCTCCTGGCCCTCCTCGTCGTAGGCGATGCCGACGACGTCGCTGGCCACGGACCCGCCGGCCACGATCGCCAGTCGCCCGGCCACCGCCTTGGAGTCATTCGTAGCCGAGAGCAGCACGACCGGTGCCGAGAGGGCCTGCACGGCATCGGCCAGGGCGCCGACCGCGGCGGAGCCCAGCTCGGTGGCCGCGGTCTCCGACTCGGCAAGATAGACCTGAGCCGCTCCCAGGGCACCCAGGTCGGCGGCCAGGTTCCCGGACGCCCCGGGCGCGGTCACCGCCACCGCCACGGGGTTGCCCAGGCCGGCAGCGGCCCCCAGCAGGCCCGCGGCCGTGGACTTCGGGGCCCCTTCGGCGGTCGTCTCGATCAGGACCAGTACATTTCCAACATTCGCCATGTGTGCGCTTCCTTCAGCTCAAAAGTCTCGTGCGATTCACAGATCAGACCGGGTACGGGCCCGGACGTCTGGCTCAGATGAGCCGGTTCGTGGCCAGGAACTCGGCCAGCTGCGCCGCCGCGGTGCCGTCATCGGCGACCTTCGGACCCGCCTCCTTGGGCGGGCGGGCGGCTGCGGAGACCATCACCGAGCGGACGGAGGCGGCCTCGGGGCCGGCCTGGATCCCCAGGTCCGCCAGCGACCAGTTCTCCAGCGGCTTCTTCTTCGCCGCCATGATCCCCTTGAAGTTCGGGAACCTCGGCTCGGCCGTCTTCTCCGTCACCGAGACCACCGCCGGGTACCCGGAGGAGACCTGCAGGGCCCCACCGTCCACCACGGCCTCACCGGAGACCCGGTCCGCGGCGATCTGGATCTCGTCCAGACCTGGCAGCACCGGCAGCCCCAGCACCTCGGCGACCATCGCCGGGATCATCCCGCCGCGGCCATCGGTGGCCTCGTTGCCGGCCACCACCAGATCGGCCCCGCCGACCTTCTCGATCGCCGCGGCCAGCACCCGGGCGGTCTGCACCATGTCCGAGCCGGCCAGGGCCGCGTCCGAGACCAGGACCGCGGAGTCCGCGCCCATCGAGAGCAGCTTCCGCAGCGTCTTCGTGGCATCCTCCGGACCCATCGCGACGACCACGATCTCGGTGTCCTTGTTCTCATCCTTGAAGGCCAGCGCGTTCTCCAGCGCCCGCTCGTTGATCTCGTCCGGCACCGGCTCAGAAGCGGCGCGATCCAGAAGCCCTGACTCCAGATCGATCTTCCGATCCGACCAGGTATCCGGGACCTGCTTCGCCAATACGACAATCTTCATGGAGCGCTCTCCTCGACACGGGGTGATATTCGATCTGCGCACCAAGGTACTAGGGCTTCCTTCTAATTACTAGGGTGTCCTAGTAAATTCCGGTGGGTGATCGAATCCATGCGTGGCCGCCGCCCCGAACACCCATGGCTATAAGGTGTGACCGAATAATTGAACGTGCCGACGGCCCCGCCCAAAGGAGACCACCGTGGTCATGACCCGCCCCGCTCCCACCGCCGACGAGGTCTTGCAGATCAAACCGGTCTGGGAGGACGAGGTCCCTCTCGACTGGATCGACGCCAACGGACACATGAACATCCGCCACTACTTCGATCTGGGCGGGCAATCTACCGAACAGGTCTGCCAAGCCTTCGGGATCGACGATGCCTACCGCGCCGAGCGTCGGCTGGGCGTCTTCACCGCTGAACACCACCTGACCTACCTGCAGGAGATGCAGCTGGGGACCCCCATCACCGTCCACGTCCGGACACTGGAGCGAAGCGCCAAGGTCGGGCATATGCTGGCCCTCATCATGGACCGCGGCCGGGACCGGCTGGCGTGCATCTTCGAGACGGTCCTCGTCCACGTCGACCTGGACACCCGCCGGGGAACGGACTTCCCGGAGGATGTCGCCGCGGCCTACGATCAGGCCGTCGCCCAGGATCAGGCCACGGCGTCCTGGCCCGCACCGGTCTGCGGAATCCTGGGTCCGCGTAGCAGGTAGGAACCTCCTGTTCCGGGTGATGCTCGGATCCGTATGCTGTCGACCATGAACTCGCCGTCCAACGCCGATACGTTCCGCTCAGCCCGGGAGCGGCTCCTGGCCTGCCGCACCGACCCGGACACCGCCCACCGCACGTTCGTCTGGCCCCGCTTCGAGCACTTCAACTTCGCCTCGGACTGGATCGATGACATCGCGGCCGGACCTCGTGGTGAGCAGCCGGCCCTGGTCATCGTCGAGGAGGATGGCGGAGCCGAGCGTCGCTCCTACCAGGAGCTCTCGGAGCGGTCCCATCAGGTGGCGGCCTGGCTGTCCGGGATCGGGGTGCGGCGCGGAGACCGGGTCATCGTGATGCTCGGCAACCAGGTGGAGCTGTGGGAGGTCATGCTGGCCTGCGTCCGGCTCGGCGCCCCGGTGATCCCCTCCACGCTCATGCTCGGGACGGCAGACCTCGCGGATCGGGTGGAGCGCGGTGCCGCCACCTGGGTGGTCACCAATGGGGCCGAGGTCCCGAAGTTCCAGGACGTCCCCGGCGACTTCCAGATCGTCCACATCGGTGAGGTCCCGGTGGAGGGGGCCACGGGACGCCACCTGCACGACTGGAGCGAGTCTTCCGACGCTCCCGCCGAGTTCCACCTGGTCACCCCGACCCAGGCGGATGAGACCCTGCTGCTCTACTTCACGTCCGGCACCACCTCGCGAGCGAAGCTGGTGGAGCATACGCACACGTCCTACCCCGTGGGCCACCTCTCCACCATGTACTGGATCGGGCTGGAGCCGGGAGACGTGCACCTGAACGTCGCCTCCCCCGGATGGGCCAAGCACGCCTGGTCCAACTTCTTCGCCCCGTTCATCGCTGAGGCCACCGTGTTCCTCTACAACCACGGGCGCTTCGACGCTGTGGCGCTCATGGACCAGATGGAACGGGAGCAGGTCACGAGTTTCTGCGCCCCGCCGACCGTGTGGCGGATGCTCATCCAGGCTGACCTGTCGCAGCTGAAGACGCCACCGACCAAGATCGTGGCCGCAGGTGAACCCCTCAATCCCGAGGTCATCGCGCGCGTGGAGGAGGCCTGGGGCAGCCAGATCCGTGACGGCTTCGGACAGACCGAGTCCACACTGCAGGTGGCCAACACCCCTGGCCAGCCGGTCCGCCCTGGCGCCATGGGCCGCCCCCTGCCGGGCTACGACGTCGTACTGATCGACCCGGACACCGGGCAGGAGCAGGCAGCGTCCGGCGAACTCTGCCTGCGGCTGGACCCCCGGCCGGTCGGGCTGACCCCCGGGTACTGGGGCGACCCGGAGAAGACGGCCTTCGCCTTCCGGGACGGCCTCTACCACACGGGCGACCTGGTCTCTCGGGATGCCGAGGGCGTGATCACCTATGTGGGCCGCAATGACGATGTGTTCAAGGCCTCCGACTACCGGCTCTCCCCGTTCGAGCTGGAGTCCGCCATCATCGAGCACCCCGCCGTGGCCGAGGCCGCCGTGGTCCCCTCCCCCGATCCGATCCGCCTGGCCGTGCCGAAGGCCTACGTCCGGCTGGCCGAGGGCTGGGAGCCCGGAGAGGAGACGGCCCGCGCCATCCTGCAGCACTGCCGCGACACGCTGGCCGCCTACAAGCGCATCCGCCGACTCGAGTTCCACGAACTGCCCAAGACCATCTCCGGCAAGATCCGCCGGGTCGAGTTGCGCCGGCGGGAGGAACAGCTCCATCCCGACGGCGGCGCCGCACCCGCCGCGGCTGGCGGCGGCTCCGCGTCGGTCGAGTACACCGACGAACTGCTGCGCTGAGTCACCCCACGATCCGCCGGGCCTGCCGCAGGATCGGTTCGTCCACCATGCGCCCCCGGAACCGGAAGACCCCCGGTTGTACCTCCGCCTCCGCCAGTACCGCCCCGGCCCACTCGCGTTCCTCGCCGCTCGGGGCATAGGCCTGCCGGATCACGGCGGCCTGGGAGGGGTGGATGCACGCGCTCGCGGCGAAGCCGGAGGCCACCGCGTCCCCGGCCTCGGCCCGCAGAGACTCCAGGTCGCCGATGTCCATGAACACCGTGTCCACCGCCACCTTCCCGGCGGCGTTGGCCGCCACCAGCACCCGCGAGCGCGCATACCGGGCCACCTCGCGGTACTGCCCGGCGCGCGGGCCTTCGGCGAAGCGGCTGGACTTGCCCGCCATGGAGGCCACCAGGTCTTCGGCACCCCACATCAGTGCAACGACGGCCGGGTGCCGGGCGATCTCGAACGCCCGTTCCACCCCGGCCGCGGTCTCGCACAGGGCGATGACCCGGTAGCCGGCCTCGTACAGGTGGTCCAGCTGGGCCGGGTCCTCGACCTTGGCGACCATCAGCGTCCGGTACCGGCCGCCGTCGAGCGCGGCGAGGTCCAGGCGGTGCTCCTCCGCCGCCTCACCGCCCACAGGGTTCACCCGGACGATGGTCGACGCAGGATCCAGCTCCGAAGCCGCCACGTGCTCGCGGGCCGCCGCCTTGTCCGCGGGTGCCACGGCGTCCTCCAGGTCGAGGATCACCGCGTCTGCCGCCGCGGCCGCCTTGGCGTAGCGATCCGGTCGGTCGGCCGGGCAGAACAGGATGGACGGGCCGAGCATCATGATCCGCCCTCCCCCGCCAGCGTCTCCGGGGAGACCTGCATCAGGGTGGACCGTCGGGCGGTGGCCACCACCACCCCATCCTGGTTCCGGCCGGTGTGGTGGAACTCCACGATTCCCTGGTGCGGCCGCGACCTCGAGCGCCGCGTGCCGGCGATCAGCGTCTCGGCGTAGAGGGTGTCCCCGTGCCGCATCGGCGCGGGGAAGGCCACCTCGCTGAAGCCGAGGTTGGCCACGATGGTTCCCTGCGTCAACTGCGCCACGGACAGCCCCACCAGCGTGGAGAGCGTGAACATGCTGTTGACCAGCGGCTCGCCGAATTCGGTCCCGGCGGACCACGCTGCGTCCAGGTGCAGGGACTGGGTGTTCATGGTCTGGGTGGTGAACAGGACGTTGTCCGCCTCGGTCACCGTCCGGCCGGGGCTGTGCACGTAGACTGCCCCTTCCTGGATCTCGTCGAAGTACAGCCCCCGCTGCACGATCCGCTCCCCGCTCATGCCACTTCCTCGCTCTCGTTCGCTGCGCCCCCTGTGACCTCCGCCGGCGTGATCACCGCGAGCGTCTGGCCCCGGGAGACGGCGTCCCCCACCGCGGCATGCAGCGCCACGGTACCGGCCACGGTGGAGCGGATGACGTGTTCCATCTTCATGGCCTCCACCACGATCACCGGATCGCCCTCGGCCACCGCGTCGCCGTCCGCCACCGGCGTCAGCAGCACGGTGCCGGGCATGGGCGAGGCCAGGGTCGGGTTGGACTCGGCCTCGCCCTGGATGCTGTGGTCCGCATGGACCCGGCGGATGTCGAAGAGGGCTCCCAGCCGGGTGAGCTGGACCCCCTCGGGCCCGACGACGGCCGTGAAGCTGCGCCCGACGCCGCCGATCGTGACGGTCACGTCCTGCCCCCGGCGCTTGACGAGCGCAGGCGAGTGATCAGCAGGACCGGGCCGGCCGGCGTCGGGCCCCGCTTCAGCTTCTGCGGCGGCGCCTGCGTCCGGCTCGGCGACGACGCTGGGGGCGTCCACGGTGCCGGAGAGCAGGACCGTCCGGCTGGTGCCGTCCGCGGCGACCAGCGGAAAGCGCCGGGGCGCCGGCGTCCCGAGGCGCCAGCCGTCCCTGCGCTGCCACGGGTCCGCTGAGGAGCCCCGGGCGGCGTCCATCAGCAGGGCGGCCTCCTCGAACTCTCGCCGCCCCGGGACGGCGAACTCGATCGCGTCGAATTCGCGGGCGATCAGGCCGGTGTCCAGGTCCCCGGCGACGACGGCCGGCAGTTGAAGCAGCGCGCGGAGGAACTCCACATTGGTGGTGAAGCCGACCACGGCCGTGTTCTCCAACGCCGCGACCATGCGGGCCCGGGCCTGTTCGCGGTCCCGGCCCCAGGTGATGACCTTGGCGAGCATCGGATCGTAGTCGATGGAGACGCTCAGTCCGTCCTCCAGCGCGGTGTCCACGCGGATGCCCTCTCCCTCGGGATGGCGCACGTGCTCCACGAGTCCGCCGGTCGGCAGGAAGCCGGCGGCGGGGTCCTCGGCGTAGATGCGTGTCTCGATCGAATGGCCGTCCAGCACGATGTCGTCCTGGTCCAACTCCAGCACCTCGCCGGCGGCGATCCGCAGCTGCTGCTCCACCAGGTCCACCCCCGTGACCTCCTCCGTCACCGGGTGTTCGACCTGCAGGCGAGTGTTCATCTCCATGAAGAAGAACTCGCCCGGGGAGTCGGCGGGGACGATGAACTCCACCGTGCCGGCCCCGCGGTAGCCCACCGAGCGCGCGGTCTGGCAGGCGGCCTCACCGATCCGGGCGCGAGTGGCCTCGTCCAGCAGGGGCGAGGGCGCCTCCTCGATGACCTTCTGGTGGCGGCGCTGCAGAGAGCACTCGCGCTCTCCGAGGTGGATGACGTGGCCGTGGGCGTCGGCCAGGACCTGGACCTCGATGTGCCGCGGGGTCGTGACATACCGCTCCAGGAACAGCGTGTCGTCCCCGAAGCTCGCGGCGGCCTCGCGCCGGGCGGCCTCCAGCGACGAAGCGAGCTGGTCCTCGGACTCCACCACGTGCATGCCCTTGCCGCCGCCACCCGCGGAGGGCTTGATAAGCAGCGGATAGCCGATCCCGGGGGCCGCGGCGGCCAGTGCGTCATTGGACATCGACGGCTGGGCGACGCCCGGGACGGTCGGCACCCCGCGCGCCTCGACCGCGTTCTTGGCGGTGATCTTGTCCCCCATGACCCGGATGGACTCCGCCTCCGGGCCGATGAACACGATCCCGGTGTCGGCGCAGGCCTGTGCGAAGGCGGCGTTCTCGGCGAGGAAGCCGTAGCCGGGGTGGATGGCCTCCGCACCGGTGGCGCGGGCGGCCGCCAAGACGGCGTCGACGTCCAGGTAACTCTGGGCGGCCGGGGCCGGACCCAGCCGGACGGCGGCGTCCGCCAACCGCACGTGGCGGGCGCCGGCGTCGGCGTCGGAGTACACCGCCACCGAGCGGATGCCCATGGAGCGCAGGGTGCGGATCACCCGGCAGGCGATCTCGCCGCGATTGGCGATGAGGACGGTCTTGAACATGGTGTGGGTCGTCTTTTCTGGCATCGTGCTCACATCCTGAAGACGCCGAAGGACGACGTCTGGCCGGCGGGGGTCTGGGCGGTGCTGGCTGTGGTGTCGGACGGAGTCCGCATCACGACGTCCAGGGCCAGGCCCAGCACGTCGCGGGTCTGGGCGGGCTCGATGATGCCGTCATCCCAGAGCCGGGCGGTCGAGTAGTAGGGGCTGCCCTGGCGCTCGTACTGCTCGCGGGTGGGGGCCTCGAAGGCGGCCTGCTCCTCGGCACTCCAGGTGCCGCCGTCGGCCTCGATCTGGTCCCGGCGCACGGTGGACAGCACCGAGGCGGCCTGGGGGCCGCCCATCACGGAGACCCGGGCGTTGGGCCACAGCCAGAGGAACCGGGGCGAGTACGCACGCCCGCACATCGAGTAGGTGCCGGCCCCGAAGGAGCCGCCGACGACGACGGTCAGCTTGGGAACGGAGGCCGTGGCCACCGCGTTGACCATCTTGGCGCCGTGCTTGGCGATGCCGCCGGACTCGTACTCCCGGCCCACCATGAACCCGGTGATGTTCTGCAGGAACAGCAGCGGGATCCTCCGCTGCTCGCACAGCTCGATGAAGTGGGCGCCCTTCAGGGCGGACTCGGCGAAGAGCACCCCGTTGTTCGCGAGGATCCCCGCCCGGTGGCCGTGGATCCGGGCGAAGCCGGTCACCAGGGTGGTCCCGTACTCGGCCTTGAACTCGTGGAAACTGCCGGAGTCGATGGTGCGGGCGATGATCTCCCGGGCGTCATAGGGGCTGGTCAGGGACACCGGCACCACGTCCGCGAGGGTCTCGGGCGACTGCTCGGGCTCCACCACGGCCGCCGGGACATAGGGCAGCGCCGGGGACTCCGGCAGGGTGGCGACGATGTCCCGCACGATCTGCAGGGCGTGCTCGTCGTTCTCGGCGAGGTGGTCCGTGACGCCGGAGACCCTGGAGTGCACCTCGCCGCCGCCGAGGTCCTCGGCCGTGACGACCTCGCCGGTGGCGGCCTTCACCAGGGGCGGGCCGCCGAGGAAGATGGTGCCCTGATTCCGCACGATCACGGTCTCATCGCTCATGGCGGGCACATAGGCGCCGCCGGCGGTGGAGGAGCCCATCACGGCGGCGATCTGGGGGATGCCGTCCCGGGACATCCGGGCCTGGTTGTAGAAGATGCGGCCGAAGTGGTCCCGGTCCGGGAAGACCTCGTCCTGCATCGGCAGGAAGGCCCCGCCGGAATCCACGAGGTAGAGGCAGGGCAGCCGGTTCTCGGCGGCGATCTCCTGGGCGCGCAGGTGCTTCTTCACCGTGATGGGGTAGTAGGTGCCGCCCTTCACGGTGGCGTCGTTGGCCACGACCATCACCTGGCGGCCTTCGACGAGCCCGATGCCGGCCACCACTCCGGCAGCCGGGGCGTCTCCCCCGTACAGCTCGAAGCCCGCCAGGGGTGCCACCTCGAGGAAGGGGCTGCCCTCGTCCAACAGGGTGTCCACGCGGTCCCGGGCCAACATCTTGCCGCGTTCCGTGTGCTTCTGACGGGATCGCTCCGGGCCGCCGAGGGCGGCGGCGGCACGCCGTTCGCGCAGCTCGGCGATCAGCTCTGGGTAGGTGGTCGACATCGACGGGGCCGTCCTTCGGGTGCCTTTGGGTGATCAGTCGGTAACTGAAATCAGGTTAGTGGCCGATAACCGAAGTTGTCTATGCTGGAGTCTCACGCACCGCGAGAGGACCCCGATGACTGCAACCTGGCGGGCCACCCAGAAGGCCAACCGCCGCGCCGCCCTGATGGAGTCCGCGGCCCGACTGTTCGCCGAGCGCGGCTTTGCCGCGGTGTCCACCGCCGAGCTCGGTGAGGCAGTGGGGATGAGCGGACCCGCGCTCTACAAGCACTTCCCGTCCAAGGACGCCCTGCTGGCCGAGATCCTCATGGACGCCTCCGAGCGACTGCTGTCCGGATGCCGGGCCATCCTGGCGGCGGGCGATCAGGACGGCAGCAGACCGGCGGAGATCCTTGATCGGCTCGTCCGGTTCCACCTCGAGTTCGCCACCACGGACCCGGACGTGATCCGGATCCAGGACCGCGAACTGCCCTCGCTCTCAACTGGGGACAACCAGGCCGTGCGCCGGCTCCAGCGCGAGTACGTCCAGCTCTGGGACGGAGTGCTGGCCGCGCTCCGCCCGGCGCTCGACGACGGCGAGCGCCAGGTCCGCCTGCTGGGCACCTTCGGTCTGCTCAACTCCACCCCGCACAGCGCCGACCGAGCACCGGCCCGGGGTGCCGACGGCACCGTTGGAGACACGGACCGGACGGCAGCCGGGAATATCCTGGCCGGGATGGCCCTCCGGTCCCTGGCAGGGGCCGGCAGCATCGGATTAACAGCGACAGGAACAACAGGAGCAGCACAGTGAGCCTTCCCGTCCCCCAGGCGGCCAGCATCCTGCTGCTCCGCCCCGGCACCGCCAGCCCCGGCCAGACGCCGGCCACGGCCACCGCCGCCGGCCCCACCGAGGGTGCGGCACCCGAGATCTTCACCATCACCCGGTCCTCGGCACTCGTCTTCAGCGCCGGCGTCTCCGCGTTCCCCGGCGGCCGCATCGACCCTGCCGACGAGCTCGCCGGCTACCTCTGGGAGGGCACCGACCTGACGGCCTGGGCCACCCTACTCGGCCTGGACGCGGGCGCCGCGGGGATGGTCCTCGCCGGCGCCGTGCGGGAGACCTTCGAGGAGACCGGCGTGCTTCTGGCGCAGCACCAGGACGGCACCCCGGTACGGCCCGAGGCCTTGGCCGGGCTCCCTGCCGAGGCCCGGATCCAGGTCGAGCACCACGGGCTGGATTTCGGCACCCTGCTGTCCGATCACGGCCTGCGGCCCGACGTGAGCGGCATGAGGCCCCTCTCCCGGTGGATCACCCCGGAGGGCCCGCCGCGGCGTTACGACACGTACTTCTTCGCCGCCGCCCTCCCGGCGGGGCAGGCTCCCGGCGTCCTGTCCTTCGAGGGCGTCGACAGCCGCTGGACGACGGCGGCCGACGCCTTGGCCGATTTCCGCGCCGGCATCCACCAGCTGATGGCACCCACCTGGTCACAGTTCCGCACCCTGCTCCCCGCCGAGACACTGGCGCAGGCCTTGACACCCACCGGGCCCATCCAGCCCGTCATCCCCGTGGTCACCAGCGGGGACCCCCACACGGCGACCGGCTTCGCTGAGGCTGAGGCCTTCGAGCGAGACGTCGCCGCAGGGTGGACCGAGGCAAGAACTGAGTAACCTACACCAATAGGGCCTCCACACCAGGAGAAGCCATGCAAAATTAGGCAGAACTGTCGTTTCTTGACAGTCGTCAGACTTGACGGAACTTTCTCTGGTTTTTCGGCCTGCGGCCTGGAACTTCAGTCAAGACTGGATCTCAACGAAGCAGCGATACACCGCTTCGACACCACAGATCCACCGTCCAGCCGAACACAGGAGACTGCCATGACCGAGCAGACCAACCAGCACACCCCGGCCTCCGCCGAGCAGATCCAGCACGACTGGGACCACAACCCCCGTTGGGAGAACACCGAGCGCAGCTTCACCGCCGAGGACGTCGTCAAGCTGCGCGGCCGGGTCCAGGAGGAGCACACCCTGGCCCGCCGGGGTTCCGAGAAGCTCTGGAGCCAGCTCACCGCCGAGCACGCCGAGGGCAGCTACACCAATGCCCTGGGCGCCCTCACCGGCAACCAGGCCGTGCAGCAGGTCAAGGCCGGACTGCGCGCCATCTACCTCTCCGGCTGGCAGGTCGCCGCGGACGCCAACCTCTCCGGCCACACCTACCCGGACCAGTCCCTCTACCCGGCCAACTCGGTGCCGCAGGTCGTCCGCCGCATCAACAACGCCCTGATGCGCGCCGACCAGATCGAGTTCTCCGAAGGTGTCCAGACGGTGGACGACTACCTGGTCCCGATCGTCGCGGACGCCGAGGCCGGCTTCGGCGGCCCGCTGAACGCCTACGAGCTGATGAAGTCCATGATCTCCTCCGGTGCCTCGGGCGTGCACTGGGAGGACCAGCTGGCCTCCGAGAAGAAGTGCGGCCACCTGGGCGGCAAGGTCCTCATCCCGACCGGACAGCACATCCGCACCCTGAACGCCGCCCGCCTGGCGGCCGACGTCGCGGACGTCCCCTCCGTGGTCATCGCCCGCACCGACGCGGAGGCCGCCACCCTGATCACCTCGGACGTGGACTCCCGCGACGCCGACTTCATCACCGGAGAGCGCACCGCGGAGGGCTTCTACAAGGTCCGCAACGGGATCGAGCCCTGCATCGCCCGCGCCAAGGCCTACGCCCCGTACTCCGACCTCATCTGGATGGAGACCGGGACCCCCGACCTGGAGCTGGCCAAGCAGTTCGCCGAGGCCGTCAAGTCCGAGTTCCCGGACCAGATGCTCTCCTACAACTGCTCGCCGTCCTTCAACTGGCGCAAGAACCTGGACGATGCCACCATCGCCAAGTTCCAGCGCGAGCTCGGGGCCATGGGCTACACCTTCCAGTTCATCACGCTGGCCGGCTTCCACGCCCTGAACCACTCCATGTTCGATCTGGCCACCGGCTACAAGGAGCGCCAGATGTCCGCCTACGTGGAGCTGCAGGAGCGCGAGTTCGCGGACGAGGCCCGCGGCTACACCGCCACCAAGCACCAGCGCGAGGTCGGCACCGGCTACTTCGACGCCATCTCCACCGCGCTGAACCCGGAGAGCTCCACCACGGCGCTCGCCGGCTCCACCGAGGCCGGTCAGTTCTGACCCGGACCTGAACCACCCGGACAAGGGGCGACGCCGGCCCCCACCCGACCGGCCGGCGTCGCCCCTTGTTCTTCCCAGCTTCACCCCGCCACCAGCCCTGGGGCTCTTCACCCTCATCCCGCTTTTATTCGGCGCGCACCGCGCGCCCGCGCCGACGGCACCGCCGCCGGAGGCGCACGACTCCCCGAGGAGAATCCCATGTACCCCACCGACCAGCCCATCACCCTCAACTCCGTGACGATCACCGGGCCGCACCAGCCGCGCCAGGAGGAGATCCTCACTCCGGATGCCCTCGACTTCCTGGCCACCCTGCACCGCCGCTTCAACGGCCGCCGTGCCGAACTGCTGGCCAAGCGCGATCAGATGCGTCAGCGGATCTCCGAGGGATACACCCCGGACTTCCTGCCGGAGACCCGCACCATCCGCGAGGACGACTCGTGGCGCGTGGCCCCGCTGGCCCCCGGTCTGAAGGACCGCCGCGTGGAGATCACGGGGCCGGTGGACCGGAAGATGACCATCAACGCGCTGAACTCCGGGGCGAAGTGCTGGCTGGCGGACTTCGAGGACTCCTCCTCGCCGACCTGGTCCAACATGCTGAACGGCCAGGTGAACCTGTTCGACGCCATCCGCCGCCAGATCGACTTCACCTCCCCCGAGGGCAAGGAGTACACCCTCGGCGGGGTGCAGCTGGTGGACCGGCCGACCATCATCGTCCGCCCCCGCGGCTGGCACCTGGACGAGGACCACCTGCTCGTGGACGGCGAGCCGATGGCCGGCGCGCTCGTGGACTTCGGCCTCTACTTCTTCCACAACGCCAAGGAGCTGCTGCGCCGCGGCGTCGGGCCCTACTTCTACCTGCCGAAGACGGAGAACCACCTCGAGGCCCGGCTGTGGAACTGCATCTTCGTGGTGGCCCAGGACGAACTCGGCATCCCGCAGGGCACCGTGCGTGCCACCGTGCTGATCGAGACCATCACCGCGGCCTTCGAGATGGAGGAGATCCTCTACCAGCTGCGCAACCACTCCGCCGGCCTGAACGCGGGCCGCTGGGACTACATCTTCTCCATCATCAAGAACTTCCGGGACCGTGGCGATGACTTCGTGCTGCCGGACCGGGCGGACGTGACCATGACCGCCCCGATGATGCGTTCCTACACCGAGCAGCTGGTGCGGGCCTGCCATCAGCGCGGTGCCTCGGCGATCGGCGGCATGGCGGCCTTCATCCCGAACCGCAGGGACCCCGAGGCCAACGAGAACGCCCTGGCCAAGGTGCGGGAGGACAAGACCCGCGAGGCGTCCGACGGCTTCGACGGCTCCTGGGTGGCCCACCCGGACCTCGTGCCGGTGGCCATGGAGATCTTCGACGCCGTGCTCGGCGAGACGCGGAACCAGATCCGCTCCCGCCGCCGTGAGGACGTCCAGCCGGATGCCGCCGGACTGCTGGCCGTGTCCGAGACCCCCGGCTCGATCACCGAGGCCGGCGTGCGGATGAACATCGAGGTCGGCATCCGGTACGTGGAGTCCTGGCTGCGGGGCAACGGCGCCGCCGCCATCAACAACCTGATGGAGGACGCCGCCACCGCGGAGATCTCCCGCTCCCAGATCTGGCAGTGGATCAACGCCGGGTCCACCGTGCAGCTGACCGACGGCGGGACGCGCACCGCGACCCGCGAGTGGGTGCAGGAGCTGATGGACGAGGAGTTCGGCCGGATCCTGGAGACCGGGCGCGGCGAGGGCGACCGCTTCGACGACGCCCTGGAGGTCTTCGCCAGCTCCGCCCTGGCCGATCAGTACCCGGACTTCCTGACGCTGCCGGCCTACCGGAGGTTCCTCTCGGCCCAGGCCCCGGAGCGGCAGGAGCTGGCCGGCGCCCCAGCCTGACCCCTCGCCCCCCAGGCGCAAAGTGACCCCACCCCCACCGTTGTGACGGGGCGGGGTCACTTTGAGCCCGGATGGATCGGACTCGGGGCACCGGGACACCGGCCGGCGAGTCGCTGAGTCACTGAACCTCTGAGTCGCTGAGTCGCTGAGTCACTGAGTCGCTGAGTCACTGAGTCACTGAGTCGCTGGCGACGAGATCTCGAACCAGACCGGCGCCACGACCTACCGTGTCCACCATGGACATGAAGATCGAGCTCGTCGCCATCCCGGTCACGGACGTCGACCGGGCCAAGGCGTTCTACGTGGACCGAGTCGGATTCACCGCCGACCACGACTACGTCATCTCCCCTGAGCTGCGCTTCGTCCAGCTCACACCACCGGGATCCGCCTGCTCGGTCGTGATGGGCATCGGCATCACCGAGATGGCTCCCGGATCACAGCAGGGCGTCCAGATGGTGATCGACGACGCCGACGCCGCCCGGGCCGAGCTGAGTTCACGCGGAGTGGAGTGCAGCGAGGTGGACGAACAGGACTGGGGCCGGTTCGTCTACTTCGCCGACCCTGACGGCAACACCTGGTCGCTGCAGCAGATGCCTCCCGCCACCTGACGGCCGGGCCGAGGCACAGGGTGACCCCACCCGGTCACGATGGCGGGGGTCAGGTCACTCCGTGCCCGGAAGCAACGCCTGGACTGCCTACCAGGCCGGCAACTCCGGCAGGGGGCCGTCGGCCTCGACGCCCCCGGCGTCGCCCCGGGCCAGCCAGGCGAGCAGGCCCTCCCGGTCGGAGTCGACCTTGAGGGCACCGTCGCCGATGATCCACTCGTCACGCTCCTCGGTCACCAGCGTCATGCCGGGCGCGTTGCGGGTCCGCATGGCCCGGACGGCGGCCTCCACGGCATTGAGCAGCGAGTCCGGATCCGCCTCTTCGATGGTCCAGGCGGTGTCCAGGTCGGCGTGGTGGACCACCACCTCGGAGATGCGCACGGCCACCAGGGACGTGGCGGGGATGGGCGTGGCCCCGATGCGGACCTCCTCCGCCTGGATCTCACCGGCCAGCCGCTCGGACTGCTCGGCGAAGAACCGGGACGCCTCGACCAGATCGGCGATGAGCTCTTTGCGCGGCATCGCGGCGATCCGGGCGATGTCCTCGGCGCGGGCCTCCGGGGAGGAGTACACGGACTGCTCCCCGCCGGTGACCGCCCAGTCCACCATCCGCACCAGGGCACGGGCGTTCGAGGCCAGGTGCGCCACGACGTTCGCCCGGCTCCAGCCCTCGCACTGTGAGGGCGCGGCCAGCTCGTCCTCGGAGAGCGACTCGACGGTGGCCAGGAGCATGGCGGTCTCGCGGTCCAGCCGCGACTGGTCGGAGTGCAGGCGTGCGGGATTGATCATGCCCCCACCCTAGTGACCAGCCTGTGACGCCCACCACCGCATGAAGCCCCTGGCCCAGACGCGTTCAGCAGCGATCCAGACGCGGCCCGACCTGATGCCCCGCAGCCACGAAGACCCCCGGAGCACCCCCTGACGACTCCCCGGGCAAAACCCTGATGTGACGGGCGTCACGCCGCTGTCACGCTGGATCCCGGCCGGTTGTTCCCGCGCCACCGTTGACCCGAGAGGACCCCGGTCATGACCCTGCACTCCCCCGCCCCCGGCGGCTTGTCTCCCGCCGCGGGCGGCACCACCCACGACCCGCGGAAGGAGCGGCGCACCGCCAACTGGGTGGCCGCCATCGTCTGCATGGCCCTCGTGTTCGACGGCTTCGACCTGACCATCTACGGCACCGTGCTCTCCACGCTCCTGGACGATCCCAGCCACATCGGGGTCGTCGATGAGGCCGCAGCCGGAGCCCTCGGCTCCCTGGCCCTGATCGGGGTGCTCATCGGCTCGCTCACGTGCGGCTTCCTCGGCGACCACTTCGGGCGCCGCCGGCTGATCCTGGGCGGCATCGCCTGGTTCTCCCTCGGCATGTTCATCACCGCGCTGACCACCACGGTGCCCGCGTTCGGCGCGATGCGCCTGCTCACCGGGCTCGGACTCGGCGTCATCCTCGCCACGGCGGGGGCCACCATGGCCGAGTTCGCCCCCGCCGGCCGCCGCAACTTCTACAACGCCGTGGTCTACTCCGGCATCCCGGCCGGCGGGGTGGTCGCTGCCCTGCTCGGGATCCTGCTGCTGGAGCCCCTCGGCTGGCGCGGGCTCTTCATGCTCGGCGCCACCCCCATCCTGTTCCTGCTGCCCCTGGCCTGGTTCAAGCTGCCCGAGTCCCCGCGCTGGCTGCTCTCCCGCGGCCGGACCGAGCAGGCCCACGCCGCCTCCGCGAAGACCGGCATCCCACTGCTCGAGGAGGAGATCGTCCAGCAGAAGGGCGCCGCCCCCGCCCGCCGCGGTTTCGCCGCCGTCTTCTCGCGTCAGTTCCTCGTGGCCACCATCCTGCTGGGGTTCATGTCCTTCTCCGGGCTGCTGCTGACCTATGGGCTGAACACCTGGCTGCCCCGCATCATGGAGGGCTACGGCTTCGGCACCAACTACTCGCTGGCGTTCCTGCTGATCCTCAACTGCGGCGCCGTCCTGGGCGGCATCATCGCCTCGAAGGCCGCCGACCGGCTCGGCGCCCAGCGGATCGTGGCGACCACCTTCGTGCTGGCCGCCATCACGCTGGCGCTGATGACCTTCTCCTTCCCGGCTCCGGTCCTGTTCCTGTTCATCGCCGTGGCCGGGGTCGGCACCCTGGGGACCCAGGTGTTGATCTACGGTTTCAGCTCGAACTACTACACCACCAACGCCCGCGCCGCGGGGGTGTCCTGGGTGGCCGGATTCGGCCGGATCGGCGGCGTCCTCGGACCGCTGGTGGGCGGCTGGCTGGTGGCACTCGGCATCGGAGGCGGCTCCGCGTTCTACATCTTCGGCGGAGTGGCCCTCTTCGGCGCCCTCGTCACCCTGGGTGTCCCCCGCCAGCGCGTGCTGGAGCAGGCTGCGAGTACGGCGGACGCACCGGCGGCAACGCCCGACGACGGCCCGTCCAGTCGTCCGGCCCAGCCGGCTCAGGCGGTGGAACCGGTTCAAACAGCGCAGTCAGCTCAACCAGCTCAACCAATCCAGCCGGCTCAGGCGGTGGGCCGGTAACGCGCGGCGAGCGCGCTGCGGGAACGGATGCCGAGTTTCCGGTAGATCCGGGTCAGGTGGTACTGGACAGTCTTCTCGGCCACGAACAGGGTCTGCGCCGCCTCCTTGTTCGTGGCCCCGGTGGCCACCAGCTCGGCCACGGCCCGCTCCTGCGCGGTCAGCTCCGGGCCGGCCCGGTCCACGGAGACCGGGCCGGCCTCCGCAGGGTCGCCCGTCAGGCCGACGTCCACGCCGCTGGCCTGCAGCTCCCGATCGCAGCGCTCCACGTAGGTGGCCGCACCCAGGGAGTCATACAGGTCCCGGGCGGAGTGCAGCACGGAGGAGGCCACCCCGCGCTTGCCGGCACGGCGCATGCTCTGGCCGAAGGCGAAGCTGATGCGGGCCCGCAGGTACGGGCGCTGCAGCCCGCGCAGGTGCCCCAGCGCGGCCTCGAACTGGTCCCGCGCCTCATCCGGATCGCCCTGGGCGGCCGTGATCCGGCCCCGGGCCCAGGCGATCCGGGCCAGGTCGGACGGCACCGCCTTCTGCCGGGGGATGGCCTCGAAGCCCGTGAGGAACCGGTCCGCCTCCTCCACCCGGTTGGTCATGACGAGGGCGTTGACATAGGTGTCCTGCCAGGGCCAGAAGGAGACGCGGTCCTTCGTCCAGGGGTCGATCTCCACGAGCGACTCCATGGCCTCCAGGGCGCCGGCGTAGTCCGCGCGGGCCTCATGGAACCGGGCCCGCGCCAGGATGGAGGGCACCTGCATGGCGCGGTAGGTCCCCGGTTGGACGGCCGCCAGGGAGACGTAGCGCCGCGCCCGCTCCCAGTCCCCCCGCATGGACCACAGCTCAGCGGCGGTCCAGTACAGCAGGGGGCGGATCAGCGGCATCCTCGAGGTCTCCAGCCGCACGGCGGCGCGGGAGACGGTGGCGGCAGCGGTGTCCCAGTCGCCCAGGGTGAGCTGGGTCCGCGCCAGCCACGCCTCGGCCCACAGCGAGATCCGCAGGGACCCGCCGCGCTGCTCGGTGGGGACGGCGGCCTCGAAGTTCACCCGGGCGGTCTCCACCTGGTCCGTCCGCAGGGCCAGCCAGGCCGATCCCATCTGGATCCGCTGCTTCTGGGCGTTCTCCGCCACGTGCTCGAAGGCCCGCACGTAACTCCGCTCCGCCTCCGCCGTGTGGCCCTGGGCGTAGAGGCCGAGCCCGTAGATCGCCTCGGACTCGATGTGTGCCGGGGTGCCCGGCGCGGTCAGTGCCATCGCCCGCTCGGCCCAGAGGCCCATGGTGGGCCCGTCCCAGGACGCCACCCCGTGCAGCACCATCCGCTGGGCTACCGAGGCCGCCGCGGCCGGGTCCCGCTCGGGGTCGCTGTCCGCCCAGGCCTGCTCCAGCTGGGTCCGGGCCGTGTTCTGGTGCCCGGACGCGGTGGACAGGTAGCCGAGCACGGAGGACCGCAGGGGCGAGGGCGGCATGTCCTCCACCGCCGCGGCCCACATCTGGGCCTGGGCGATGTTGCCGGAGGCCACGAGCGCGTCCACGCCCCGCAACAGCCGCTGGCTCCGGGCCAGGGGGCTGGGAGAGAGCCGGGATGCGGCGAAGAGCGCGGTGGCGACATCGCTCCACGCCCCCACCTGGGCCCGGCGGCGCACGAACTCCTCGAGCTCCACCGCCAGGTCCTCGTCCACCCCCAGGGTGGCGGCCGCCCGGTGACCCAGTCGGTCACCCTCCAGGGGGACGACGTCGGCCGCGCGCCGGTGCAGCTGCTGGCCGCGGCTGGGCGGCAGCTGGCCGTACACCGCCTCGGCGGCCCCCGGCGCCACGAACTCGACCAGCGCCTGCGTGGGGTCGACGGCCAGGCGCAGCAACCGCGCCCGGTGCCCCTCATCGAGGGCGTCCATCAGCTCGTCCACCTCGCTGACATGGGCGAGGGCATCCGTGGTCGCGGCGACGCCCAGGACCGCGACGGCCTCCGCCACCCGCACGAGCTGTTCCGAGGAGGTCTCCAGGACCCCGCGGACCCGGGCCAGCATCCGCGAGCTGGCCGGCAGGCTGGGGAACCAGGACTGCCAGGTCTCGGGCGGCAGCTCGCCCAGCAGCTCCACGATCGGCTGGGGCATCCCGCGGGTGTGGCGGACCAGCCCGTGGGCGGCGGTGGACCCGAGGTCGAGGGAGAACCGCCGCCGCGCCAGCTCCCGCACGTCCTCGGCCTCCAAGGGCTCCAGCCGGAGGTGGTCCACCCGGTGGCTGTTCAGCAGGTCGAGCAGCCCCGGGGGGACCTGGTGGGCCCGGGCGTGGTCCAGGGTGAGGACGAAGAGGACCTTCTGCCGGTGGATGCGCCGCAGGGCGAACAGCAGCACCCGCAGGCTCGGCTCGTCCAGCAGCTGCACGTCATCGACGGCCACGACCACGCAGGAACGGGCCTGCAGCGCCGTGAGGTGCGCCGCCAGGGTGTCCGCGAAGTGCGCGGCGCGCGCCGGGGTGAGGTCCACCTCGGACTCCGGCCTGGGCAGCACGGCCCCCTCGATGCCCTTGGACGAGCGCAGGGGCTCGCGGCGCATCAGCTGCGAATACCCGGACAGGGCCAGCCCGCGCTCCCACTCGTCCCCGGCCGCGCTCAGGAGCTGGACCTCGTAGCCCGCGGTCTCGCACTGGGCCAGGAAGTGGTCCAGCAGGGCGGTCTTCCCGGAACCGGCAGGCCCGCTGAGCACCACCGTCTGCACGGCCCCGTGACGGGCCCGGGACAGTGCCTGCAGCAACTCGTCGAGGACCCGGGCCCGGCCGACGAGCGGCATCTCGGCACCTGAGTGGTGGCCAGGCGTCATGGGCGGAAGTCTACCGAGCCATCCTCCGAGGACGTGGTGGGGCAGTGCCACGGTGGACGGGACGGTTCCTGGGCGGGCTCAGCCGAGGTCGCCACCTGCCACCGGGACGATGGTCCCGGTGGCGTAGGAGGCCTCGTCCGATGCCAGGAAGACGATCGGCGCGGCCTGCTCGTCCAGGGTGCCGTAGCGCTTCATGAAGGAGGACCGGGTCACCTGGTCCACCACGTCCTGGATCCACTGCTCCTCGCGGGCGCCCTCCGGGCCGGGGCCGCGCGGGACGGTGCGGGGCGGCGCCTGGGTGCCGCCGGGGGCGGTGGCGACCACCCGGATCCCGCGTTCGGCGGTCTCCATGGCCAGGGCCTGCGTGATGCCGTTCACCCCGCCCTTGGCTGCGGAGTAGGGCACCCGGTGGATGCCGCGGGTCGCGTTGGAGGACACGTTGACGATGGTGCCCTGGCCGGCCTCGAGCATGGTGGGCAGCACGGCGCGGCACATCCACAGGGTGGGGAACAGGGACCGGGTGACCTCCCTTTCGATCTGCTCGGCGCTGAAGGTCTCGAAGGGGCGCATCCAGATGGCCCCGCCCACGTTGTTCACCAGCACGTCCACCCGGCCGTGCGTGGCCACCGCCGCCGCCACGGCGGCCTCGGCGCCGGCGAACGTCTCCAGGTCGGCGGTGACGGCCGTGGCCGATCCCCCGGACCCGGTGGAGGCCTCGCGCTCGGTCAGGGCGGCGGCCACCTCGTGGACCAACTCGGCGCGGTCCACGAGCACCAGCGTGCCGCCTTCGGCGCCGATCCGCTCGGCCACCGTCGAACCGATCCCCTGGGCCGCCCCGGTGACCACCGCGACCTTGCCGGCGAAGCGCCCCGGGGTGATGAACTGACCGGCGTAGGGGGCCGCCATCAGGCGACCGCCGCGCCGGCCGAGCCGGCCGCGGAGCCCGCCGGGCCGGCGTCGTGCCCCTGCCGTGAGCCACCGGAACCTGACTCGACCACGTCGATGGCCGTGGCCATGGTGTCCTTGGCGTCCCGGGCGTGGGCCATGACGATCTCGCGGATCCGCTCGCCGTCACCGTCCTCGAAGGCCTGGACCACGTCCAGGTGGTCCTGGGCCACCCGGGTGAAGATCTCGGTGCCCTGCTCGAAGGTGGCGAACATCTGCTCGCTGAGGTCCAGCCGGCGGTAGGACTCCAGCAGGACCGGGTTGTCCGAGATGGTGAAGAGGTACTCGTGGAAGGCCTCGTTGGTCTTCACGTACTCCTCCGGGTCCGTGACGGTGCCTTCCCCCACGCAGGCCGCGGTGGCCTCGGCGAGACGGCGGAACTGCTGGAGCTGCTCGTCCGTGAGCCGGCCGACCATCAGCCCGGTGATGGCCAGCTCGAGGCCCATCCGGGCGTCCAGCTGCGCGTAGCTGTCCTCCTTGCGGAAGGACAGTCGGCCCGTGGTCATCGAGGAGACGGCCTCGGACCGGGTCAGGGTGTCCCCCTCGGACCGGACCTGCTCGGCGGAGGCCGGGGCACCGGTCTCGGCGTCCCCGCCGGTGGCCTCCTTGGGTGCGAACCGCTCGAAGTAGAAGTTGGCCGGCTCGATGCCCTCGGTGTCCAGCCACTTGGCCACGGCGTTGACCATGGGCGGCGGCCCGCAGAGGTAGATGTCCACGTCACCGTCGTTCAGGTGCTGCGGCTCGATGATCTGGGTGACGTAGCCGGTGTGGGGCGCGGAGGTGCCCTCCTCCGAGGCGATGAGGTCCCAGGTGAAGTTCGGCAGCTTCTCCTCGTAGGCGCGCAGCCACTCCAGGCCCACGATGTCCGCCTCGCGGCTCACCCCGTAGATCAGGTGCACGGGGTCCGCGGGCGGGTTGGCGCTGAGCTTCTGAAGGATGGACATCAGCGGCGCCAGCCCGGTGCCGCCGGCCAGCAGCAGCAGCGGCCGCTTGGGCTCGCGCAGGAAGAAGGAGCCGTACGGCCCGCTGAACTCCACGGTGTCCCCCACCGCGGCGCGGTCCCGCAGGTACTCGGACATGGCCCCCTGTGGGGTGATGCGCACCATGAAGGAGGAGCCGTCATCCTCCGGGCCGGTGCTGAAGGAGTAGGAGCGCTCCGCGTCCGTGCCGGGGACCTTGATGTTCACGTACTGGCCCGGCAGGAACGCCAGCTCCTCGCGGTCCTGCACGTCCAGGGTGAAGGAGATGGTGGACTCGGAGTGCTTGTCCAGCTGGCTCAGGGTGGAGGTGAACGCGGCGGCCGAGGTCTTCGCGGACTCCGCCGTGGCCGGGACCTGGATCATCATGTCCGACTCCGGGACGGCCTGGCACGTCAGCAGGAACCCCTTCTCCAGCTCGTCCTCGGTCAGGGCGTCGTCGATGAAGTCGCCCGGGTCGAACGTCCCCGAGTCGCAGAAGGACTTGCAGGTCCCGCAGGCCCCGTCGCGGCAGTCCGAGGGGATGTTGATGCGCGCCTTGTAGGCGGCGTCCATGATGGTCTCGAAGTCGCCGACCTTGACGACTTTGGTCACGCCGTCCTCGAAGCTGAGGGCTACTTGATGGCCCATGGTGTCCTCCTGGGTGAATCTGGGTGGGTCTGCTGGATCTGGTGGATCTGGTGGTGGGGTGTCTGGGTCCGGAGTGCGGCCGGAGGTCTCCGGGGCGGCTCAGATCATGTAGATGTCCACCACATGGTGGATGTAGTCGTTCTTCAGCACGACCTTCTTGCGCAGGATGACGGGCTCGGGCCCCGAGAGGTCGATCGTGTAGTGACTGGTCCCGAAATACGTGTCCGTGGACTGGTAGCGGTGGTACAGCGTGAACCAGTTGAACCGGACCTTCACGGTGTCCCCGTCCCGCTCCAGCAGCTCCACGTCCGTGATGTTGTGCCCGGTGCGCGGGGCGGGCATGGAGGTGGCGGAGGAGCGGTCGGTCTTGATGCGGAAGACCCGGTCCTCGATCCCGCCCCGGTTCTCGTAGTAGATCAGGGAGATCTCGGACTGGGGGTCCTCGGTCAGCTCGTCGTTGTCATCCCAGGCCGGCATCCAGAACTCGGAGTCCGGGTGGTAGCACTCGAGCCACTCGTCGAACTCGCGGTCGTCGAGTAGCCGGGCCTCCTTGTAGAGGAAGGCGCGGATGGTCTCGAGGGTGGCGACGTCCTCGACGGTCTTGGCGGTGGGCACCGCTGTGGCGTTGGTGGTCATGCTGTTCTAGCTCCTCGCGCTGTTCGTGGGTGGGCTTCGGTCAGGCCAGGGACGGTTCGGCGGTCGATTCCTCGGCCGCTGATTCCTCCGCCACGGCCTGCTCCATGACCTCGTGCCAGTACATGTGCTGGATCGGGAAGAGCCCCTCGTCCTCGGTGCGGGCGCCGGAGGCGATGACATCGTTCATGCCCAGCGCGGCGGCCTGCTCGTCCGGGCCGTCGATCTGGTGGGTGGCGCCGCGGGACATGTCGTTCCACGGGGCGCTCGTGGCCCAGTAGGTCTTGTTGCAGGAGCGGAACTCCTCCAGGTCGTCCGGGGTGGCCATGCCGGTGGCGTTGAAGAAGTCCTCGTACTGGCGGATGCGCTTGGCGCGGTTCTCGGCCGACTCGCCCTTCGGGGCGATGCAGTAGATGGTCACCTCGGTCTGGTCCGCCGAGATCGGCCGGAAGTGGCGGATCTGGGAGGAGAACTGGTCCATGATGTAGACGTTCGGGTAGAGGCACAGGTTGCGGGAGATGTTGATCATGAAGTTCGCCATCTCCTCCCCGTACTTCTCCACCAGCTCCTCGCGCCGGTCCCACAGCGGACGGTCCTGCGGATTGGTCCATTCCTGCCAGAGCAGCAGGTGGCCGTTGGGATAGGAGTAGAACCCGCCCTTGACCTTGCCCCACTTGCCGGCATCCATGGCCTTGGTGGTAGTGGCGGAGTCGCCGGCGGTGCGGCGGGCGGTGGTGGCCGCGTAGTTCCAGTGCACGGCGGTCACGTGATATCCGTCCGCCCCGTTCTCCGCCTGGACCTTCCAGTTGCCGTCATACGTGTAGGTGGATGCCCCGCGCAGCACCTCGAGCCCGTCCGGGGACTGGTCCACGATCGAGTCGATGACCTTGGTCGAATCCCCCAGGTGCTCCTGCAACGGCAGGACGTCCGCGTTGAGGGACCCGAAGAGGAAGCCGCGGTAGGACTCGAAACGGGCCACCTTGGTGAGGTCGTGGGAGCCGTCGGTGTTGAAGCCCTCCGGATAGCCGCCCTTCCGGCCGTCCTTGACCTTGAGCAGCTCGCCGGAGTTCTTGAACGTCCAGCCGTGGAACGGGCAGGTGAAGGTCGTGCGGTTGTCCGTCTTGCGGCGGCACAGCATGGCCCCGCGGTGCGAACACGCGTTGACGATGCAGTTGAGGTTCTCCTCCTTGTCCCGGGTGATGACCACGGGGGTGCGCCCGATGTACGTGGTGAAGTAGTCGCCCACGTTCGGGATCTGGGAGTCGTGCGCCAGGTACACCCAGTTGCCCTCGAAGAGGTGCTTCATCTCGAGCTCGAAGACCTCCTCGTCGGTGAAGATCTCCCGCTTGGCCCGGATGATGCCCTTCTCGCGGTCGTCCACCACGGCGTCGGTGAGGACGTCCCGGACGTGGGTCAGGTTCTCGGTCATGTCGTTCTCCTTCTTCACGGGGAGGGACGGCACCGGCGCCTCAGATGCGGCGGCCGGGAGGCTTCCCCAGATGCGTACCCAGCCAGTCTGAGGACCGGTGACCCCAGTCACATCAGGCATTCCCCTAGGGCTGACCCAGGGGGTCGGATTGGGCAGAGCGGGCGTCTCAATCGGCAGCGATTCCCTCTTGGCGCGGAGGGATCCCGGGGCCGTACGGTGGCCTGCGTGACCCAGCTCACCGATCCTCCTCGCAGCATCACCACCGCCCGCCGCCCGGCCTGGCGGCACGTCTCCGTGTCCGCCGTGGTGGCGGGACTCGTGGCGGTCGCCATCTCCTACGCCGGGCCGCTGCTCGTGGTCCTGGGCGCCGCCCAACGGGCCGGCCTCGACGCCGCCCAGACGGCGTCCTGGGTCTGGGCCATCTCCGTGGGCAGCGGCATCATCTGCGTGGCCATGAGCCTGGTGACCCGCCAGCCCGTGGTGGTGGCCTGGTCCGTGCCGGGCGCCGCGCTGCTGATCACCACGCTCGGCGACTACGCCTACTCCGACGCCATCGGGGCCTTCATCGTCACCGGCGTGCTGACCATCATCCTGGGCGTCACCGGGTGGTTCGGCCGGCTGATGCAGGCCCTTCCGAAGCCGATCATGGCCGGGGTCCTGGCCGGGGTGCTGCTGCCCTTCGTCCTCGATGCCGCGGGGGCCTCCGCCGAGGCGCCCATCGTGGCGGGCGGCCTGGTGCTGGCCTACTTCCTCGGCCGCCGCCTGCTGCCCCGGTACGCGGTGCTGTTGGCGCTGGCGGTGGGGGTCGTGCTGGCCTTCGCCACGGGCACGACGACGGCCGCGCACCTGAGTGCCGGGGCCACCATGCCGCTGTGGACCACCCCGACCTTCGACCTGCAGGCGGTCATGGGGATCTCCATCCCGCTGTTGATCGTCACGATGGCCGGTCAGAACGGCCCCGGCCTGGCCATGATGCACTCGAACGGCTACGCCGCGGACGACCGGCTGCTCCTCGGCGCCGCGGGGGCCGGCTCAGTGCTCTTCGCGCCCTTCGGGGCCCACTCCATCAACCTGGCCGCCATCACCGCCGGGATCTGCTGCGGGCGGGAGGCCCACGAGGACCCGGCCCGGCGCTACGTGGCCGGGATCTCCTGCGGCGTGTTCTTCGCGGCCTTCGGCTTCGCGGGGCAGAACATCGTGGAGCTGCTGGGGGCGGTGCCCGAGCAGCTGGTCACCGCCGCCGCGGGCGTCGCCCTGATCGGCGCGCTACAGGGGGCCCTGACGGACACGGTCCGGGTGGATCCGCCGGCGGGCGGGGCCAAGGCGGGCGGGGCCAAGGCGGGCGGGGCCAAGGCAACCGGCAGCACCGGGCGGGCCCGCCTCGCAGGTCTCGAGGCCGGCGTCGTGACCCTGGCCGTGACCGCCTCCGGACTGACCGTGGCGGACATCGCCGCGCCGTTCTGGGGGTTCCTCGCCGGAGCGCTGGTCTACCTGGTCCTGACCGCCACGGCCCACCGGAGGGGAACCTGAGCGCTTGCCCCGTCCGGGGGCGGTCGCCAGACTGGGAGCCCCAGCGTCGGATGAAGTCGGATGAAGGAGCCAGCATGGAGCACGTGAATCCCGAGGTCCCGGACGAGGACCGCGTGGAGGAGGCGCTGACGGAGACGGACGCGGAGTCCACCGAGGACGCCGCGGCGGCGGCCGTCCACCAGCACGACGACGAGCGGGTGGACGAGTGGGAGGACGAGTCCTTCCCCGCCTCGGACCCGCCCTCGAACTACTGACCCTCAGACGGTCTTGACCGCGAGCTCCTCGTCCAGGCGAGGCAGGCGCGGGAACCAGGCATCCGCGCCGGGCTTGCCGACGTTGACCACCATGAAGGCGTTCCAGGTGGTGCCGGCGTTGAAGTCGGCGTCCACCCCGGCGAAGTCCCAGCCGGTCATGGGGCCGGCGGCCAGTCCCTGCGCCCGGACGGCGAGCATGAAGTAGCCGGCGGCCAGCCAGGCGTTCTGGCGGGCGATCAGAGCGCGGGAGTCGGCGTCGGAGAACATCTCCTTGCGCTCCGGGGCGTGCGGGAAGAACACCGGGAAGTTCTCGTGCCAGTCGGCATCCCAGGACAGCACGGCCACGGCCGGGGCGGTCGTGGCCTTGGGGGCGTTGCCGCCGCCGTGGGCCACGAGCCGGGCTCGCTGCTCCTCGGACTGCACCCAGGTGATCCGCAGGGACTGCAGGTTCATCATGGTCGGGCCCATCTTGGTGAGCTCGTAGATCGCCTGGAGGGTGTCCGCGGAGACCGGCTCGTCGGAGAACGTGTTGGCGGTCCGGGCGTCATGGAACAGCTGGTCCAGCGCCTTCGGGTCCACTGGCTCCATCGCGACGGTCTCGGTGTTCTGGATGGTCTCGGTCATGCATGCTCCTGGGCTCGGCCGGCGGCGCCGGAGGGCGGTTGGTCCTCTACTCACAACCGGTGCGGGCTGGCCCGCTATTCCCCCGCAGCGTCGCCTGAGATGCACCTCACGCCGAGCTTTGCTCCTCCGGCCAGGACCAGGCGGCCAGCTCCTTCCGCTCCTGCTCCGTCAGGGCCCGGGAGGCACCGGATCCGTCCAACCGCACCAGGATGGAGTCCACGGTGAAGACCGGCTCGCCCCCCTGGATCCCCTGCTGGCGCAGCGTGTAGGACTTGGTGCCGATCCGCACCACGGACACCCGCAGGGTGATGGAGGGGGCGTACCGGGTCTGGGCGTGGTAGTCGATCTCCTGGCGGGCCACCACGAGGCTGCCGCTCTCCCCGCCGCCCTGACGACGGGACGCCAGGAACGTATGGAAGCGGATCCGCCCCTCCTCGGCCAGCGTCACGATCTTCGCGTTGTTGACGTGGCCCTGCGCATCCTGGTCCGACCAGCGCAGGTCCATCTCGATCTCATACGGTGTGGACACGGTGTCTCCTGTCATCTCCGGTGTTCCTGCTGGTGTCATCTCGGGTGTTCATCGTGGTGCCGACCGCCGCTCGCGCCGCCTCGACCTTCTCCTGGGGGCCGGCGATGAACACCAGCTCGGTGTTGCGCAGGTGGGACACCGTACCGACCTTCTGGCCCGTGGGCGAGTGGATGCCGATGCTCGCCCCGACGTAGCGCTTGGAGTCGAAGCCCAGTACGGCCACCGCCTCGTGGCCGGCCTCGCGCAGGGAGTCCTCCATGTCCTCGGCCGTGATCCAGGCTTCGTCGTTGTAGGACACGATCACCACCTCGGAGCGGATCCGGGCGAACACCTCGGCCAGCGCGGCGGGCATGGTGCGCTTGGAGTTGAAGACGCTCCGGGTGTCCTCGTCCCGGACGTCCACCCGCTTGCAGGCGACCCCGTAGTGCTCGGGCTCGTCCCACCGCACCAGGGTCTCCCAGACATGGTAGTTGGCGTAGTACCGGTGCTGGTTGTACGGCGGATCCACGTAGTAGAGGTCCGCGGCGGGGAGGGTGTCCAGCGTGTCCATGACGTCTCCCACCACCACCTCGCCCGGGCCCTCCAGCAGCGCCGGGACCCGCAGTTCGAGGTCCCGTCCGGAGCGCCGGGCCCAGGACTTCAGGTAGGCCATCTGGATGCCGGTGGTGGAGTCCACCCGGTCGGCCGCCTCCATCAGGGAGGTCAGCAGGATCGGGTACCAGCCGGTGCCGGCGTACTCGTCCTCGATCCGCTGGCGGATCGCGTCGATCCGCATGCCGTTCTTGGGTTGGAAGTAGCGCGCCTGCTCGCAGAACGTCGCCGTCACATAGCCGCGGGCCGGCGTCGTGCCCTGCAGGTCCGCGAGGATCCCGGCGAGGTGCGCGCGGTCGATGTCCCGCGCGTCGGTGGCGATGTAGCACCCGGCCAGCACGCCGGTGTAGGTTGCCCGGTCCGAGGCCGTGGTGTTCAGGCCGCGGCGCTTGAACTCCTGGGCCACGCGGGTGGTCCCGGAGAAGAGGTCGACGGCGGTCCGAGCCTCTACCGCCTCCGCCAGGGCTCCCAGCACGGGCACCAGCAGGCGCTTGGAGCCCAGGTACTTGATCATGCATCGAACCTAACCGACACCTGAGGTGCGGCGGGGGAAGGCGCGGCGCCCGGTGGCGGCGGATCAAGCGGCACGCGGCCGCCGCTGGCTGAGGCTCAGGGTCACGGCGGGCACCAGCAACAGCACGACGGCCACCCACAGCGCCCCCAGTCCCAGGACCTGGTAGGCGACGGCCCCCGCGATGGCACCCACGGCGATGGCGCACCACAACACCAGGTAGCGCAGCCAGTGGGTGCGGTCGCCCCCGGTGAGGGCGTGGGCCAGATGCTGACCCGTCTTGACCAGGGTCCCCGTCATGTAGGTGAGCCCCACGGTGACCTCGCCACCCCGGGTGAAGGTCCCGTTGACCGCCCCCATGCCGGCTGCGATGACGGGCGGGACGGCGACCTGGAGGACGGGGACCGAGGCGAAGACGGCGGCGACCAGCAGGAGGATGAGGGACACCCACACCGCAGTGGAGCGCGGGCCGACCAGCGGCACGCGCCCGGACCGGGAGGACCGCACGTGCACCGCGAGGGAGGAGGCCACCACCCCGAGAACGAAGAACAGCACCAGGCCCATGGCCTTCGCCCAGCCCAGCAGGTCGCCCGTGGCCAGGTCCGCGCCGGCCCGGGTGGAGTTGCCGGACATGAAGGAGACGAAATAGCCGCCGAGGTGGATGAAGGCGAGCCCGTCCACGAACCCGGCGATGCTCGTCAGGACCGCGGCGAGCAGTCCCTGGCGGAGACTCAGGTGTCCGGCCACGGCCTGCTCCTCTCCCTCGGGTCAACGACTCGACTGTACTCGGGTGCGCCTGGACCAGGCGTCGTCCTAGGGTGGTTCCCATCGACGGCACAACAGGACAGGATGACAGGGAACACGAAGAGCGGCCGGTGCCCACCCGGAGCCGTCACCAGCCAGCGGCCCAGCGTCCGGCAGACAGGACCTCGAGCGAGGGAACGAGAGAGGACAGCACGTGCCCATCAAAGACCCCATTGACGCCACGCTCGACGCGGCGGATTCCCCGTCCCCGGATCACGGCGAGAAGCCTGACAACCCGCCCAAACTCACGGGCGCCAGCTGGAAGTACGCCTTCAAACGGGCATTCAAGGAGTTCAGCACCGACAGCGGCACCGACCTGGCTGCCCGACTGACCTACTTCTTGGTGCTGTCCCTGGCGCCGGCCCTGCTGGCCATCTTCTCGATCATCACGCTCGTGCTCGCCAACAACGCCGACACGGTCACCACCTTGGTGGACGACCTGGTCAAGCAGCACGTGCCGGCGGACTACCAGAGCCTCGTGGTCAACCTCGTGGACACGATGATCAGCTCCTCCACCGGAGGCGTCATCGCCCTGGTCATCGGTATCGCCACCGCCCTGTGGTCGGCCTCGGCCTACGTCAAGGCCTTCTCGCGCTCCATGAACGCCATCTACGGGGTGGAGGAGGGACGCGGCCTCGTGAAGCAGCTCGCCACCATGCTCCTGGTCACCCTGGCCCTGCTCATCGGCGTGGTGCTCATCCTGGTCTCGCTCGCCCTGAATCAGTCCCTGGTCGAAGGCGTCCTGGGCCCGATCGCCGAGCCCCTCGGGATGGGCGGCACCCTGACCTTCCTGACCGAGACGTTCCTGCCGATCTGGGCCTGGGTCAAGTGGCCGGTGATGCTGGCCCTCATCATCGCGATGATCGCCGTGCTGTACTACTTCACGCCCAACGTCAAGCAGCCCAAGTTCACCTGGGTCGGCATCGGCTCCATCGTGGCGATCCTCGGTATCGCCATTGCGGGCGTGGCCCTGTCCATCTATTTCTCGCAGTTCGCCGGGTACAGCTCCTACGGCGCGATCGGCACCGTGATGGCGTTGCTGTTCGCCCTGTGGGTCTTCAACATCGTCCTGCTGCTCGGCGCGGAGATCGATGCGGAGGTCGAACGCGCCCGGCAGCTGCAGGCGGGCATCCAGGCGGAGGAGATGATCCAGCTCCCGCCGCGGGACATCTCCAAGGTGGAAAAGTTGCAGAAGGCGCGCGACGACCTGGAATCCGAGGGGCGCGTGCTTCGCCTGGCGCACAGCGACACCGGGTCGGCACGGGAGACATGACCCTCGGCCCGCGGTGACCCCAGAGTCGTCCGGGAGCCACGGGTCCGCGGTCGCGACGACAGCACGACCAGCGAGCAGTGGACGACGAGAGGACCTCCGACGTGCCGATCACAGACCCCATTGAGACCACCCTGGCAGCGGCGGACCGGTCGGAACGGCACCACGGAGGCCAGCCGCCCGTCCCCGGCCGACTCAACGGCCCGGGCCGGAAGTACGCCTTCACTCGGGCTATCAGGGAATTCGTCGCCACGGGAGGCATCGACCTGTCCGCCACGCTGACCTACTTCATGGTGCTCTCCCTGGCACCGGCACTGCTGGCGGTCTTCTCCATCATCTCCCTCGTCCTGGCGAACCACGCGGACACGGTGACGCAGTTGGTGAATGACCTGGTGGTCGAGTACGTGCCCGCCGACTACCGGGGACTCATCGTCGACCTGGTGGGCACGGTCATCAGGGCCTCCTCGGGTGGTGCCGTCGCGCTCGCGATCGGCATCGCCACCGCGCTGTGGTCGGCCTCGATCTATGTCAGGGCCTTCTCCCGGTGCATGAACACGGTCTACGGGGTCCACGAGGGCCGCGGTCTCGTTCGGCAGCTCGCCACGATGCTCCTGACCACACTGGCGCTGCTCATCGGCGTCGTGCTGATCCTGGTGTCCCTGGCCCTGAACCAGTCGCTCGTCAACGGCGTGCTCGGTCCGATCGCCGAGCCCCTCGGCCTGACCGATACCCTGGCCTTCCTCACGCAGACGTTCCTGCCGTTGTGGGCGTGGCTGAGGTGGCCCGTCGTCCTGGCGCTGATGATCTGCATGATCGCGGTGCTCTACCTGGCCACCCCCAACGTGAAGAAGCCCAGGTCGGGCTGGCTGCGCAGCGGCTCGGTGCTTGCCATCCTCGGGATCGGCTTCGCTGCGGTCGCCCTGTCCATCTACCTGAGCCGGTTCGCCGGGTACAGCTCCTACGGCGCCGTCGGCACGGTGATGGCTCTGCTGGTCGTCCTGTGGGTCTTCAACATCGTGCTGCTGTTCGGCGCCTACGTCGACGCCGAGGTGGCCCGGGCCCGGCAGCTGCTGGCCGGGATCCCGGCTGAAGTGGCGATCCAGTTGCCTCCCCAGGACACCGCCAGGGTGCACAAGGCCAAGGACGTGCGGGAGAAGCTGGAGTCCGACGGCCGGGTGCTGCGCCTGACCTACGGCCCCGCAGACCCCGCGGGCTGATGAGCGCCGGCTGACGAAACTAGCTTGCGGGAATACTTTTCAAATTCATAGGGTTGTGCTGGGTGACGGGATTCCTCCCGCCACGGGCCGGTCACCGGCACCGCAACGGCAGATCTCCAGCGAAAGTGAGAACCTCAATGTCACTCAAGGGAAAGTCAGTCATCATCACCGGCGCCGGGTCCGGCCTCGGCGCCGCAGCCGCCCTCGAGATCGCCCGTCAGGGTGGCCGGCAGACCCTGGTGGACCTCAACGAGGACGGCCTGAAGGCCACCCGGGAGCAGATCCTCCAGTCCGTGCCGGACGCCGAGATCCTCCTGGTCACCGCCAACGTCACGGACGAGGCCCAGGTCCAGAAGTACGTGGATGAGCACGTGGCCACGTTCGGGGCGATCGACGGCTTCTTCAACAACGCCGGCATCGAGGGCAAGCAGAACCTCACGGAGGACTTCACCAACGCGGAGTTCCAAAAGGTCCTCGCCGTCAACCTCACCGGCGTCTTCCTCGGCCTGGAGAAGGTCCTCAAGATCATGGCTCAGCAGGGTCACGGCGCCGTGGTCAACACCGCCTCTGTGGGCGGCATCCGCGGCGTCGGCAACCAGTCCGGCTACGCCGCCGCCAAGCACGGCGTGGTGGGCCTGACCCGCAACTCGGCCATCGAGTACGGCGAGAAGGGCATCGTTGTCAACGCCATCGCCCCGGGCGCCATCCTCACCCCCATGGTCGAGGGCTCCCTGAAGCAGATCGGCGGCGAGAACTGGGAAGAGGTCGGCAAGGAGTTCGTCCAGCCGAACCCCATGAAGCGCTTCGGCAAGCCGGAGGAGGTCGGCGCACTGGTCGCCTTCCTGCTCTCCAACACCGCCGGATTCATCAACGGCACCGTCATCCCGATCGACGGCGGCCAGCACATCAAGTACTGACTTCCCCATCACGACGCCGGCCCGGCGCCTTCCGCGAGATTCCTCGGGAAGGTGCCGGGCCGGCGTCGTCCCCGGGGTTCTCCGGGCAGAGATCACCAGTGATCCCTGCCCGGAAAGTCTCGGTGGTCAGCAGGGCCTCCAGGATTGACCGCCGGGCGCGTAGCAGCGCGGCCCGGTGTATCCGGGGTAGTCCGCGTCGGTCCCGTATCCGCTGGACGGGGCCTGCTGGCGCGGGGGTGCCTGCTGCTGTGCTGGCGCGCGGCGGCGTTCTGCCTCCTGCTGCCGCTGCGCTTCCTGGCGCTGACGTTCGACCTGCCACTGCCGTTCGCGTTCGGCCTGCTCAGCAGCTTCCTCAGCTGCCTTCTTCGCCGCGGCCTCCTCCGCCGCCTTCTTCGCCGCGGCCTCCTCCGCTGCCTTCTCTGCGGCAGCCTTTTCCTCGGCTGCCTTCTTCTCCGCCGCCTTCCTGGCCTCCTCGGCCTGGCGTTCGGCCTCGTCCAGCTCTGCCTTCGCGGACTGCAGGTCCTCCTGGTAGGCCACGGCCGCCGGCAGCGCGGCGTCGATCCGCTTCCTCCACCCTGGCACCGAGGCCGCATAGGCCTTGGCCAGCACCACGTGGGAGCCGGACTCCACCAGATCCAACGCGGATCCCAGCACCTCACCAGCGGCGATCACCGGTGCGGCGGCGGCCAAGGCGGCCGCCACCCCCGCAGCATCCGCCGGGATCTCCGCGGGGAGCTCCTCCAGAGGCGGCAGCGCCTCCGCCAGCGCCGGCAGCGTGCACCCGACCTGCGGGTCGTGGAGTCCCTCGCCGGCCTCCTGGGCCAGAGCCTGGGCGTCCAGCACCTCCTGGTAGAACCGGTCGTTCGGCTCGTAGAGCACGGCCACGCCCAAGCCGGCCTCGGCGATATCCGCGTTGACCAGGGAGTCGTCCTTGTAGACACCGGCGAGGGTGCGGTCGTAGCGGTCGGTCCGCTCCACGTCGTACGCCAGCTCGATCCGGTCCCCGGGGGCCAGCAGGTCCTCGAGGAACTCCGTGGCCTCCGGCCCGAGGCACTGCACCGCCTTCTCCGGGTGCTTGGTCTCCGGGGTGTCCACGTTCAGCAGCCGGACGCGTTCGACGTCGCCGTCCACCTCCGCGTCGATGGTGTCACCGTCGATCACCCGGACCACGGTGGCCCGGTCGCGGTCGTCGGGTCCGCCTGATTGCGCCACCGCGATGCCGGTGGCTCCTGCCGCCACCGTCAGTACCGCCACTCCGGTGACGACCTTGGCGGTCACCGTTGACCTTGCCCATAATCCAGCCATGTACGTCGTGTCCCCTGTGCGAGTCCCCTCCGCGTGATGACCACAGCAGGATAGGCGACCGGCAGGGCACCACGGCTACGGACACCGGAGATGACGGGCAGAATGGGGACATGGCCACCACTGAAGAACAGCCCGCTCAGCCCGTCAAGACCACAGCCCAGAAGCTGTTCATCAAGCCGACCGACACCCTCTACCTCGGCGGGGGCCACCAGGGCCTGCACGCCCTGCTGGATCCGCTGCCGCAGGGCGTGACCCTGACGCAGGACATCACCGAGGCCACGGCCGTCATGCTGTTCGCCCAGGACCAGAAGTCGCTGGACGGCGTGCTGGACGATTGGCTGGAGCCCGGCCTCGGCGCGCGTGTGCTGTGGATCGGCTATCCGAAGGGCGGGCGCTCTGACATCAACCGGGACACCATCTGGAAGGACATCGAGGCCCGCGGGCACCGGCTGAACGCCAATATCCCGCTGTCCCAGGAGTGGTCCTCGGTCCGGGTGCGCACCGGCTCGTAGACTGGAGGCAGCGCGCCGGCACGAACCGGCCGGAGCACCACACTTCAACACTGAGGGACAGCACCCATGCGCCACATGTCCGATCCTGACTACGTCTCCGACTGCCAAGAGCGTGTCCACGACGAGAACATCGCCCCGATCACCCAGCTCTGCGACTCCCTGAAGACCGCGGACAAGGGCACCGTGCCCTACGTCGACCCCTTCTACGACGTGGACGGGGCCCGCATCCTCGTGCTCACGCCGGCACCCGGCCCCGGCACCGCCTCCGGCTTCCTCTCGCACGAGAACGACGACGACTCCTCCGAGCGCCTGCTCCGCGTCTTCGCCGCGGCGGGCCTGGACCCGAAGCACACCATCCCGTGGACGGTCCACCCCTGGACCCAGGACGACTACGCCCTGAACCTCACGAAGGACCGCATCACCAGCGGCATCAAGCCCTTCAACCGCTTCCTGAAGAAGGTCCCCCGCGTGGTGGCGATCATGGCCCACGGCGGCGAGGCCCAGAAGCTGCTCAAGGCCTTCGCGGCGACGATCGGCGGCACCGTGCTGACGGACAAGGCCATCAAGGTCTTCCATGTTCCGGCCCTGCAGACCCAGAGCGCCAACAAGAAGCTCACGCCGGAGGAGATCGAGGACCAGATGGTCGAGACCTACGGCCAGGCCATGCGCCTGTGCGGCATCCGCCCCCTCGTCAACGAGGGCTGACCCGACACGGCCACACGGCCCGCCCCACCTCGCCTTCAGGCGCAAAGTGACTCTGCCCCCACCGTTGTGACGCCTCCTCGTCACTCTGCGCCCCGTCACCCGGCCGTCCGGCATGGCAATCCACAGCTTGTGGATAACCGTGCGGGCGGCGGGCCTCCGCTGGGATGCTGGTGCGCATGGATGACGTGGATGAGTGGTTCCGGCCCCTGCCGGCTCTGACCCCCGGGAACGACGGCGGCCGGTCCCGGAAATCGCTGAGCCGCGCCTTCGCGGCGGGAGACCTCGTCCGGGTGCGCCAGGGCTTCTATGTCGAGACAGGCCTCTGGCGTGAGGCCACCTCGGCGCAGCGCTTCATGACGACGGTCAAGGCGGTGGCGGGACGCCTGCACCAGCCCGTCTTCACCGGTGCCACCGCCCTGGCGCTGCAGGGGATCCCTCTCGCGGAGACGCCGGCCACGGTGGACGTCGTCACTTCGACGCCGTCGCGGGCGGGGCTGCAGACCACCATGCCCGGGTACCACGAGGCCCACCTGCGGGATGCGGATGACCTGCCCTACATCCACCGGACCCGGCATGTCTTCCGGGAACCGCCCTACAGCCTGAACGAGCCGCTGTGGCCGGGCATCCCCACCTCGCTGCGGTGCGTGGACCTGGGTGAGCACCTGGTCGACACCCTGACCAGCCTGGACTTCAGCGGCGCGTTGATGGCCACCGACAGCCTGTTGTCCGGCCGCAACCGGGAGGGGATCCGGTTCGGTCGGAACGAACTGGAGAGACTGCTCAAGCAGGAGACCTCGGGGACCGCCACCTCGCCCCTGGGCCGCGTGTTCCGCCACGCGAGCCGTCTCAGCGAGTCACCCGCGGAGTCCCTGAGCCGCGCCCGGATGATCGAGCTGGGCTTCGAGCTTCCACAGCTGCAGGTTCATCTGACCGGGGCCGACGGCGTGGACTACCGGGTCGACTTCTGGTGGGAGGAGTTGGGCCTGGTCGGTGAATCCGACGGCTGGGGCAAGTACTCCACTGACGGCGCCGACCCGGCGGAGTCGCTCCGCCGGGAGAAGCGGCGTGAGGACGCCCTCCGCGAGCGCGGCTACCGGTTCATCCGCTGGGACTGGACCGATGCGTCCGATCCCCAGCGCTTCGCGGAACTGCTGGTGCGCAACCGGGTGCCGCGCCGACGTCGTGCCTCGATCCGCTGGTCCGCCTGACCGATGCGACCGGCCTGACCGACCTGACCGGCCTGGGCACAGAGTGACGACGCCCCGTCACGAGGGTGGGGGCGGCGTCACCCTGCGCCTGAGGGGTCAGCGGTCGGTGCGGTACCGGGCCAGCTTGTCCTCGCTGACCTCGGCCCCGACGCCCGGAAGGTCCCGCACGGAGATCCTGCCGTCCACGATGGCGATCGGGTCGGCGAGCAGGTCATCGGACATGTCCAGGAAGTTGGACAGCTCCCCGGCCCGGCGGGAGGTGGCCTCGTGTGCCGCGCCGAAGGTCACGGTGGCCAGCGAGCCGATCTGGGTGTCGATCTGGTTGCCCATGGTCACGTCCACGCCGAGCCCCGTGCACAGCCCCAGGATCTCGGTGGCCTCGGTGAAGCCGGAGCGGGCGGTCTTGATGCAGATCGCGTTGCAGCCGCCCGAGAGCAACTCGCGGGAGGCATCCCCGGCCGTGGGCACGGATTCGTCCCCGACGACGGGGATGGGCGACTTCTCCACCAGGCGGCGGCGGCTCATCGCCTCCTTGGCATCGCAGGGCTCCTCCAGCAGCGTCAGGCCCAGGCCCTCGGTCTGCTGCAGCACCTGCATGGCCTCGTTGGCCGTCCAGCCGCGGTTGGCGTCCAGGTAGAGCTCAACGTCCTCGCCGAGCCCCTCCCGCAGCACCCGGCAGGCCTCGATGTCCAGGGACAGCGGGCGGCGGCCGACCTTGAGCTTGAAGGTGGTGATGCCGTACTCCTCACCGAACCGCACCGCCTCGTCCAGCAGCTCCTGGGCCGGCTTGAACCCAAGCATGTGGGAGACCCGCATCGAATCGGTCCACCCGCCGAGCAGCTGGTGCACCGGACGGCCGACGGCCTTGCCGGCCAGGTCCCAGAGGGCGATGTCCACGGTGCCCTTGGCGACCTGGTTGTGGATGGTCCGGCGCATCACGGCGTGGACCTTCTCGCGGTCGAAGGGGTCCAGGCCGATGACCTGCGGGGCGAAGATCTCCTCCACCACGTTCTTGATGGACACCTGCGTCTCCCCGTAGGTGTAGGGACGCGGCGGGGCATCGGCCACCCCGGTGACCCCCTCGTCCGTGTGGATCTTCACCAGCACGTGGTCGGCGGTCTCCACCGAACCCGAGGCGAACTTCAACGGGTGGTGGTACGGGATGGCATAGGGGATGGCTTCGATGCCGGTGATCTTCATGGGCGCTCCTGGGGGCTGGGCTCGTTCTGGACGGGGCGGACGGGACGGTCGGGGCGGTCGGCGTGGGCACAGAGTGACCGGGAGGCGTCACTCCGGCGGGGGTGGAGTCACTTCGCGCCTCGGGGGTGGGGTGAGGTCGGGGTCGGGTCGGAGTGACGGGGGAGGTCCCGCACCTCGTCCACGACGCGGTGGACGAGGGAGCGGAAGGAGGAGATGAGCGTGGAGCGGCTGTCCCGCTTCCACGCGACGGCCAGCCCCACCGTGGGCGCTCCGATGAGTTCGCGGTAGGCGACCGGGGAGGCCGCGGCCCGGCGGGCGCCGTCAGGGACTAGGGCCAGGCCCATGCCGGCTCCGACGAAGGCCAGCAGGGTCGAGGTCTCCGTGGCCTGCTGCACCACCCGGGGACGGAAGCCGGCCGCGCGGCAGGCTTCCGAGGTGATGGTGGAGACGGCGGAGCCCTGCGGGTAGCCCACGAACTCCTCCCCGGCCAACTCGGACAGGGGAATCGGACCACCGCCCGTGGCCAGGCGGTGGTGTGCGGGCAGGGCCACGACCAGGCTGTCCCCCTCCAGGGTGTCCAGCACCAGGTCCGAGGACTGCACCGGGGGGCGCAGCACGGCGGCGTCGAGACGGTTCTCCAGCAGGCCCTGCTCGATCTGCGGGGTGAGCATCTCCCCCATCACATGCAGTCGGACGCCGGGCAGCTCCCGCCGGGCGAGCTGCACCAGGGCCGGCATGACCCGGTAGGTGGCCGAGCCCACGAAGCCGACGCGCAGCACCCCGGCGGCGCCGTCACCGATCTCCTTCACGTCATGGCCCAGGGCATCGACATCGGCCAGGATCTGGCGGGCGCGCTCGAGCATGAGCTGCCCGGCATCGGTGAGGTCCACGCGGCGGGTGGTGCGTTCGAAGAGCTTGGTGCCGAGGGAGGCCTCCAGCTGCTTGATCTGCTGGGACAGGGGCGGCTGGGCCATGTGCAGCCGTTCGGCGGCCCGCCCGAAGTGCCGTTCCTCGGCCACGGCCACGAAGTAACGCATCTGGCGCAGGTCCACCGGCGCCACCCCCTCTCTGAAGTCATCCCCGGCGCCGGCGTCCGGCCACCGGCACGGGCCGCGCCGTGGCGTCGGCCGTGTACCGATCCAGCGTAGGGATGACCTGACTCACAAGTGAAAGACCAGTTCCGGCCATATTAGAACGTCCAGGATATCAATGAGGGTTGAATGTGTACTTCTGTCCATACATTGATCCACGTACGGTGTGTTAACTCACACTTTCAGACACCTTCAAGGATGAATGCGATGACACAGTCCACGACCGAGGCCGTCGGGCCGGAGCCGGGCGTCCAGCCTGACCAGCAGACCGAACCCCAGGGCGACGCCTTGGACTCCGGGGGCAAGCGCAACTGGTGGTTGCTGGCCCTGGGGCCGGTCGCCGGCCTGGTGCTGGCACTGGTGCTGCCGGCGTCGTTGTCCTTCGAGGGACGCGCCGTGGCCGGCTGCGCCCTCTGGATGGCGATCTGGTGGATGACCGAGGCCGCCCCGATCCCGGTGACCTCCTTGCTGCCGCTGGTGCTCTTCCCGCTGTTCGGGATGGGCACCATGGCCGAGGTCGCTGCACCCTACGCCAACTCGGTGGTGTTCCTCGTGATGGGCGGCGTCATCCTGGGCCTGGCCACCGAGAAGTCGAACCTGCACCTTCGGGTGGCCCTGCTGACCATCCGGACGATCGGCACCAGGCCGGCTCAGATCGTCCTCGGCCTGATGGTGGCCTCCGCCTTCATCTCGGCCTGGGTGTCCAACACCGCCACGGCCGTCATCATGGTGCCGATCGCCGTGTCCATCCTCCAGCTGGTCCGCTCCGTGGACCCGTCGGCCGCCGGCAAGAAGTTCGCCGCCTCCATGCTCCTCGGCGTGGCGTACGGCGTGACCATCGGCTCCACCGCCACCCTGATCGGCCAGCCGCCGATGGCCCTGATGAAGGCCTACCTGCTGGAGTCCCACGGCTACGACCTGCAGTTCGGCCAGTGGATGCTCGTCGGCGTCCCGTGGGCCGTGGTCATGGTGCTCATCGCCTGGCTGGTGCTGACCAAGCTCGTGTTCCGCGCCGAGGTCTCCGAGATCCCGGGCGGCAGACAGATGATCAAGGACGAGCTGAGCAAGCTCGGCCGCCTCACCACCCCGGAGCGCCGGGTGGGCATCATCTTCCTGGTCGCGATCTTCTTCTGGGTCGCCGTGCCCTTCATCGCGGACATCCCGGCCGTGGCCCAGACCCTGCCGTTCCTCGGCGCCATCTCGGACACCCAGGTCGCCATGGCCGCCGCCATCGCCTGCTTCCTGGTCCCGGCCCAGAAGCGCTCCGCGGACGCCGACGGCACCCCGCTGCTGCGGTGGTCCGCCGCCAAGGAGATCCCGTGGGGCCTGCTGCTGCTCTTCGGCGGCGGCCTGTCCCTGTCCGCCATGTTCACGGCCACCGGCTTCTCCGAGTGGCTGGGCAACCAGGTCGGCGCCCTGCAGGGGGTGCCCGGCTGGGTGGTCATCCTCGTCGTGATCGTGGTGGGCCTGGCCCTGACCGAGCTGACCTCCAACACCGCCACCGCCGCCGCGTTCTTCCCGATCTTCGGCGCCGTGGCCGTGGGCCTGGGCATGGATCCGCTGTTCATGACGATCGCCGTGACCCTGGCCGTCTGCTCCGCCTTCATGCTGCCGGTAGCCACCCCGTCCAACGCCGTGGCCTTCGGCTCGGGCGAGGTCTCCATCAAGCAGATGGTGCGGGCCGGCGTCTGGCTCAACCTGATCTCGCTCGGCCTGGTCATGCTCGTGATGTACACGCTGGTGCCGGTGGTGTTCCCCGGCGGCATGTGAGCCCTGAACCCTGACGGCCTACTGCCGCCCCCACCGAACCTGCCGCACCCGGGCACAGAGTGACCGGGAGACGTCACTTCGGTGGGGGCGGCGTCACTTTGTGCCTGATCGGTCAGCCGCGCGCCGCCGTCGGGGACTCGGTCTCCAACCGCTGGCAGTCCAGCGGCCCGGCCTGGGTGGACACGGACCCCTCCGGCACCAGACCCTTGTACTTGGTGCCCATGATGACGTGCACCGTGTCCTCCTCCCGCTCATCCGGCAGGTAGACCGAGCCCTCGATGTTCCGCTGGATGGCCAGCGACGTCTCCCGGCCGCCGGCCCCGGAGATGATGACGGCCACCATGTTGGCGGTGGTGAAGCCCTTGTTCCCGACCCCGCCGATGACGAAGTCCCGCGCCTCGAGGGCGTTGGCCACGTCCCCGGCGAGCCCGCCGATGGTGGTGCCGTTGTAGACGGTCACGGTGGACTCCTTCGAGTACTCCACGTCCCCCGCCGGGCAGAGGACCGGCTCGGTCGGCGGTGCCGCCTCCCAGCCGGGGATGGTCCACTCGCCCCGCAGCACCTGCAGCGCCGTGAACGCCGTCCCCGCCACGACCAGGGCCACCAGCACCAGGGCGATCGCGTGCCGCCGGTGGCGGCGGCGGCGGTCACGGGCCAGCACCCTCGGGTCCACCGCACCGAAGTACCGGCCGAGGTCCCGCTCCGTGAAGATGCGCCGTCCGTCCGCCTCGCGGCGCGGGTCTTCCTGCGGGCTGGGCACTGCGGACCCCCTTCGACACGGGCGGACTATGGTGCGCCCCACACTAGGCGAACACAGCGGGCGCCAGCACGGCGGCGCGGAGACATAGGCTGGGCCCATGCGCACACTTCCCCCCGTCGGGCTGCTCCTGGACGTGGACGGCCCCATCGCCTCCCCCGTCACCCGCCGGGTCCCCGAGGGCATCCTGACGGCCCTGGTCCAGTTGGCCGGCCGCGGCATCCCGGTGGTGTTCAACACCGGCCGGTCCGCCGACTTCATCCTCCAGCAGCTCGCCGGCCCGCTGCTGGCCGCGGGCCTGCCCGCGGACGCCCGCTTCCACGCGGTCTGCGAGAAGGGCGCGGTGCGCTTCTCCTTCGCCTCGCTCGTAGACCAGGGGCACGACGCCGGCCTGCCCCCGGCTACGCGCGGCACCTCGGTGCCGGGCTGGGTGGAGGTCGATGCCGCCATGCGTCTTCCCTCTGACCTCGAGTCACGCCTGGTCCGGATGCTGGGCGACTACACGGACACCATGTTCTACGACGACACGAAGCTGGCCATGTTCTCCGCCGAGATGAATGTCGGCGAATCCCTGGAGACCTACCGCGAGGCTCAGTCCCGCTTCGAGGCCGAGGTGGCAGACCTGCTGGCCGAGCAGGGCTCCGGTGAGGGGGCGGGCGGGGACTTCCAGCTGGATTCGACCATCATCTCCTCGGACGTGGAGCACGTCTCCAGCGGCAAGGACCTCGGTGCTGCCCAGGGCTGGGGCCGGGTGGCCGCGGACGGGGAGCTGCCGGTGCAGTGGTTCACGTGCGGGGATTCCCGGACCGACTACGCCATGGCCGACTGGCTGCAGGCCCGCGGGGACCGGGTGACCCACGTGGACGTCCGCCACGAGGACGGTGTCCCCGAGACGCCGTATCCCGTCCTGACGGGCGAGGACCTGGCCATCCGGGGCTACGGCACGCCCGAGGCGCGTCATGAGGAGGCGGGGCAGGCGCTGCTGGAGTGGGTATTAAACACCAGCGGGTCCCCACGCGCCACGATGTGACGTTTTCCCGTCACCCGGGGTAGCGCAAGGCAACCTGCGCGCGGAGCCGGGGGCCGGCGTCGTTCACTGGTCCCATGACTTCTGCGTTCTCTGACTCCGCGGCCGTCCCGGAGGGGCTGGACATCCCGGTGCTGGACCTGTCCACCATGCGGGCGCCGGACGGTTCCTTCGACCCGGACTTCCTGGACCGGCTGCGCCACGCGGCCCATCACGTGGGCTTCTTCCAGATCGTGAACTACGGCGCCACCCCCGGCCAGGTGGACGAGCTGTTCCGGGTGACCGCCGAGTTCTTCGCCCGCCCCGAGGAGGAGAAGCTGGTGCTGCACAACCAGAACTCCCCCCATTACCGCGGTTACTCCTCGGTGGGCGCCGAGCGCACCCAGGGCCGTCCGGACTCCCGCGAGCAGATCGACTTCTCGCCCGAGCGCGCGCCGGTCCCCGCCGAGCGGATCGCCCCGGGCGAGGAGTACTGGCACCTGCAGGGCCCCAACCAGTGGCCGGCGGACATGCCGGAGCTGGAGCAGACCGCCATGGCGTGGACCGACCTGATGGACCGCGTGGGTGAGGACCTGCTCAAGGCCTTGTGCGTGTCCATCGGACTGGACGAGGACCACTTCTCCGAGGCCTTTACGGGTGACCGCGCCTGGATGGCCAAGCTGGCGCACTACGTGGGCGGGGTGAAGGAGGCCGGCACCCAGGGCGTGGGCCTGCACGCCGACTACGGCTTCATCACGCTGCTGCTGCAGGACATGGTCGGCGGGCTCGAGGTGCGCCCCTACGGCCAGGACGCGTGGCTGGACGTGGAGCCGATCCACGGGGCGCTCGTGGTGAACCTCGGCGAGATGCTGGAGGTGGCGACGGGCGGCTACCTGATGGCCACCATCCACCGGGCCAAGGCCCCGGACGAGGGCGTGGACCGCTACTCCGTGCCGTTCTTCTACTCCCCCCGCCTAGACGCCGTGATCGAGCCGGTCGAGCTTCCGGCCGAGCTGGCCGCCGACGCCCGCGGAGTCTCCGACGATCCCACCAACCCGATGCTCGCGTCCTTCGGCTCCAACATGCTCAAGGGCTTCGTCCGCGCGCACCCGCAGGTCACCGAGAGGTTCCACCCGGAGCTCGCGGGGAGGTAAGCACGCAGCCCGCCACAGACAACAGACCCCCTGCTTCCCATTGCTTGTAAGGGATGCAGGGGGTCTGTCTGCTGTGGAGCCTAGGGGAATCGAACCCCTGACCTTTTCATTGCGAACGAAACGCTCTACCAACTGAGCTAAGGCCCCTCGAGCCTCCGGGACATCGCCGGAAGGCGCTTCGCCATCATACGCCCGCCACCGCCCGCACTCCGAATCCAGCCCGACAAGCCCCGATTAACCACCTTCCGACGAGGCCTTTTCGGCTGATTGTCGACAATCCAACTGGTATTGCGGTTGCAAACATGAGAGACTTCAGCGGTTGGCTTCAACGCCGATGCCGGTGCCAGTGAGCCCTGAAGGGTGCATGCAACAGTCATGCAGACCCGCGGGTGGCTCCTGCCGGGAGCGGCCCGAGGGGCCGTCAGAGATGGCCCCACTGGCCGTCGCAGGTGGTCCGAGGGGACCACCGGCAGCCGGAGTCGGCTGCCACCTCGCGGTCCGCGGCAGTAGAAGCGCGGGCCGTACGTCATTGTCGCCGAGATGGAAGGACCGGGATGCCACCCGCTCAGGAGTTCAATCAACTAGGAATTTTGGCAGTGGTGTTGCTGCTGATCCTCTTCTACGGCGGGACCATGTGGATGTCCGTGGGCATCAGCCGGAAGAAGGAGAACGCCGACGGCTACATGACCGCCGGCAACAACATCGGATTCGGCATCTCGGCGGCCTCGATGACCGCCACCTGGATCTGGGCCTCCTCCATGTACGCCTCCGCCACAGCGGGCTACACGTACGGCATCTCCGGCCCCATCCACTACGGGCTCTGGGGAGCCCTGATGATCCTCTTCATCTACCCCTTCGGCAAGCGCATCCGCAAGGTCGCGCCGCGCGCCCACACCCTGGCCGAGGTCATGTACGCCCGCCACGGGCGGTCCTCCCAGCTGATGCTGGCCGGGTCCAATGTCCTGGGCTCGCTGATCTCCCTGACCTCCAACTTCATCGCCGGCGGCGCGCTGATCTCCATGCTCTCCCCGCTCAGCTTCGGGGCGGGCATCGTCATCATCGCGGCCGGCGTGCTGATGTACACCCTCTGGTCCGGCTTCCGCGCCTCCGTGATGACCGACTTCGTCCAGGTGATGTTCATGCTGGGCGCCGCCGTCGTGATCATCCCGGTGATCTTCTTCGTGGCCGGCGGTCCGGGCATGTTCGAGGCCGGCGTGGCCGCCGGACACGTCACCGAGGAGCAGGGCAACTTCTTCTCCTCCGAGGCGTTCATGAACCAGGGCGCCCCGTACATCGCGGCCGTGCTGGCCTACGCGATCGGCAACCAGACCATCGCCCAGCGGCTCTTCGCGGTGCGTGAGGACCTGATCAAGCCGACCTTCGTGACCGCCACCATCGGCTACGGCGGTTCCGTGATCGGCATCGGCATGCTCGGGGTGATGGCCCTGTACCTGGGCGTCGAGCCCATGAACGATGACATCAACAACCTCATCCCACAGATGGCCGGCACCTACCTCGGCCCCGTCCTGCTGGGCCTGGCGTTCCTGATGATCATCGGCGCCCTGTCCTCCACCGCCGACTCCGATCTGGCCGCACTGTCCTCCATCGTGATGGCGGACATCTACGGCCAGTCCGTCGGCAAGAAGAACGCCAAGCCGAAGACCATGCTGCTGGTCGGCCGCATCACCATGATCATCGCCACGGGCGCGGCGTTGTACTTCGCCACGGCGCAATTCAACATCCTGGACCTGCTGGTCTTCGTCGGCGCCCTATGGGGTTGCCTGGTGTTCCCGGTCATCGCCTCGTTCTACTGGCCGAAGGTCACCAACGCGGCCTTCTCGATCGGCGTGCTCGCCGCGCTCGTCGCGTTCCTGCCGGTGCGCTTCGAGTGGTTCGCGTTCACCGGTTTCCTCGGCCTCAGTGTCGAGGTGCTGGCCACGATCGGCATCGGCGTGGTGCTCGGCATCATGTCCTTCGGGTTCTTCGGCCTGAAGCCGGCCCTCTGGGTCGGCTCGATCGCCGTCCTGGTCGCAGCGCCGTTCACCATCGGCGGCATCGTCACCGGCGGGCTGCGGGACTACACCGTCCTGTCCGCCTCGCTGGTCGCCTACGCGGTCTCCTTCCTGGTCACCTACCTGATGTCCGTCCGCTCGAAGCAGGACTTCGACTTCGACGTCATCAAGGACATCACCGGCGACTTCGACAACGAGACCCCGATGACCGCCGAACAGGTGGTCATCGCGGCCAAGGCCGACCGCAGCTGACCGAGACCGCTTCAGAGCACCACCGACCCGAAAGGAAACACCATGACCATCGCATTGACCGTCTACGTGCTGATGTGGCCCGTGATCGTGGCCGCCGTCCTGTTCTTCATCGCCCGCGGATTCTTCCGCGACATCTCGGAGTCCAAGAAGGCGGGCCTCCCGATCATCTGACCGGCCCACCCCACGCTTTCTGGGCACGAGGCACCAGTGATCCGTGCCCTTAAAGCTGAATGACGACGGCGGCGCGTCACCTTCCCCAGGTGACGCGCCGCCGTCGTTCGCGCGGCCTTTCCCCCGGCGTTTTGAGGGCAATCCTCAGGGGTGACTGCCCTCGAAACGTGAAGGGGGGGGTCAGCGGTTGAGGAAGTGGACGAGTACCCCGATCGCGAAGGAGGAGGCGGCCAGGGCGGCGCAGCCGAACTCGACCAGGATGCCCAGCCCCATGGACTTCAGCGCCTGCCATGAGGACCGGGCGGCGGCCTTGAGGTCCCGGCGCCGCACGTACTCGGCGCAGAGCAGCCCGACGGCGAAGCCCAGGAACAGGCCGATGACCGGGATGACGAACATCCCGACGATCGCGCACACCACACCCGCGATGACGGGCCCGCTCGGGATCTTCTCCCGCCGCATCGTCCGGCCGGTCAGCACCGCCGAGGCGCTCATCCCCGCGATCGCCAGGCCGGACCCGATGATGGCCGCCGTCCAGGCCGCGGGCGAGCCGAGGATCCAGGCCCAGGCGATCAGCGTGATGACGGTGAGGATGGAACCGGGCAGGATCGGGATGATGGTGCCGAGCACGGCCACCGCCAGGAGCAGACCGGCGATGACGGTGGTGATGATCTGATAGTCCACCCGCCCAGTATGAACCCCGGGCCGCCCCCTCCCTGAAACGGTCCGGACGGGCTAGCGTCGGACCATGCTGATTGGCGTCCCCACCGAGATCAAGAACAACGAGTTCCGCGTCGGCCTCACCCCCGCCGGGGTCGCCGAACTCGTCCACCACGGGCACGAGGTCCTCGTCCAGGAGGGCGCCGGCATCGGCTCCGGCCTGTCTGACGATGAATACCGCCGGGCCGGGGCCCGGATGGCGCCCGCCCCGGAGGAGGTCTGGGGCCAGGCCGAGCTGATGCTCAAGGTGAAGGAACCGGTCGGCCCCGAGGGCCAGCTGATGCGCCGCGGGCAGGTCCTGTTCGCCTACCTGCACCTGGCGGCGGATCCGCAGCTCACCCATGCCGTCCTCGACTCGGGCACCACGGCCATCGCCTACGAGACCGTCACCCGCGGAGGCGGCCTGCCGCTGCTGGCCCCCATGAGCCAGGTCGCCGGCCGGCTGGCCCCCATGGCCGGCGCGTACCACCTGACCCAGGCCCAGGGAGGTTCCGGCATCCTGATGGGCGGGGTGCCCGGGACCCGCCGCGCCCGGGTCGCGGTGATCGGGGCCGGCGTCGCCGGGGAGGCCGCCGCCGTGGTGGCCGCCGGCATGGGCGCCGAGGTGACCGTGCTGGACATCAACCTCGATCGGCTCACCGAACTGGACCGGGTGCACCAGGGCCGGTTGGACACGCTGGCCTCCTCCACGTTGCACATCGCCGAGGCGGTGGCGGAGGCCGACCTGGTGATCGGCTCGGTGCTGGTCCCCGGTGCCGCGGCCCCCAAGCTCGTCACGGCGGAGATGGTGGCGGCCATGCGCCCGGGGTCCGTCCTCGTGGACATCGCGATCGACCAGGGCGGCTGCTTCGAGGGCTCACACCCCACCACCCACCAGGACCCGACGTTCCGGGTGGGCGAGCAGATCTACTACTGCGTGGCCAACATCCCCGGAGCCGTCCCCCAGACCTCCACCGCGGCCCTGACCAACGCCACCCTGCCGTACGTGCTGCAGATAGCGGACCACGGGTGGCGCGCGGCCCTGGCGGAGGACGACGGCCTGCTCTCCGGGTTGAACGCGCACGAGGGCGTCCTGACCCATCAGGGCGTGACCGACGCCGTGGCCGGACCGCTGGGACTGGACCCGCAGCTGGACTACCGGCCGGCGTCGGAGGTGGTGTCCGCCTGATCCCCACCATCACGGCCGCGGTAACTGTCGATCTCACCGGCGTGTCTCGACGTGTACCGCTCTCGTGATCCGGTTGATGCGGTGTGGGCGGCCCGGCGCTGGGCCCGGGAGGCCCGCAGCCGGGCGAGGCCGCCGGTGCGCCACAGGATGAGGATGACGACGCCGGCCAGCGCCAGGACCAGCGCGATCAGCGCCACGGGGCTGGCCAGGGCGGTGGTGATGACCGCCCAGACCACGGCCATGCCGACGGTGCCGTAGATGAGCCCCCAGATCAGGGTGCCCAGCAGCATGACCGGGATGAAGCGGCGCCACCGCATGCGGGTGATCCCGGCCGTGCCGATGACCGCCGTCTGGAGGCCGACCGTCAGGAAGCAGAACGGGATGGCCCAGGGACCCCACCGGTCGATGAATCGCATGGCGCGCAGGTAGACCGGGCCGGACATATACCGGCGCAGTGCGGTGTGCTCGGCACCGGCGGCGATCCCGCGGCCCAACGAGTAGGTGACGGTGGCCCGGGCGGTCCCCAGAGCCCAGAAGAACAGGATGGCCCAACCCAGCGGGAGGGAGGCGATCCAGTCCATCATGTGACCAGTCTAGGACCCGGCGCGGTGCCGTCCCGGTGCCAGTCTCGTCTAGGCTCAGGGGTATGAGTCACTCCCGCACCGCACTGCGCCCCCTCCTGACCACCGGCGCCCTGGCCGCCGTCCTGGCCCTCGGTCTGACCGCCTGCGGGCAGGGCGGAGGGGACGCCACCGAGAGCCCCTCGACCACCCCGTCCGCCACCGAGAGTGCGTCCGCCTCGCCGTCGGCCTCGGCCTCGGAATCCCCGACCGCCTCCGCCTCGCCGAGCCAGTCCGCGAGCACCTCCCCCTCGGCCAGCGCGAGCCCCTCGGCCTCGACCTCGGCGTCCGAGCCGGCCGCGGCCGCCACCGAGGCCACCGTGTACTGGGTGGGCCCCGCCGGGCAGTCCGGCGGCATCGAGTTCCCCGGCTGCGGCGAGGTGCTGATCGAGGACACCGTCCCGGTCTCCGAGGCCGGCGCGGTGGGCGATCCGGCCCTCGTGGAGGCCGGCCTCCAGGCCCTCTTCGACGAGCGGAGCTTCGATGTGGGCAGCGAGGGACTGATGAACGCGCTCTTCCAGTCCGAGTTGACGGTCCAGGACGTCACGATCGAGGGTGACACCGTCACCGTGGACCTCGCCGGGCAGCCGATGTCCGGGGGCACCTGCGCCGACCCGCAGATCATCGCTCAGCTGGAGAACACGGCCATCGCCAACGCCGGCACCTACACCGCCGAGATCCTCGTGGCCGGAGAGCCGATCCAGGAGTTCATGAGCCAGAAGGGCTGACCATCCGCTCCAGGAAGTAGCGGTGGAAGGACCAGTCCCCCGTCACCTCCGGGTGGAAGCTCGTGGCCAGCAGGTGGCCCTGCCGCACGGCCACGGGGACCTCGCCACCGGCTGTCCGGCCGGATTCCAGGCGCGACGCCGGCACGCTGGCCAGCACCTGGACCTCACCTGAGGCGCGGAGCACCGCGGGGGCGCGGATGAAGACGGCGTGCACCGGCTCCCGGCTCACCTGGGGCACGTCCAGCCACGTCTCGAAGGAATCGACCTGCGCGCCGAAGGCGTTGCGCTGCACGGTGATGTCCAGGCCGCCGAGGCTCCGCTGCCCCACAATGGGGTTGGCGATCGTCTCGGCCAGCATGATCATCCCGGCGCAGGTGCCGTAGACCGGCAGCCCGGCGTCGATCGCCTGCCGGAGGGCCGGGGCCACCCCGAGCAGCCGGGAGAGCTTGTCCATGACGGAGGACTCCCCGCCGGGCAGGACCAGCCCGGCCAGCCCCTCCAGATCGGCGGCAGACCGCACCGGCCTCACCCGCGCCCCCAGGCCGGCCAGCACGCGCTCGTGCTCGGCCACGTCCCCCTGGAGGGCGAACACCCCGACCAGCGGACCGGCGGGGCGGGCGGTCACCAGCCGCGTTCGGAGAGGCGGTGCGGAGCGGGCAGGTCGCCCACATTGATGCCGACCATCGCCTCACCCAGGCCGCGGGACGCCGAGGCGACCGCGCCGGCGTCGTTGTACTGGGCCGTGGCCCGCACGATCGCGGCCGCACGCGCCGCCGGGTTGCCGGACTTGAAGATGCCGGAGCCCACGAAGACGCCGTCGGCGCCGAGCTGCATCATCAGGGCCGCGTCCGCGGGGGTGGCCACGCCGCCGGCGGTGAACAGCACCACCGGCAACTTGCCCTCGCGGGCCACCTCGGCCACCAGCTCGTACGGGGCCTGCAGCTCCTTGGCGGCCACGTAGAGCTCGTCCTTGGACAGGGCGGAGAGCTTGGCGATCTCACCGCGGATGGTGCGGATGTGCTTGACGGCCTCGGAGACGTCTCCGGTGCCGGCCTCGCCCTTGGAGCGGATCATGGCCGCGCCCTCGGTGATCCGGCGCAGGGCCTCGCCGAGGTTGGTGGCGCCGCAGACGAAGGGGACGGTGAAGTCCCACTTGTCGATGTGGTTGATGTAGTCGGCCGGGGAGAGCACCTCGGACTCGTCGATGTAGTCCACCTTCAAGGCCTCGAGGACCTGGGCCTCCACGAAGTGCCCGATCCGGGCCTTGGCCATCACGGGGATGGAGACGGCCTCGATGATGCCGTCGATCAGGTCCGGGTCAGACATGCGGGCCACGCCGCCCTGGGCGCGGATGTCCGCGGGGACCCGCTCGAGGGCCATCACGGCCACGGCGCCGGCGTCCTCGGCGATCTTCGCCTGCTCGGCGGTGACCACGTCCATGATCACCCCGCCCTTGAGCATGTCCGCCAGGCCGCGCTTCACGCGGGCGGTGCCGGTGCGCGCGGAGCCCTGGCCGGAGTCCTCGATGGACCCGGGGGCGGCGGCGTTGGCGTCTGCGTCGGAGGTGTACGAGGCCGAGGCGGTCTCGGGGGAGTTCGTCATATGTATCGGGGCCCTTCGCGGTGTCGCTGCCCGGCGTGAAGGGGATCACGCCGGTGCTGGTGGAATCGAATTTACCCCGTCCGGGCGGGCTACCTGCGAGTCAGGCGTTCCAGAGCCCGTAGGAGTCGGCCAGGTCGGCGATCTTCTGGGCGCGGGCCAGGCGGGGCAGGTAGGAGCCGTCCCCCACGGAGGCCCCGGCCTGGTGGGCCTGCAGCATGTCCACGGCCCAGGAGACCTCGTCCTCGGAGGGGGACAGGGCCAGGTTGATGGACTCCGCCTGCCCACGGTTCAGGCACAGCCGCCCGGTCATGCCCATCGACTGGGTGATGCGTGAGGACTCGACCACGGCGGGGTTCTCGTCGGTGGCCCCGGGGGGACCGTCGATCGCGCCGGGCAGCTTGCCCACGCGGGAGGCGATCACCAGCCGCGAGCGCGCGTACGCCATGGCCGTCGGGTCATCGGAGATGCCGGTGTCCTTGCGGAAGTCGTTGGTGCCGAAGGCCAGCCGGAAGGTGCCGGGGGCCTTGGCCACGGCGGTGGCGTTGTCCAGCCCCGCCGCAGTCTCGATCAGGGCGATCACGGGCGTGCCGGCGCGCAGGCGCATGGCCGTCAACGTCACCTGTTCGGGCTCCTCGGCCAGGGCGAGCATGACCCCGCGCAGCCCCTCGGCCGTGGAGAGGGCCTCGAGGTCCTGCTGCCAGTCGTCGGTGTCGATGCCGTTGATCCTGACCCAGGCGGACATGCCGCCGTTGAGCGCCTCCAGCACGTTGGCGCGGGCCGCGTCCTTCTGCGCGGCCGGCACGGCGGCCTCCATGTCGAAGAGCACCGAGTCCGCCTCGGAGGCCAGTCCCGGGGCGAAATCCTCCGGCTTGGCCGCGTTCACCAGGAGCCAGGATCGGCTCAACTTGGCGGGCAGGGCGGCGGCACGTCGGTTACGCAGGGGCATGGCTCCCAGCCTACCCGCGCGCCGGACAACCCGCAGGCTGGCGGGTAGCCTGAGGCCCATGGCCGACGAGATCCCCGTCCTCACCCGCAGCCTGACCCTCGGCCCGCTGGACGCGGCCGAACGGGACCTCCTCGCCCGCCTCCCCGGGCTCCCCGGCGTCACCGGGCAGCAGGGTCAGGGACAGGACCACGGACAGGACCAGGGCACGACGCCGGACGCGACGGTGGTGCTGGACGGCACCACCGTGCGGCTCGGCCCGGCGGCCACCGAGGCGGTGCTCGCGCTGCTCGGCCGGCTCGCCTCGGGCGCCACCGTCACCGTCTCCGAACAGGACCGCTGGTTGAACACCTCGCAGGCGGCCCGGCTGGCGGGGGTCTCCAACACCTATCTGCGCCAGTTGGCCGACCGCGGCGAGATCCCCGTGACCTACCGCGGCACGCACCGGCGGATCCACCCCGACGACGTGACCGCCTGGGTGCGCCGCCGCGAGGAGGCCCCCGGCACCCCGACGTAAGATGGTCAGGATTCCCGCCGTCGACGTGCCCTCCAGGAGCCCCATGCCCCCGCGCCACCCCGTGGTACGCCCGTCCGGCCACCCGGCCCCGCGCCGGGCCGCCGCGGGGCTGATCGGCGCCCTGGCCGCCGTCGTGCTGGCCGGTTGTTCCATCTTCCCCGCCCCGGGCGAGGCGCCCACGGATGAGGACGGCCGCGCCCTGCCGGCGGCGGACGCCGCGGGGTATACGGAGGCGCCGCTGTACCTGGTGGCCCTGAACGGCGCGTTCCCGCCGAGCACCACGGGCCGGAATGTGGCCTGCCAGGACCTGCTGGTGCGGGTGGAGACCACCCCGGTGAAGTCCGATGACCTGGTGGGCACGGCGGTGGGGTTCCTGCTGGAGGACGAGCAGTACAGCCACGGCGATCCGGCCCTGACGAACTCGCTGGACCCCTCCGAGGACGGGCTGACCTACACCTCCCACCGGGTCGAGGGGGACACCGTGGTTCTCGAGCTGACCGGGGAGGTGGTGACGCGCAGCCAGTGCGAGTCCTTCCGGATCCGCGCGCAGCTCAACCGGACCGCCGCCGCCGCCGCCGGGGTGCCGAACGCGGAGATCCTCGTGGACGGCGTGCGGATCGAGGAGGTCCTGGGGCTGGCCGAGATGGAGCTCGGGGAGCAGATCACCACCCCGCCGGCCGACACCTCCGGCAGCGGGGACGGGCAGGGCATCTCCCCCGCCGATCCCCTGGAGGAGATCGGGGACCCGGACCAGCTCAACGGCGGCTGACCCCGCCGTTTCGTGGGTCCACCGACCACGATCCTCGCTCCGCCGCCCCTTCCTCCCCCGCCTGTGGCGTTGCTAGCATCGGCCCATGGGCGAGCCTTCAGCGTTTCTTTCACACCGCGCGCGCAGCGTGAAGCAGTCCGCCGTCCGTGACGTCTTCGACCTGGCCATGGCCCCTGGGATCGTCTCCCTGGCCGGCGGCAACCCCTGGCTGGACGACCTGCCCCTGGACCGGCTCGGGGGCATCGCGGACGAGCTCGTGGCGCGGCAGGGCCACCTCAGCCTGCAGTACGGCGCCGGCCAGGGGACCCCCGAACTGCGGGACGCCGTCTGCTCGGTGATGGCCGCGGACGGCATCAGCGGCGCAGACCCGGAGCACGTGGTCATCACACCGGGCTCGCAGGCCGCCATCGACACCGCGGCCCGCATGCTCGGCAACCCCGGGGACGTGGTGGTGGTGGAGGACCCCACGTTCGTGGGCGCGCTGAACACCTTCAACACGTGGGAGTTGGACGCCGTGACCACCCCCACGGATGACGAGGGGCTGATCCCCGCGCTGCTGCGCACCACCCTGCAGCGGCTGCGGACCGAGGGGCGGCGGGTGGCCTTCCTGTACACGATCCCGTCCTACGCCAACCCCTCCGGTGCCCTGATGCCCGCCGAGCGGCGGGAGGCGGTCGCGGCGGTCTGCCGCGACGAGGGGGTGCTGATCGTGGAGGACAACGCCTACGGGCAGCTCGGCTTCTCCGATCCGCCGGTGGCCCCGATCGCCGCGGCCCACCGGGACCAGGTGATCTACCTCGGCACCGTCTCCAAGATCTTCTCCCCCGGGGTGCGCATCGGCTGGGCGCTCGTGCCGCCGGCCCTGCTGCGCGAGTTCTACCTCTCGGCGGAGTCGGCCTTCGTGTGCCCGCCCGTGCTCAGCCAGATGCTCTCCACGGCGTTCCTCACCCGCTTCGACTGGCAGGGGCACGTGGCCCGCTGCACCGACGAGTACGCCCGCCGCTGCGACGCCCTCGTGGACGAGATGGAACAGGGACTGGACCCGCGCGTGCGCTGGACGCGGCCCGCCGGCGGCTTCTTCGTCTGGGCGCGCATGCCGGGCGAGCTGGACACCCTGCCGCTCATGCACACCGCGGCGGAGGCCGGCGTGGTCTTCGTCCCCGGCGGGGCGTTCACCCCCGGGGACGGCCCGCACCCGCACTTCCGCCTCGCCTTCTCCTTCGTTGATCCCGAGACGCTGCGCGAAGGCGTGCGGCGCCTGGCCCCGGTGCTCAACGCCGCCCTCCCGGCCTCCTGACCCCGCGCCCGGAGTGACCACGCCCCCACCGTTGTGACGTGGTGTGGTCACTTTCTGCCCGTTTCGTTGCCTATGGGCATAGTGTTTGGGCCCTGTGACGTTACAGTGGTGCGAATCACCGAAGCGGCCGGTGCCCCACCGTGTGGCCGGGGCGCCCGGCAGGAAGGATGGACCGGATGTCCCTGCGCAATGCCCTGCTGGCGCTGCTCACCGTGGAGCCCATGACCGGATATGACCTGGCCAAGCGCTTCGGCTCCTCCGTGGGCAATGTGTGGCACGCGCCGGACTCCCAGATCTACCCGGAACTGCGCCGGATGCTGCAGGACGGCCTGCTCGAATCGGAAGAGGTCGCCTGGGGCCGCAAGGGGCGCAAGATCGAGTACACCATCACCGAGCAGGGCCGGATGGCCTTCGGCGAGTGGATGGACTCCGACCTGCAGTGGACCCGGGACCGGGATCCCATGCACCTGAGGGCCGCGTATTTCGAGTACGCCACCCCAGACCGCGCCCGCGCGCAGCTGACGGCCTACCGGGAACACATCCGCCAGATCCGCGGCCAGTGGCAGCACCAGATCGACGAGGTCGAGGAAGGCACCTCGGAGACCCTGAACCGGCGCCTGCAGTCCGTCCCGTCCTCCCAGCACCGCCGCTCGACGGCGTTCAAGAAGTTCACCTACGAGGGCCTGGTGGCCCGGGCGGACGCGGAGATCTCCTGGGCCGACCGGGGCCTCGCCCTCCTCGACGAGCTGGACGAGCTGGACGAGCAGGACCGGTTGAACGCCGCGGCCGCCAACTAGCCGTCGGCGCGGTAGGTGGTCCGCGCATACTCCTGATAGGGCGCCGGCGCCACGGTGGCGCGGATCCTGACCTGCCGGTGGTCCTGGTCCACCTGCGGCTTGGCGGAGACGGGGTCCTCACCCCACACCACCTCGACCTGTTCGCCGTCCTGCAGGGCCGCGTCCACGGTGGCCAGGGACAGGTACATCTGCGGAAAAGCCACGTAGCCGGCATCCGTGGAGATCCCCACCCGCTTCCCGTCCTGCAGGACCTCGTCCATCTGGTAGAAGCCGTAGCGGGCCTTCGGGAAGTCCAGGTACTTGGCGGGAACACCCTCCTCGACCTGGGACCGCACGATCGCGGCCACGTCCTCCGGGTCCCAGATCAGGGTCACCTTGCGCCGCGTCTGGTGCTCGGCGTGCCCCTCCAGGGCTGCGCGCCCGTGGAAGTCGTGGTTGAACCTGACGGAGCGGCCGAGCCCGAGGTCGTAGGGGGTGACGTAGTAGTCCTGGATGTCCTCCGAGTACAGCGAACCGCCGATCGACCCCGCACGGGCCGCCGGCAGCCAGGCACGGTACTCGGCGAAGTCCTCACCGAAGATGGCCGGCAGCGGTGTGGGGACCCACCCGGACTCCAGCGGCGAGCTGGAGTATGCCTTGGCCCCGACCTCCCGGATTCCGTGGTCGGCACCGGCCTCCAGCAGGGCGCCGTGGACGGCTTCGTGGTCCTCCCAGGGTCCGTAGAACTCGAAGCCGGGCTGGCCTGCCATGCCGTGGCGCAGGGCCTTGACGTCCTTCCCGGCGATCCGCACGTCGGCGATGTGGAAGAACTTCACCTCCGGCACCGGGCCGCCGAAGACCTTCTCCATGACCCGGTCTGCCTCCGGCCCCTGCAGCTCGTACCGGTAGTAGGTGGGCGGGCCGGAGCGCATGGTCGAGTTCGGGTCTAGCCGCTGGTGCACGTCCTTCCCGGCGGCCTCGGCCTTCTCCACGTTGAAGCGGATCCAGTCGATCTGGATGTGGTGGCCCACCAACACCAGGCCCTCGGGGCCCTCGGCGTTGTAGAACAGGATGCCGTCACCGATCAGGTAGCCGTCCCGGTTCACGGTGATCAGCTGCTTGGCCACGCCCGGACGGAAGGTGGCGAAGGTGTTCGGGGAGAGTGACTCGAGCAGCGGGATGAGGTCGGCGCCCCCGAGGAACAGCTGGGTCATGTGGTGCGACTGGTCCATCAGCCCCACCGTGGTGCGCCAGGCGCGCTGCTCATCCCGCCAGTTCGTGAACTCGGCGGTGATGGGGAAGGTGATGGACGGCCAGTCCTGGTTGCGCAGGAACTCGACGGGGCTGCCCACACGGTCGATGGCCTGGGTCAGCGTCTCGGTGGCGCCGGCCGGGGGTTCGTGCTGTGCCATGGTGTTGCTCCTCCCGAAGGTGGCCCGCGTCCGATCCTCACGGATTCCCGAGGGCGGAGGTGCGGTGCCGGTGCCACCCAACGTAGGCAGGGAATCCGCGGGACAACAGCCCGGATCCCCTTGAGAGGGAGGATCTGCCCGAACCAAGCCCGAGCCATGGCAACGTGACACCCATCACATCACCAGGGGTGATGTGATGTCACCCCCGCACACCCACCGTCAAGGAACCACCATGAACCGGCCACGCCCGCGCACCCGCACCGTCCGCACCCCTCGCACCGCCCTCACCACACTGAGCACGCTCGCCGCCGCGGGTCTCCTCCTGACGGCGTGCTCGGCGGGCAGTCCGAGCGGCGCGGGCGCCTCGTCCCCCGCCGCCGAGGCCGCGGCCGACTCCGGGGAGCTGACCCCCGTCAGCGTCGGACTACTGCCCATCGCCACCTCGGCCGCCGTGCCACTGGGCATCGAGGAGGGCATCTTCGAGAAGCACGGGCTGGACGTGACCATCCAGTCGGGCCAGGGCGGCGCCGCCCTGCTGCCGGCGGTCTCCAGCGGCACCATGGAGTTCGCGGTCGGCAACCCCCAGTCCATCCTGCTCGCCAACAGCCAGGGCTTGGACATCAGGATCATCGCCGGCTACTCGAGGAGCTACGAGAACGTGGATGACCCCGAGGACCAGGCCCCCAGCGGCGTGGTCACCCTGGAGGACTCCGGCATCTCCTCCTGGGCGGACCTGGAGGGCCAGCGCGTCGCGGTCAACACGCTGAACACCCAGGGCCACCTGACGATCATGCAGTCCGTGGCGGCGGAGGGAGGCGACCCGGAGACCGTGGAGTTCACCGAGATCGGGTTCCCGGACCAGCTGGCCCAGCTGGAGCAGGGGAACATCGACGCCGCATGGTTCCCGGAGCCATTCCTGAACCAGGCCCGGTCCCAGGACGACATCCGGTTCATCGGCGACTCCCTGCGGGCCATCGACGACCTGTACTCCATGGTGACCTTCACCGACGGCGAGTATGCCGAGGCGAATCCGGAGGTGGTGGACGCCTTCCGCGCCGCCATCGCCGAGTCGACCGAGTTGGCCATGACGGACGAGGAAGCCTTCCGTGGGGCGATCGTGGACTACACCGGCATGGACGCCGAGGTGGTGGGCGCCCTGAACCTCGAGTACCTCTCCGCCGACCTGGACCGGTCCGTCCTGGAGGAGCTCAGCGCCACGGCCCACAAGTTCGGCTTCCTGGACTCGGAGCCGGACCTGGACCAGACGATCCTGGACTGAAGGCCGGGATGAACGACGCCGGCCGCGCACCCGAGGTGCGCGGCCGGCGTCGTGCTGTGGTGGTCTTCCCTCCGGTCAGCCGAACTGCTTGCGCAGGTCCGGCTTGCGGATCTTGCCGGAGGCGGTGCGCGGCATGTCCTCGGTGAACACCACGGACTTGGGGATCTTGTAGCGCGCCAGCTTGCCGTCGAGGTGCTCCAGGACCTGCGCCTCGGTCAGTTCGTGCCCCTCCCGGACCACGATCACGGCCCGGGGCACCTCGCCCCACTTCTCGCTCGGCACGCCGATCACGGCCACGGCCGCCACCGCGTCGAGCTGGGAGATCTCCTGCTCCACCTGGGCGGGGTAGATGTTCTCCCCGCCGGAGATGATCATGTCCTTGAGGCGGTCGGAGATGAACACGAACCCCTCCTCGTCCCGGTAGCCCATGTCCCCGGTCTTCAGCCAGGTGCCGTCCTCGGCCTCGACGAAGGAGTCGGCGGTGGCGTCCTCGCGGTTCCAGTAGGCCTTGATGACGTTGGGCCCCTGAACCTGGATCTCACCCACGTCCCCGGGGGCACAGACCGCACCCAGGGGGTCCACGATCCGCACGAAGGTGTGGAACTGCTGCAGCCCGGAGGAGCCCTGCTTGGACCGTGAGTAGCGCGCGGGCAGGGTGGTGGCGCCCGGGGACGTCTCGGTCATGCCGTAGCCGTTGGTGAAGGACAGGCCCTTCTTCTCATAGGCCTCCAGCACGCGCAGCGGCACCGCGGATCCGCCGCAGGTGAGCTGGCGCAGCGAGGAGATGTCCGCGGACTCCCAGTTCGGGTGCTCGGCCAGCAGCTGGAACGTGGTCGGCACGCCGGAGAGGAAGGTGGCCCGGTGCTTCTCCACGAGCTCCAGCACGCGGCCGGGCTCGAAGCGCGGCTCCAGCACCAGGGTGCCGCCCTTGAGCAGGGTCGGCAGCGCCCCCATGCCCAGGGAGGCCACGTGGAACATCGGCGCGATCATCAGTGACACCGCATCGGACATGATGTCCATGTCCGTGATGACGTTGAAGGCGTTCCACGTCAGGTTGCCGTGGGTGAGCATGGCCCCCTTGGGCTTGCCCGTGGTGCCGGAGGTGTAGAGGATGATCGCCAGGTCATCGAGGCCGACGGCCACGTCCGCGCGCACGGGTTCGCCGCTGGACAGCAGCTGCTCGTAGTCGACCGGCTCGAGGTCGCCGTCCTGCCGCTCGGCCGGCACCGGCGTGCCGTCCTGCACCAGGGCGAGGAGCCCGACGTCGGTCCCGCGGCTTCCCGAGAGAGCCAGCGGTTCCATGGTGGCCGAGGCGATGAGCACGGTGGACCCGGAGTCCGTCAGGGCGAAGGCGATCTCCGGCGGGGCCAGGCGCGTGTTGAGGGGCACGAAGACGGCCCCGAGGGAGCCGACGGCGAAGAGCGCCTCGAGGAACGAGGGGTAGTTCTCGCCCAGGTAGGCCACCCGGTCACCCTGCTGCACGCCGCGGCGTGCCAGGGCGTCGGCCAGCCGGTCGATGCGGACGGCCCAGTCGTCGTACGTCAGCTCGCCGGCGGCACTGATGACGGCGATGTTCCCCGCGGACTTGATGCGGCGGCGGTGGATCCAGTCCCCGATTCCACGGTTGATCATGGGTGCTTACTCCTCGCGGCGTCTGATGCTGTTGGGTTGTGTGGCGGACCACACCTCACCCCATTGTGCGCCATTCCGTTGACTAACTCAATCATTGTCGAGGGCATGCGTGAAATGGGGTGGCGCGGACTACTGGCCGGCGCCGTCCACCATCAGGTCGCTGGTGGCCGGGACCTCCTCGATCAGGCCCATCTCCTGCAGGATCTCGGCCATCCGCTCGAGGGAGGCCACGTTGTGCAGCTGCGGGAAGGCCGGCATGGTCAGCTCGTCCACCGTCTCGGCATCGATGGAGGTGTAGCCGGACAGGACGGCCTTCGCCTCGTCCGGGTGGTCCGTGGCGTACTGCTGGGACTGCTTCATGGCGGTGGTGAACGCGTCCACGAGCTCCGGCTCCTGCTGGATCATCTGGTCCGTGGTGAAGTAGCCGGAGACCGAGAGGTCCTTCACGGGCTCGGCGAAGAACCCGTAGACGTTCCGGGCCCCGCCCTGCTCGGCCATCGTCACGAAGGGCTCCACGGCGGTGATGGCGTCCACGTTGCCGGCCTCGAGCTGGCCGACCATGTCCGGGAAGCCGACCTCCACGAAGTCGACGTCCGCCACGGTGCCGCCGGCCTGCTGCACGCCCTCGTACGCCGTGGCGTGGTTGATGTTGTTCAGCGTGTTCACGGCCACCCGCTTCCCCTCCAGGTCGGCCATGGACTGGATCTCGGAGTCCCCCGGGACCATGACGGCGGCCGCGTCATCCTGGCCGTCGCCGGTGGACTGCGGGCCGGTGGCCACGATCTTCAGCGGCAGCCCCGCGTCCCGGCCGATGATGATGGAGGCGACGTTGGAGAAGCCGAAGTCCATCTGACCGGACTGGACGGCCGGCACGATCGCGGCACCGCCCTGGGCCAGGGTGAGGGTGACGTCCAGACCGTGCTCCTCGAAGATGCCCTCCTGGACGCCGAGGTAGATGGAGGCCACGTCCACGATGGGGATGACGCCCACCTCGATGGGGGTCAGCTCGCCGGAGGCGGTGGCGTCCGCGGCCGGTTCAGACTCGCCACCGCCGGAGGGGGATCCCGAGCCGCAGGCGGTCAGGGCGAGCAGGGCGGCCGCGGTGACGGCCAGGGTGCGCAGGGTTCTGGACATGGCGGGTGACTCCTCGAAGACGGTGGTGACAACAAGTGTGCGAGCTGAAGAGGGGGGCGTACAGCGCAGCGTGGCCGGACTCCTCAGGGGAGTCCGGCCACGCCGTGCGCCACACAGGGGATGCGCTGGTGCTACTGGACGATCAGGTCCTCGGTCGGCGGGATCTCGTCGATCAGCCCGGTCTCGAGGGAGAGCTCGGCGATCCGCTCCAGCGAGGCGATGTCATGGTCCTGCGGGAAGCGCGGCATGGTCAGCTGCTCGATCACGTCCGGCTCCAGCGAGGTGTACTCCGGCAGCACCGCCTTGGCCTCCTCCGGGTGGTCCGTGGCGTACTGCTGGGACTCCTTCATGGCGGCGGTGAACGCCTCCACGAGCTCCGGATCCTGCTCGATCATCTGATCGGTGGTGAAGTAGGCGGCGATGGACAGGTCCGGCACCGGCTCGGCGTACTGGCCGTACACGCGCTTCGCCCCGCCCGCCTCGGAGAGCGTCACGAAGGGCTCCACGGCGCCGATGGCGTCCACGTTGCCGGCCTCCAGCTGGGCCACCATGTCCGGGAAGGCCATCTCCACGTACTCGATGGACTCGGGGTCGCCGCCCTCCTGCTTCATGCCCTCGGAGATCACGGAGTCGTTGATGTTGTTCAGGGTGTTGACGGCGATCCGCTTGCCCTCCAGGTCGGCCAGCGACGTGGCGTCGGAGTCCTCCGGGACCATCACGTGCGCGAAGTCATCCTCCGCCTCACCCGTGGTCTGCGGTCCGGTGGCCACGATCTTCAGCGGCAGGCCGGCGTCGCGCCCGATGATCAGGGAGGTGACGTTGGAGAAGCCGAACTCCATCTGACCGGACTGGACGGCCGGCACGATCGCGGCGCCACCCTGGGCGAGGGTCAGCGTGACGTCCAGGCCGTGGGCCTCGAAGATGCCCTCCTGGACGCCGAGGTAGATCGGGGCGACGTCGACGATCGGGATGACCCCGACCTCGATCGGGGTCAGCTCGCCGCCGGCCGCGGCGGACTCGGAGCCGGCAGGGGCCTCGGAGGTGCCCTCCCCGGTGGGCGAGCCTGAACCGCAGGCGGTCAGGGCCAGCAGGGCGGCTGCCCCCACGGCGGCAACGCGAAGATTCCTCATCATGATGGTGCTCCTGGACATGAAGTGCGAGAGGCGTCCAACCGGGGGTGGCTGGGCCTGTAAGGTGAATCACAGCTTATCAGCGGCTAACCGCCGGACCAGCATTTTGCATGATTTTGTCAATAATATTGTTTTGCAGCCGTGGGTCGGCGCGTCAGGAGGCTCTGCGGTGAGCGAGAACGATTCCCCCAACCACGCCGGGTGGGCACCACCCCACATCTTCCGCAGTCTCGCCATCCGCCGCCTCCTGAGCCGGCACGGGAACCTGTGGAGCGAACACGTCTCCGCGGAGCACACCAGCATCCAGTTCGGCCTGCTGCTGTGCCTGGCCCGCTCGGAGGCCGGCCTGAGCCAGACGGAGATCGCCGCCGAGCTCGCGGTGGACAAGGCCTCCCTGACCGAGCTCGTGGGCCGCATGGCCTCGCGCGGTCTCGTCGCAGTCAACCGGGACGCCAGGGACGGCCGCCGCCGGGTGGCCACCCTGACGGAGCCCGGCCGCGAGCTGCTCAGCACCCTGCACGGGCCGGCTCTGGACGTGAACCGCCGCCTCTTCGCCCCGCTGCCGGAGGCCGAGGCGGATCAGCTCATGGGGCTGCTGGAACGCGTGCTGGCCCATGCCCCCGCCCCCGACGACGGCCACACCTGACCGCCCCCCGAACGCCACGATGCCCCGGGCCTGCTGGCCCGGGGCATCGCTTCAGCTGTTCAGGTGTTCAGCTGCCGGAGAGCTGGAGCGACAAGGTCACTCGCCGCCCTCCCAGAAGAGGCCCTCCATGTCCGGCTCGCTGTCGATGAAGCCGTACTTCACCATCAACTGGCCGGCCGCCTCGATCTGCTCCTTGCGGATCTCACCGGACAGCTCCTCCATCCGCAGGTCCATGGCCACCTCTTCCGGCAGGCTGATGAACTCCGGCAGCAGGGCGCGAGCCCCGTCCCCGTCCGCGTCCGCGGCGGCCAGGGACTCCGTCATGGCGTCCGTGAACCGCTGCGTGAGGTCGGGATTCTCCTCGGTGAAGGCCCCGGAGGTGAAGGTCACCATCGTGGGCATGCCGGCCACCGAATCCTGGAAGGAGTACCCCACCAGCTCGTTGTTCTCATCGGCGAGGGAGCTGCTGAGGAACGGCTCCGGCACCCAGATGGCGTCCGTGTTGCCGCGCTCGAGCTGAGCCGGCATGTCCTGGAAGGGCATCTCGGAGAACTTGACGGCCTCCGGATCCCCGCCGGCCTTGGACACCGCCTCCATGATCGTCAGGTCACCCTGGGTCTGCAGCGCGTTGACCGAGACGGTCTTGCCGGCCAGGCCCTCCCAGCCGTCGATCCCGCTGGCCTTGGTTGTCACCACGCCAGCGATGTCATCACCCTCGGCCAGGGAGTTGGAGTAACCGGCCACGATCTTCATGTCGAGACCGCGGGCGTTGGCGTTCATCACGGAGTTGGGGTTGCCCACGCCGAAGTGGATCTGCTGGTTCGCCACGGCGGGCAGCATGGCGGCCCCGGCGTTCGAGGTGGACAGCTCCACCTCGATGCCGTGCTCCTCGAAGATGCCGTTCTCCATGCCGTACACCACGCCCACGGACGGGGCGATGGGCAGCACTCCGACCGTCACCTGGTCCAGCTCACCGCCGGCGTCGGCGGAGGAATCCGCGGCCGGCGACGCGGCGTCACCGTCATCCGACGGCGATCCGGAACCGCAGCCGGTGAGGGCCAGGCCCGTCACGGCGACGACACCCAAGAGCGATGCGAGCTTCTTGTTCATGTTTTCTCCTTGGATCATGCCCGGCGGGGGTGCCGGGCATCGGGAGCCTGGAGGCGGGTGCCTCAGGCGTAGAAGCGGGACAGGAAGGTGGCCACGACCGCCGGGCGGTCCGCGCCCTCGATCTCGATGGTGGCGTCGGTGACCAGGTGCAGGCCATTGCCCTTGACCTCGGAGACCTCCCGGACGACCACGTTCATGCGGATCCGGGAGCCCACCTTCACCGGTGAGGTGAAGCGGACCTTGTCCAGGCCGTAGTTGACCTTGGTCTTCACGCCGGTCACGTCGAACAGCTCGGACCACATCGGGATGAGCAGGGACAGGGTCAGGAAGCCGTGGGCGATCGGGGCGCCGAAGGGGCCCTCCTTGGCACGCTCGGGGTCCACGTGGATCCACTGCTGGTCATCCGTGGCGTCGGCGAAGGTGTTGATCTGCTCCTGGGTGATCTCGCGCCACTCCGAGTGGCCCAGATCGGTGCCGGCAAGGTTCTTGACGTCCTCGAACGGGACGACGGTGCGTGCGGTGGTCTCAGTCATGGTGTTCTCCTCTAGCTGTGTTCTACATCACAATAGTTTGAAAATGCAATGGTCATGGCTCATTGGTGATGAAGTCGTGACCCTTCGGGGTCCCCGCCTGGCGCGGGCGTCGCTCAGACGAAGGCGCCGACCCCGGTGACGGCCCGGCCCACGATCAGCGCGTTGATCTCGTGGGTGCCCTCGTAGGAGTAGATCGCCTCGGCGTCGGCATGGAACCGGGCCACGTCCGTGTCCAGGGTGATGCCGTTGCCGCCGCAGACCTCCCGGGCCAGCGCCACGGTCTCGCGCAGCATGAGCGAGGTCTGCATCTTGGCCAGGGCCGAGTTCTCGTCCTTGTACACCCCGGCCGCCTGCTGTTCGGTCAGCTGCACCACCATCCCGAGGGAGGCGGTGAGGTTGCCGAGCATGCGGGCGAGCTTCTCCTGGATCAGTTGGAACCCGGCCAGCGGGCGGCCGAACTGCTCTCGGCTGCCCACGTACCGCAGCGCTGCCTCGTAGGCCCCGGCCTGAGCGCCGGTGGCCATCCAGGACACGTCCGAGCGCATGGTCCGCAGGCACCGGGCCACGTCCTTGAACGAGTTGATGCCCTGCAGCCGCGCCGATTCGGGCACCCGCACGTCCCGGTACTCGATGTGGGCGTTCTGCATGATGCGCAGCGAGGCCTTGTTCGGGATGATCTCCATGGACACGCCCTCGGCCTCGCGCGGCACCAGGAAGCACTTGACCTGGCCGTCGGCGGTGTCCCGGGCGAAGGTGGCCATCACGTCGGAGACGGAGGCTCCCCCGATCCAGCGCTTGGCCCCGTTGATGGTCCACTGCCCCGTGGCCGCGTCCCGGGTGGCCGAGGTCGCCAGTCCACCGGCCACGTCCGAGCCGTGGTCCGGCTCGGTCAGGGCGAAGACGCCGGTCAGCTCGTAGGACCGGATCCTCGCGTCCAACTCCTCGGCCTGCTCCGGGGAGCCGCCGAGCGTGCAGACGGTGCGGAACAGCCCGGCCTGGGCATTGTAGAGGGTACCGACGTTGAGGTCACAGCGGGCCAGCTCGAAGTTGCGGAACCCGGTGAGGATCTCCCGCACCGGCTCCCCCGCCGCACGCAGCGCCGGCGGATCCATCAGCTCCAGACCGCGGACGGCCTGCAGCAGCTCCTCCGGCAGCTCGGCCCGGTCCCACGCCTGGTTCAGGTGCGGGTAGACCGTGTCCTGCAGATCCTCCCGCAGCCCCGCGAGCACCCGGCGCTCCGCCTCCGTCAGCCGCTCGGCGAAGCCGAAGAGGTCGGAGGGGATCACCTGCCCGACGGCGGCCGGGCGGGCGGTGCTCATGCCGCCCCACCGCCCCCCAGCCCGAGCAGGCGCACCGCGTTGTCCTTGAGGATCCCGGGGCGCACCTCGTCCTTGAGCGGCAGCTCGGCGAAGGCCTTCATCCACTTCTCCGCGGTGATCAGCGGGAAGTCGGTGCCGAACAGGACCTTGCGGGCCAGCACGTTGTTGGACTGGCGCACCAGCGACTCCGGGAAGTACTTCGGCGACCAGCCCGAGAGGTCGATGTACACGTTCGCCTTGTGGGTGGCGATCGAGTTGGCCTCGTCCTGCCACGGCACCGAGGGGTGGGCCATGATGATCGGCAGGTTCGGGTGGTCCGCGGCCACCTCGTCCAGCAGCAGCGGGTTCGAGTACTTCAGCTTGATGCCGCGGCCGCCGGGCATCCCGGCGCCCATCCCGTTCTGGCCGGTGTGGAAGATACACGGCAGCCCGATCCGCTCCAGTTCCTCCCACAGGGGGCGGAACTGCTCGTCCGTGGGGTCGAAGCCCTGGACCGAGGGGTGGAACTTGAAGCCGCGCACGCCCAGCTCCTCGGCCTGGCGGCGGGCCTCGGTGATGGCCTCGGCGCCCTTGCGGGGGTCCACGGAACCGAACGGGATCAGCACGTCGTTGTTCCGGGCGCACCCGGCCACGAGGTCGTCGATCGAGTTCGGCTCGCGCCCCATCTGGGTGCTGGCGTCCACGGTGAAGACCACCGCGGCCATCCGCTGCTCCCGGTAGATCTCCGCGATCCGCTCGATCGAGGGGGTCCGCTCCTCGGACTTGAAGTACTTGGAGGAGGCCTCCATGATGTCGTCCGGCATGGCCACGTGGCCGTGGTCGTCCACCTCGAGGTGGACGTGCATGTCCACCGCGGTGATGGCCTCCACGTCCACGGCGCACTCGTAGCGCACGGCGCTCCCGCCGTTCCCGTTGCCGCCGCTCACTTGGCGTTCTCGGGCTGCAGCTCGGCCGGCAGCTCGGGCATCTTCTCGCCCACGGACTGCAGGTTGGCCTCGAGCAGGGCCTTGCCCTCGGCGAGCATGGTCGCGTAGTCCCAGCCGCCGTCGTGGAACTCGGTGGCCACGGCCTCCGGGTGGGACCAGACCTGCAGGCGGTCCCCGCCTACGCCGATGGCCTGGCCGGTGACACCGGCGGCCTCATCCGAGGACAGGAAGGCGATGAGGCCGGCCACGTCCTGGGCCGGGCCGAAGCCGAGCTCCTTGCGGAAGAACTCCGGCATGGCCTCGCCACGCTCGTCGGCCTCAACGGCCGCCTGGAAGAACGGGATGGTCTTGGTCATGGCGGTGGCCGCCACGGGGATGACCGCGTTGACGGAGACGCCGGCCTTCTTCATCTCCATGGCCCAGGTGCGGACCATGCCCACGATCCCGGCCTTGGCGGCGGCGTAGTTGGTCTGGCCGAAGTTGCCGCGCTGGCCGGTCGGCGAGCCGATGGTGACGATGCGGCCGGCCACCCCGTTCTCCTTGAAGTAGGCGTAAGCGGAGCGGACGCAGGTGAAGGTGCCCTTGAGGTGCACGTTGATGACCAGGTCGAAGTCCTCGTCCGTCATCTTCAGCAGGGACTTGTCCCGCAGGATGCCGGCGTTGGTGACGAGGATGTCCAGCCCGCCGAAGGTGTCCACGGCGGTCTTGACCAGCAGGTCGGCGGTCTCGGAGGAGCCGACCGGGGCCACCACGGCAGCGGCCTGGCCACCGGCCTCAGTGATGGACGCCACGGCCGAGTCGGCGGACTCCTGGCTCACATCGTTGATGATGACGGCAGCGCCCTGACGGGCGAGCTCCTGCGCGTAGGCGAGGCCGAGGCCTGCCCCGGAACCGGTGACGATGGCGACTTTTCCATTGAGGGACATGGGGACTCCTTGCGTAGCGGTGGCTCTGGTCCGTCGGAGCAGAGCGGGGACGAATCGGTGGGCACAGCACCTCTCGGTGCTCCTGTAGACCATGACAACCCATACCGTTGAGAAAGTCAATGATGTAGATTCTCCCCAGAACGTCGCTCCGCGGAATCACCCAGGGCGGCTATACTTGAACAAATCAACTAAGTGACGAACGGTTGCGAGAAACGCATGTCCTCCCCCACTGAGCAGGCCACCCCCGTGCAGGACCACTCCGAGCCGGCCGCCGCCGCAGACAGCCCCACCGAGGGCACCGGTCGCTTCCTCGACTCCGACCTGACCCACCAGGTCCACTTCCTCACCTCCCGGGCCCGCGGGCGCGGCATCAGCCATGCCAACGGCCAGCTGGAGGGGCTCGACCTGAAGGTCCGCCAATTCTCGGTGCTCTCCCTGGCCGCCAGCGGGATGAACCCCTCACAGCGCGAGCTGGGCGAGTTCCTCTCCCTGGACCCGAGCCAGATCGTCGCCCTCGTGGACCACCTCGAGCAGCGCGGAGCCGTCCGCCGCGAGACCGACCCGCGGGACCGGCGCTCCAAGATCATCGTCGCCACCGAGGCCGGCCAGCAGCTCCACGGCCAGGCCCTGAAGATCCTCGAGGACTCCGAGGACCACACCCTCTCCACCCTCTCCCCGCGCGAGCGCAAGCAGCTGCGCTCACTCCTGCTCAAGATCGCGTTCTAGCCCCCTCCCAGCCATCTTCACGACGGCGGCTGCGCACCCCGGGTGCGCGGCCGCCGTCGTGCTGTGCCCCCTTTCGTTTTGAGGGCAATCCTCACGGTGGGATCGCCCTCAAAACGAAAGGGGGGATGCCCCGGAGGGCCGCGAATAGCCGTGAGTTGATCAATGGTTGACTTTTTCAACGGAAAAGTGTTTCATATACGTAGCGTGCTTCAGGTCACAACTCTGTGGCCCGCCGGAAGCGACCTTCCCCGTCCCTGACTGGAGAACACCATGTCCCTTGACACCGCCTCGGCCCAGCCCCCGGCCGCAACCCAGGCCACCGCGCCGGACCTGGCGAGCCTGGACCCCGCCACCAAGCGCCGCGAGTCCCGCCGGGTCATCCTCTCGAGCTACCTCGGCTCGACCATCGAGTTCTACGACTTCCTGCTCTACGCCTCGGCCTCCGCCCTGGTCTTCCCCACCGTGTTCTTCACCGGCCTGGACCCGCTGGCGGGAGCGATCGCCTCCTACGGCACCTTCGCGGCGGGCTACCTCGCGCGACCCCTCGGCGGCGCGGTCTTCGGCCACTTCGGGGACCGGCTGGGCCGCAAGAAGATGCTGGTGCTCTCCATGCTCATCATGGGCGTGGCCTCCACCCTGATCGGCCTGGTGCCGGGCGCCGCCACCATCGGCAGCTGGGGTGCGGTCATCCTCATCTTCCTGCGCGTGTGCCAGGGCATCGCCGTCGGTGGCGAGTGGGGCGGGGCGGCCCTGATGGCGCTGGAACACTCGGAGGACGGCAAGCGTGGATTCGCGGCCTCCTTCACGAACGCGGGCGCACCGACCGGCGCGGCCCTGGGCACGTTCATCCTGGGGACCTTTGCCGCCATCCTGCCGCAGGAGGAATTCCTGTCCTGGGGATGGCGCGTCCCGTTCCTGCTGTCCTTCGCGTTGCTGATCGTCGGCATGGTCATCCGCGCCAAGATCAACGAGTCCCCGATCTTCGAGGCCGCACTCGCCCAGGAGGAGGCCAAGAAGGCCGCCGGCGAGACCACCCGGAAGAAGGTGCCGATCTGGGAGGTGCTGCGCCGTCCGAAGGCACTGTTGCTGACCATGTTCGCCGGCGCGTCCGGCTTCGGCCTGCAGGTGTTGCTGGCCACCTTCGCGGTGCAGTACTCCACCGAGGCCGGCTCCGCCCGCTCCTCGGTGCTCTACGCCTTCGCCCTGGCCTCGATCTTCTCCATCTTCTTCGTGGTCTGGTTCGGACACCTCTCCGACCGCTTCGGCCGCCGCCCGGTCATGATCGCCGGCCTCGTGCTGTTCGCCGGCTTCCTGTTCCCGCTGTTCGGGATGCTGACCTCCACCAACTGGTTCGTGCTGCTGCTGGCCTTCACGGTCGCGCTGGGTCTGCACGGGATGATCTACGGCCCGTTGGCCGCCTTCATCGCCGAGCAGTTCGGCACCGGCTCGCGGTACACCGGCGCCTCCCTGGGCTACCAGCTGGCCACCCTGCTCGGCGCCGGCTTCACCCCGACCATCCTGGCCACGCTCTACGCCGGCCCCGGCGGCGGCACCTCGATCGTGCCGGTGGCCGTGTTCCTGGGCGGGATGGCCGTGGTGTCCATCGTCGCCCTCGTGCTGACCCGCGAGTCCAAGGACCACGACCTGGCCACCCACGAGCACTGAGCGCCGGGTCCGAAGAACACGACGAGCACCCCCAGTACGACGACGGCCGGTCACCTCCCGCGGGAGGTGACCGGCCGGGGCGGATGGGCGCCCCCGATGTGCGGGGGGGGGGCCGCGCCGCGGGCCGGGTGAGGAAACCGGG
>NZ_JBFARZ010000003.1:301713-446982 GCF_040677445.1 Citricoccus sp. NPDC055426
CCACCACGCGCCCGGGGGCGGGCGCCCCCCCCCGCCCCCGGGCCCCCCCCCCCCCCCCCGGCCCCCCCCCCCCGGGGGGGGGGCCCCCGCCCGTCGTCGTAGGCGCGCCCCTGATGTCCGGGCGGGGCGCCGCTCAGCGTGCCGGTTCAGGAACCGGGGGCTGCTTGCGCCACGGGCCCGGGACCGTCCACGACCCCCTCGACCGGGGACTTCTCCGGGGTGGAGAGGTAGCGCTCCAGTGAATCGTCCAGCTCCTGCAGCCACGTGGTGTGGTGCTCGGCGGCCATGGTGCCGGTCAGGACGGAGCGGTAGGGCTTGTCCCGGTAGGTCAGGATGTTCTTCTTCTTGTCGTCCTTCCAGGCCAGGAAGATCCGCACCACCTCGTCGAGGTCGAACATCGGGTAGTCCGTGGCCTCGATGAGGTCCCGGATGTAGTCCGCCTGGAAGCGCACGTCGTCGGCGTCGCCGTCGAGCTCCTGGAAGCGGGTACGCCAGGACTTCAGGTGGGCGGCTCGCTGCTCGGCGGACGGCAGGTTGGCCCGCCCCAGGATGAGGTCACGCACGTACCAGGCCTGGGCGTCGAACATGTTGAACGTGAACCACTGGTCCTGGGCGCCCAGGTAGTAGACCTTCGGGTTCTTCTGCCAGACCACGCCCCGGTACAGGCCGGCGGGGTAGATGTTGTTGCGGGAGTGCAGGGCCAGGTCAGAGGACAGGAACGGGTACTTGTGCAGGTAACCGGTGCACAGGATCACGGCGTCGAACTCCCGGGTCTCGCCGTTGGTGAAGCGCACCGTCTCACCGTCGAAGTGGTCCACGAGCGGCAGCTCCTCCATGCCCTCGGGCCAGTCGTACCCCATGGGCCCGGTGCGGTAGGACATGGTCACCGAGCGGGCCCCCATCTTGAAGGCCTGCACGCCGATGTCCTCGGCGGAATAGGAGGCGCCGATCAACAGCACGCGCTTGTCGGCGAGCTTCTCGGCACCACGGAAGTCGTGGGCATGGTGCAGGGTGCCGGGGAAGGTCTCGATGCCCTTGAAGTCCGGGACGTTCGGGTAGGAGAAGTGGCCGGTCGCCACGATGACCCGGTCGAACTCGGAGGAGGTGGTCTTGTTGGACTTCAGGTTCTCCACCGTCACGGTGAACGTGTCCTGGTCCCGGTCGTAGTCGACCCAGCGGACCGCCGTCGAGAACTGGACCTTGTCCTTCACGCTCGACTTCCGGACCCGCCCGTCGATGTAGTCCCACAGGGCCTCGCGCGGCGGGTAGGAGGAGATCGGCCGGCCGAAGTGCTCGTCGAAGGTGTACTCGGCGAACTCCAGGGCCTCCTTGGGGCCGTTGGACCACAGGTTCCGGTACATCGAGGAGTGCACGGGCTCCCCGTACTTGTCGATGCCCGAGCGCCAGTTGTAGTTCCACTGCCCGCCCCAGTCGTCCTGCTTCTCGTAGGCGACGATCTCGGGGATCTTCGCCCCGGCCCGCTGTGCCGACTCGAAGGCCCGCAGGGCTGCGATACCGCTCGGTCCAGCTCCGATGATGGCAATGCGCTGTCTAGACATGACTTCCCTTCCGGCCGCCTCGGCCGTTTCCAGTTCGCGTCGAAACCGGCGGAAGCACTGCAGACGCGGACATCGATTCCCACGCGTCACGGCCTCAACACCGGCAACTGTTGGTCTGCCGCTCAAGGGCATCGGGCCCGGAAGGGCCGCACTCAACGTGATTACTTTAGCAAACTTTTGCCGGAATCTGAAAAACTCTCCCCCAGCACGACGTCGGCCGCGCACCTTTGGGTGCGCGGCCGACGTCGTTCCCGGGGTGCTTTGAGGGCGATCCCACGGGGTGGGATCGCCCTCAAAGAACGATCGCCCTCAAAGATGGATGGCCCCGAACGTGGGATCGCCCTGAAAGTGAAAGAGACGGTCAGGAGACCTTCTCGAAGCTCACGCCTGAGTGGGCCTCCTGCAGCTCCTCGAAGGAGATCCCGTGCAGCTCACGGACCTTCACCACGCCGGAGGAGTCGAGCAGCAGCACGGCCTTGTCCGAGTAGATGCGGGAGACGCAGCCCACGCCGGTCAGCGGGAAGGTGCACTCGGCCAGCAGCTTGACGTCGCCCTTCTTGGTGAAGAGGTCCATCATCACGTAGGTGTCCTTGGCCCCGATGGCCAGGTCCATGGCGCCGCCCACGGCGGGGATGGCACCGGGCTTGCCGGTGGACCAGTTCGCCAGGTCACCCTTCGCGGAGACCTGGTAGGCGCCGAGGACGCAGACGTCCAGGTGGCCGCCGCGCATCATGGCGAAGGAGTCGGCGTGGTGGAAGTAGCTCGATCCCGGCAGCTCCGTGACGGGGATCTTGCCGGCGTTGATGAGGTCCTCGTCGATCTGCTCCCCGGTGGCCTGCGGGCCGAAGCCGAGCATGCCGTTCTCGGTGTGCAGCGTGACCTTCTTCTCCGGGGAGAGGTAGTTGGACACGGTGGTCGGCTGGCCGATGCCCAGGTTCACGAAGGACCCCGGCTCGATGTCCGCCGCGATCACCTGGGCCAGCTCGTCCTGGGTCAGCGGGGTGTCGGTGCTGCGGAACGCCTGGTTCTGGGTGCTCTGTGTCATCTGCGTGCTCCTCACTTCTCGGCGGCCAGCTCGGCCGCGGTCTTGGTGGCCAGGCAGGGCTTGGGCTTCCCTGCGGCCAGGGCCTCACGCTCCTCGCGCTCCTTGACCCCGGAGCCGGTGGGGATCCCCACGACGGTGTCCACGTAGATACCCGGCGTCACCACGTGCTCCGGGTTCAGCGGCTCGTCCAGGACCTCGTCCACCTGCACGATGGTGTGCGCGGCGGCCGTGGCCATCACCGGACCGAAGTTGCGGGCGGTCTTGCGGAACACCAGGTTGCCGTGGGGATCGGCCGCGTAGGCCTTGATCAGGGCGAAGTCGCCGCGGATCGGGGACTCCAGCACGTAGTGCTTGCCGTCGATCTCGCGGACCTCCTTGCCCTCGGCCAGCTCGGTGCCGTAACCGGTGGGGGTGAAGAAGCCGCCGATGCCGGCCCCGGCGGCGCGCATGCGCTCGGCCAGGTTGCCCTGCGGGACGAGCTCCAGCTCGATCTCGCCGGCGCGGTAGGCCTCGTCGAAGTGCCAGGAGTCAGACTGGCGCGGGAACGAGCAGATGATCTTGGCCACCCGCCGCTCCTTGATCAGCAGGGCCAGGCCGGCATCGGCCTGCCCGGCGTTGTTGTTCACCACGGTCAGGCCGGTGGCGCCGGAATCCATCAGGGCGTCGATCAGTTCCATCGGCTGACCGGCGTTGCCGAATCCACCGATCAGCACCGTGGCGCCGTCGGTGATCCGGGAGACGGCCTGGGCGGCCGAGTCCACGAACTCAAGCATCGTTCCTCCTCGTGTACGGGGATATGGCGGGTTGTTCTGTTGGGTCTGGTCCTGGCCCACGACGCCGGCCGGCTGCCTTCCGCTGGAAGGTGCCGGGCCGGCGTCGTGCCGGTTCCGAACGGGCGCAAAGTGACCAGACCACGTCACTTCGGTGGGGGTGAGGTCACTTTGCGTCTGAGGGGTCAGGCGCGGGCGTTGACGTTCTCGAGCACCACGGCGAGGCCCTGGCCCACGCCGATGCACAGGGCGGCGACGCCCCAGCGGTCGCCGGACTCCTCCAGGCGGCGGGCCAGGGTGCCGAGCACGCGGGCGCCGGAGGCCCCCAGCGGGTGGCCGATGGCGATGGCGCCGCCCCACGTGTTCACGATGGAGGTGTCCACGCCCCAGGCGTCGGTGCAGGCCAGCGACTGGGCGGCGAAGGCCTCGTTGAGCTCCACGGCGGAGATGTCATCCCAGGTGATGCCGGCGCGGGCGATGGCCTGGTTGACGGCGTCCACGGGGGCGTAGCCGAAGTACTGCGGCTCGTTCGCGGCGGCGGCACGGCCGGCGATGCGGGCCAGGGGCTGCAGGCCGAGCACGTCCGAGGCCTTCTCGGAGCCGAGCCAGGCGGCGGAGGCGCCGTCGTTCATGGGCGAGGAGTTGCCGGCGGTGACCATGCCGTTCTCCTTGCGGAACACGGTGCGCAGCCCGCCCAGGGACTCGGCGGTGGAGTCCGGGCGGATGGTCTCGTCCCGGGTGAGGTCCACGTCCGGCACGGCCACGGTGAGGTTGTCATACTTGCCCTCGTCCCAGGCCTTCGCGGCGAGCTGGTGGGAGTTCGCGGCGAACTCGTCCATGCGCTCCCGGGTGATGCCGTACTTCTCCCGCAGCTGCTCGGTGGCCTCGCCGAGGGAGACGGTCCACTCCTTGGGCATGTTCCGGTTGATCAGCCGCCAGCCGAGCGTGGTGTTGGCCAGCTCGAGGTTGTGCATGGGGAAGGGGCGCTCGGTCTTGGGCAGCACCCAGGGGGCGCGGGACATGGACTCCACGCCGCCGATCAGCATGAGGTCCGCCTCGCCCACGTTGATCTGGCGGGAGGCGATGATCGCGGCGTCCAGGGAGGAGCCGCACAGCCGGTTCACGGTGGTGCCGGGGATGGAGGTCGGCAGCCCGGCCAGCAGGGTGGCCATGCGGGCCACGTTGCGGTTCTCCTCGCCGGCACCGTTGGCGTTGCCGAAGACGACCTCGTCGATCCTCTCCGTGCCGGCCTGTGCCAGTCCGGGGGCGCGCTTGACGGACTCGGCCACCACGTGGGCGGCGAGGTCGTCCGGGCGGGTCTTGGCCAGCGCCCCGCCGACCTTGCCGAAGGGGGTGCGGACGGCGTCGTAGATGTAGGCGTCAGTCAGGGAGTTCATAGGTGGTCCTTTCAGAGTTCTTTGCCGGCGGCCAGGTCCTCGTCCACTTGGGCGAAGACCTCCTGGGCGAGCTTGAAGGCGATGTTGGCGGCGGGGACGGAGGCATAGACGGCGGTCTGGAGCAGGATCTCCTTGATCTCATCCCGGCTCAGGCCGTTGCGCAGGGCCGCCCGGATGTGCATGGCGGCCTCCTCCCAGTATCCCCCCGCCACCATCGCGGAGATCGTCACGGCCGAGCGCATCCGGCGATCCAGGCCCGGGCGGGTCCAGATGGTGCCCCAGGCGTAGCGCGTGATGAGGTTCTGGAAGTCCTCGGTGGTCTCATCCTTCTTCGCTTCGGCGCGGTCCACGTGGGCGGAACCGAGGACCTCGCGGCGCACGGCCATGCCGGCGTCGTAGACCTCCTGGGAGGTGCGGTCCATCTGGTGGCCCACCGGCCGCTGGTTCTGCTGCTCATCCTGCTGGCTCATGCGCTGAAGGCCTCCTTGAGGATCGTGGCGGTCTCTTCGGGCTTCTCGAGGGGGGCCTGGTGGGCCACACCCTCCAGCACCCGGGCCGTGCCGTTGACGACGCCGGCCGCGATGGCCTCGCCGTCGGCCGGCGGGCAGACCGCGTCCTGGGCGCCGTTCAGCGCGAGGATCGGGGTGCTGATCTCACCCAGGCGCTCCCGCACGTCGAAGCCGGCCAGGGCCTCGCACAGCCGGGCGTAGGAGAAACGGTCGGCCTCCTGCAGGGTGTGCAGCACGCGGGTGGAGCGCTCGGGGTGCTTCTCGATGAAGCCCTGGGCGAACCACTTCTCGGCGGAACCGGCCACCATGGTGGGGGTCCCGGCCTGCTCCACGTAGGCGGCCCGTTCCGCCCACGCGGCGGGGTCGCCGATCTTGGCGGCGGAGCAGATCACGGCGATGCCGTCGAACAGCTCGCCGTGGTCCAGGCCGAGCTGCAGGGCGACCTCGCCGTTGACCGAGACCCCGGCGTAGTAGACCTTGGCGCCGGCCGGGATGGTCCCGGCGGCATGCTGGGCCCGCACCAGGTCGGCGACGGCGTTGGCCAGGTCGGCGATGGACGTGGGCTCGTTGTGGGCCGGGGACTGGCCGTGGCCGGGCAGGTCCCAGCCGATGACCTGGAAGCGGTCGGCCAGCTCGTCGGCGGCGTCCGCCCACAAGGCCTGGACGCCCGTGCCGAGGCCGGCGCCGACGAACAGGACGTCCTTGTCCGGGCCGGCCTCGCCTTGGCCGGAGAGGCGGATCGCGGTGATCTCGGGTGTGCTCACGTGGTGCTCCATTCTGCGTGGTCGGTTGGGGTTCGTGGTCTGCGGGGGTCAGGAATCGGCTGCGGTCAGGAGTCGGGGTCAGGAATCGGCGAAGCCGCGGTACTCGGCCACCATGCGGTCCACCAGCCTGACGGCCTCGCCGGTGTAGTGGGCGGGGTCCAGCAGCCCGTCCAGCTCCGCGTCCGTGACGGAGGCGGGCAGCTCGGCGCGGAGCAGGGCGCGGAAGCCGGCCTCGCTTTCGCCAGCACCGCCGTCCCGGCCTCCGGCCGCGAGGGACCGGTCCACGATCTGCTGCAGGCGGGCCTTGCCGGAGCCGGGCTCCCCGCCGGCCTGCTCCTCGAGGACGGGGGCCAGCTCGGCCATCAGCCGCTCGGAGACCAGCAGGGGGCCCACCAGGTTGAGGTTCTCCGCCATCTTCTCCGTGTTGACCCGCAGCCCGCCGACCAGCTCGGCGGTCCGGGCCGCGGCTCCCCCGGCGGTGCGCAGCAGCTGGCGCAGGGCGGGCCACTCGGCATGCCAGGCGCCGTCCGGTCGTTCCTCGTTGGCGGCCCCGGCGGCCGTCAGCACCTGGGCGAGGGAGCCGGGTGCGGACAGGGCGCCGGCGTGGATCATCACGGACAGCACGGGGTTCTGCTTGTGGGGCATGGCCGAGGACCCGCCCCGGCCGGCGGCCAGGGGCTCGCCGAGCTCGCCGTTCTCGATGCGGGCCGAGATCAGGACGTCATTGGCGATCTTGCCGCAGGCGGCGACCACGTCTGCCAGCGCGGCGGCCACTCCGGTGACGGGCAGCCGGTTGGTGTGCCACGGGCCGGCGGGTGCGGCCAGGCCCAGCTGGGCGGCCAGGTCCTCCACGAGGGTGAAGGCGTCCACCCCGGGGGCCAGCGTGCCCTGGCGGGACTCCCGATCCAGCCGGCCGGCCAGCGCGGCCATGGTGCCCGCGGCCCCGCCCCACTGGACGGGCAGCTCGGCGGTGGCGGCCTCGAGCCGGCGCCCGGCCTGCGCCAGCCCGGACAGCCAGCCGGCGGCGCGCAGGCCGAAGGTGGAGGGCAGGGAGTGCTGGGCGAGGGAACGGGCCACCATGGGCGTCTGACGGTGCTCGGTGGCCAGCTCGGCCAGGGACCCGACGGCGGCGCGGACGTCGCTCAGGATGGTCGCCGAGACGTCGGTCGCCATCAGCATCATGGCGGTGTCCATGATGTCCTGGCTCGTGGCGCCGATGTGGATGGCGCCCGGGGAGGACACCTTGGCGCGCATCGCCTTCAGGACGGGGATGAGGGGGTTGCCGCCGTCCTGGCCGGCGTGGGCCAGGGACAGCAGGTCGTACTCGGCCGGGTCGGCCGCCGCGGCGGCGGCCTCGGCGTGCTCTCGGGTGGTGATGCCGTGGTCCGCCAGCACGGAGGTCCACTGCGCCTCGATCCTCAGCAGGTGGCGTAGGTAGGCGCCGTCCGAGGACTGCACCGCCGCCCGGGTGCCGGCGGGCAGGGGGTCCAGCAGGCCGACGTCGGCCTCCTGGGCCAGCGATGTCAGCGAGGCCAGCGCGGCCGGCCCGGCCGCGGAACTCTGCGAGGTCGACTCGGACTCTGGCTCGGACGTGGGCATCGGGGGGTGCGCTCCTGGGGTCGGGATGATTGACATCTAGGCTATCCGCACCGATGGCCCGGCGGCCCCCGTGCGTCCGTATTCCGTCACGGAGCGGGGGGCCGGCCGGGCCACCGTTGGTGCTTCAGAGAGCCGGGACTCAGTCGTGCTGCGGGTACTCGATGCCCGGGAACTCGAGGAACACGGTCTCGCCCTCGCCCTGCAGGCGGATGTCGAACCGCAGGGTGCCGTCCGCCTCCCGCTCGGCGACCAGGGTCTGACGGCGGTCCGCGTCCAGGGAGGACAGCAGGGCGTCCTGCTCCAGGGCGGCGGTGTCCTCCGGCAGGTAGACGCGCGTGTGGAGCTTGTTCATCAGCCCGCGGGCGAAGACCACCACGTGGATGAAGGGCGCCTTGCCCTCCTCCGTGGGTCCGGGGTTCACGGTGGAGAACGTGTAGGTGCCCACGTTGTCCGCGCAGGCGCGGCCCCAGCCGGTGAAGGTCCAGCCGTCGCGGACCAGCGAGCCGGTCTCCTGGACGATCTGCCCGTTCTCGTCCGCCTGCCAGATCTCCACCATGGCGTCCGGGATCGGTGCCCCGGAGCCGTCGTAGACGGTGCCGGTCAGGCGCACGGCCTTCGGGCTCGCCGGGTTCACCAGGTGCTGGCCGTCCAGGAAGGGGATGTGCACGTTCTCGTACCCGGAGGCGTAGCCGAAGAACGGGCCGATGGTCTGGCCCGGGGTGGGCACGAGCTGCTCGCCGCCCGTCCGTGCCGATTCAAGCTGGGTCTTCTCAATGCGCATCGGTATCGGCCTCCATCAGGGTGCGGTTGCTGCCGGTCAGGACGATGTCCCAGTAGTAGCCCGTGTTCCACTCGTGCTCGGACACGCTGTGGTCGTAGGTCGCCACCAGGCGGTCGCGGGCCTTCTGGTCCGTGATCGACTGGTAGATCGGGTCCAGGCTGAACAGCGGATCGCCCGGGAAGTACATCTGGGTGATCATGCGCTGCGTGAAGTCGGTCCCGAACAGCGAGAAGTGGATGTGGGCCGGGCGCCAGGCGTTGTGGTGGTTCTTCCACGGGTACGGCGCCGGCTTGATGGTGGTGAACTCGTAGAAGCCCTGGTCATCGGTGATCGTGCGGCCGATCCCGGTGAAGTTCGGGTCCAGGGGCGCCGGGTGCTGGTCGCGCTTGTGCACGTAGCGACCGGCGGCGTTGGCCTGCCAGATCTCCACGAGCTGGTTGCGGACCGCACGGCCCGCGCCGTCCAGCACCCGCCCGCGCACCTTGATGCGCTCGCCGATCGGCTCGGCGTTGCCCTGCAGGGTCAGGTCCGACTCCAGCGTGTGGACGTCGCGGTGGCCGAAGGCCGGGGACCACAGCTCGATGGTCTCCGGGTCGGCGTGGTGCATGTCCTTGGTGGGGTGGCGCAGCAGCGAGCTGCGGTACGGGGGGAAGTTCACGCGCGGCTGGGTCTCCCCGGAGGCCGAGTCGTGGATCGCCTTCATCTCCGCGCTGATGGTCTCCTGGGAGTCCTGCGTCGCGGCGGGGTCGAGCACGTGGCTGTTGTCGAACGTCTCGTCGTCCTCGACGACGGGACCGGTGTTCTCGTTGCTCACGGGCTGCTCCTTTCTACTGGTGGTTGGGGTGCTGGTTGGGGTACGGGTTGGGGTACTGGCGGGGGTGGATCGGTGGGGCCTCGGGTTCAGACCCGGCCCGACGGCGGCCGGTCACCTGCCGGCGCCGGCGAGGGGCCGGCGGCGGGCATCTTCCAGGCAGGTGCCGTTCAGGCGTGCGGCCAGCCCGTGTACGACTCGGCCAGGTACTGCTGGCCGAACCGGGAGGAGGTGACGGTCTCGAGCTCGCCGAGGGCACGCTTGGTCTCGAAGGGGTTGGCGTCCGCGCGGGTGTGCAGCATGGAGGTCATCCAGTAGGAGAAGTTCTGGGCCTTCCAGACGCGCTTCAGGGCGGTCTCGGCGTAGCCGTCCAGCAGCTCGCGGGAGCCGGTGGCGTAGTAGGAGTCAAGGGCCTCGAAGAGCACCTTGACGTCCGCGAAGGCCAGGTTGAGGCCCTTGGCCCCGGTCGGCGGGACGGTGTGCGCGGCGTCCCCGGCCAGGAACATGTTGCCGTGGCTCATCGGCTCACGCACGAAGGAGCGGAAGCCCAGCACGGTCTTGTCGAAGATCGGGCCGGTCTTGAGCTGGAAGCCGTCCGGGCCGTCCACGCGCTTCTGCAGCTCGGACCAGATGCGGTCGTCCGACCAGTCCTCGACCTTCTCGCCCGGGTCGCACTGGAAGTACATGCGCTGGACCGTCTCGGAACGCTGGGAGATCAGCGCGAAGCCGTGCGGGGAGTTCGCGTAGATCAGCTCCGGGGAGGACTTGGGGGCCTCGGTCAGGATGCCGAACCAGGCGAAGGGGTACTCGATCTTGTAGTCCTGGTGGCCCTGCTCCGTCCCGACAGCGCGGCGGCAGAAGGAACGGGACCCGTCGGCACCGATGAGGTAGTCGCACTGGATCTCGTACACGGCCTCCGGGTCGGCACCGGCGGAGACATCCTTGTAGCGGATGACGGGAGTGTCCGTCTTCAGGTCCGCCACCTCGATGACCTCGGACTCGTAGCGGACGTCGCCGCCGTCCCGCTCCCGGGCGGCCGCCAGGTCCACGAAGACCTCGTTCTGGGCGTACAGGGTGACCGTGGCGTCCACGAGCTCGGGGAAGTTCAACGGGTGCGACTCGCCCTTGAACCGCAGGTCGATGCCCTCGTGCTCATCCCCGACGGTGAGGACCCGGCCGTCCACCCCGGACTCGGTCAGCATCCTCACTGCCTGCTGCTCGAGGATGCCGGCGCGGTGGGTGTTCTTGATGGTGTCGTGGTCGCGGGACTCGATGACGACGTTCTCGATGCCCTGCTTCGACAGCAGGTGGGAGAGCAACAGCCCGGCGGGGCCGCCTCCGACGATGCCGACCTTCGTGCGGGTGACCAGTGGCGTGTCTGCGTGATCTGCCATTCCAACTCCTTCGTTGCGCCGGGGTGCATTGCCGGAAGCCTGCGCCGGGCCGGCGCGGTGGCCGGTGTCGTCGGCGTGGTGGCCGACGCCGCGGCCGGCGCCGCAGCTGGCGCGAGGCTGGCACCGGGGCGTGGCCGGCGCTGCGGCCCGCGCCGCGCAGGGTTCCGTCTCCCCACCAGTGTGATGGAGCGTACAGCCGAACACGGCAGCCATTCTCACTCAGTGAGAATGATGGGCGCGAGGCAGGTCACGCCCGGGGCCCCGGAAGGGTGACCGGCGGGTGCTGGGGAAAGACCGCGTCCGCCGCCGGCATGGCATCCCGCGGACTCAGCACGCGGCTGATGCCCCGGGCCGCGGCGAGGAGCATCGGGGCCAGCCCGGGGCGAAACTCCGAGGACCGCGGCACCACCACGCCGAGGGCCGCGATCGCCTGGCCCTCGGGCGAGAACACCGGGACGGCCACCCCGGTGACCTCGGAGTCCACCTGGCCGTCCACGGCCGCCCAGCCCTGGCGGCGGATCTCCGCCAGTTGCTGCCGCAGCTCCGTCTCGGTGGGGTTCACCACGCCGCGGGCGCTGCCCTCGTGTCCCGGGGACGGGATGGGGGCGCCGAGCTCCGCGGCGTGGGCGGCCAGGAAGGACTCCGTGACGTGGCGGCGCGCGAAGGCCAGCAGCACGAGCCCGAGCGAGGTGGTGAAGGTGGGCATCCGTCCGGCGATGGTCGCCTGGTTGGGCACCGCCCCGCGGGCGGAGAGCCGCTCGAGGACGAGCACACCGGCATCGTCCAGCACGGCGATCTGCGTGTGCTGGCGCAGCACGGCCTGCACGTCATCCATGTAGGGCATGGCGGCCCGGCGCAGGGAGGTGCCGGGGCTGGAACGGGAGGCCAGCTCCCAGAGCTTCATCCCCAGGCCGACGGCGCCGCCCTCCGTCCGCTCCAGCAGCCCGGCCGCGGCGAGCCGGTCCACCCAGCGGTAGGCGGACGGCAGGGGGATGCCGGCGCGGCGCGCCAGGGCGGAGACCGAGAGCGTCTGCCGGTCCGCGTCAAAGGCACCCAGGATCCGAATGAGCCGGTCCAGGGTCGTGTCCGTCGGGTTGCCCTCCGCCATGCTCAGAGCCTACCCACCCACCCCTCCCCACGTTTTGAGGGCGATCCCACGGGGTCGGGGGGGGGTGGCGGGGGGGGCTCATCCCCGCCCAGGCAGGTGGCCCCTTCGCTTTGAGGGCAATCCCACGGGACGCGAGGACCGGCTGCGCGAGCCTCTTGTAGATGGCCAGCAGGGCCGGGCCGGGTGGACATCTGGATCTGTCAGGCGGCCAGGCGGACCAGATGGACCTTGATCTGCCCGATGACGTCCCGCAGGTCGTCCCGGAGATCCTCGGCGGTGATCCGGATGACTACCCAGCCGTGACGGGCGAACCAGGCATCCCGGCGGGCGTCGATGGCCTGCTGCTCAGGGTCATGATGGTGCCTGCCGTCGTACTGCAGGGCGATCCTGGCCTCTCGATAGCCCAGGTCCGCCGGATAGGGGTCCGAGGCCAGGTCGGTGGCGTGCACCTGCAGTTCCGGTTCGGGCAGACCTGCGTCCACCAGCCGTAGCCTCACGGTGGTCTCGCTCGGGGAGTCCGCACCCACCCGGACGAGGGGCAATGCCGCGCGGGCCAATCGGACCCCTTTGAACCGCCCGGCCTGGCACAGCGCAGCCCGCAACTGGTCCGGCGTGGTGATCGACTCCCGGCGGCCGCCATCCACCCACGGATGCTTGACCAGATGGTCACCGGCCACGACCAAATGCTCCTCCTGCCCCGCCCGGAACAGGGCCGCAAGGTCCAGCCACGTCCGTTCCGGCGAGGTGCAGGTCAGGCCGTGTCGGACGACGACATCACCTGCGGCCAGCTTTCGTCGGTGCCCGGCGACTCCCTCGCGGCGGCTGCGTAGGTGCATCCCGGGACCGGTGATCTGCACCTTCCACCGAGCGTCGTCCTCGTCGACTCCGTCCTCAGGCCCGCCCGCCAGCCATGGCGGCAGGGGGATCCCGTACAGGTGTGCCGCCGACTGGTGGGACAGGATCCCCTCGGTGGACTCCAGCAGTGCGCGCAGGAAGCCGGGATCCCTGCCGTGCGGTGGTTCCTCCAGGCCGATGTCCGCCCACGTAAGCGCCGGGGCCGAACGGTCCCGGTAGAGGCCGTAGCCGAGATGTTCGACGTCTGGGCACTGGAGTCGGCTCGATGGCAGCTGGTCTGCCATCGCCCGGGACCGGCTGAAGGGGGCGTGCCGGAAGAATTCGGGGAGTGGCCGTCGTCGTGACATGCTGCCAGCTTGGCGGGACGTGCGCGCACGCCGCGCCCGCCGACCCCCCACCTGTGGATGACACGCCCGGCCGCCCCCATCCTCCTGCCCCCGAAGAGCACTGTGAGGGCGATCCCACGCCGTGGGATCGCCCTCACAGTGAAATCGCCCTCACAGCGGGATTGCCCTCACAGTGGGATCGCCCGCAAAGCGGGGGGGGGGTGGTGCTGGGTTACTTGGCGAGGGCGTCCTCGGGGCGGAAGCCCTTCTTGGCGAGCTGGATCTGCTCGTAGACGTGGTGGCGCAGTTCGGCGAACCGCTTGGAGGAGCGGGTCTCGAGCTGGTCGCGCTCGGCGGGCAGGTCGATCAGCAGGTCCTCCTGGATCACGGTGGGTGAGGAGGACAGGATGATGACGCGCTCACCGAGGTAGACGGACTCGTCGATGTCGTGGGTGACGAACAGGATGGAGACCCCGAGCTTCTTCCAGACATCCCGGACCAGGTCCTCGAGGTCGGCGCGGGTCTGGGCGTCCACGGCGGCGAAGGGCTCGTCCATGAGCAGCACCTGCGGCTGGTAGGCCACGGCGCGGGCGATGGCCACGCGCTGCTGCATGCCGCCGGAGAGCTGCCAGGGGTAGGACTTGGGCACGTGTGCCAGGCCCACGGCCTCCAGCGCGTTGTCCACGAGCTCATCCCGCTTGGCCTTGTCCATGCCGGCGTTCTTCAACGGCAGCTCGACGTTGTCCCGCACCCGCATCCAGGGGAACAGGGAGCGGCCGTACTCCTGGAAGACCACGGCCATGGACTTCGGCGGGCCGGTGACCTTCTTGCCGTGCAGCAGCACCTCTCCGGAGGTGGGCTCCAGCAGCCCGGCGATGCACTTGAGCAGGGTGGTCTTGCCCGAGCCCGAGGGCCCGACCAGGCAGGCCAGCTGGCCCTGGGGCAGGTCGAAGGTGAGGTTGCGGACGGCCTCGATGTCGCCGCCGTCGGTGTGGTACACCTTCTTCATGTTGCGCACGGCCAGCATGGCCTCGCCGTCCGGCAGGGTCTTGCCGACGGTGATGCGACCGTCCGGGGTCTCGGCCACGCCGCCCTGGGAGACGACGGTGCCTTCCGCGGAGGCGGTGGAGGACTGTTCAGAAGTCATGGTGGCTTCCTTTTCGGTGGGGATGACGTTCTCGGAAGGGTCAGGCAGCATTCTCGATCTCCCTCAGCCCGTGGTACCAACGCAGCACGCTGCGCTCGATGAGCTGGAAGATGAAGGACAAGATCACGCCGATGATGCCCAGCAGCACGATGCCGGACCACATCTCCGGGATCGCGAAGGAGCGCTGGAACTGCACGATCGTGAAGCCCAGCCCGGAGGAGGCGGCGAACATCTCGGAGATCACCATCAGGATCAGCGCGATCGACAGGGACTGGCGGATACCGGCCATGATCTGCGGCATCGCCGAGGGCAGGATCAGGTAGCGGACCCGGTTGAAGCCCTTGATCCCGTAGGTATGGGTGGTGTCGGACAGGACCTCGTCCATGGACCGAACGCCCTCGATGGTGTTCAACAGGATCGGCCAGACCGCCCCGGAGATGATCACCGCGATCTTCATGTCGTCACCGATACCGATCAGCAGCATCAGCACGGGGATCAGCACGGTCGGCGGGATGGCCCGGAAGAACTCCAGGGTGGGCTCGGTCAACGCCCGCAGCCACCGCACGGAGCCGATCAGCAGGCCCCCGACGATCCCGATGATCACCGAGCCGGCGATACCCCAGGCCAGCCGGGTCAGGGAGGGGAAGACGTCCGTGGTCAGCCGGTCCTGGGTCCAGGTGTCGAAGAACGTCTCGAACAACAGCGCCGGGGTGGGCACGAAGAAGTTCTTCTCTCCGAACGCGGTAGAGAAATACCAGATCAACACCAGGATCACCGGCAACGCGGCGATGAAGAAGAACCCCTTGACCACGCCCCAGGTGCGCTTGGCGGCAGGGCTCGGCTTCTTCGGACCCGCCTGGCCGGACGGCGTCTTCGGGGCGGAAACAGCAGCTGTGGCGCTCACTTGGCGACCTCCGTTCGGACCGAGGAATGCCAGGACAGCACCCGACGCTCGATCATGCGCATGACCAGGTTGATGATGACGCCCAACAGGCCGGTCGCCAGGATCAGGGCGTACATCGCCACATAGGAACCACCGGACTGGGCCTTGGCGATCTCAGCACCCAGACCCGGGTTGCCGATGATCAACTGGGCGGTGATGGCCAGGATCAACGCCACGGCAGAGGCCAGGCGCACACCGGTCATCAGGTACGGCAGCGCCGTGGGGAAGATGACGTAACGCAACCGCGCCACCGGACCCAGCCCGTAGGACCGGGCGGTATTCATGGCCACGTTGTCCACATCAGCCACCCCGTACAGCACCTGGATCAGCACCTGCCAGAAGGAGGCGTAGACGATCAGCAACAGGGCCGACTCGATCTCCACACCGAACAGCAGCACCGCCAGCGGGATCAACGCCACCGACGGGACCGGACGCATGAACTCGATGGTCGAGTTCGTGAACCGACGCAGGAACGTGGAGGACCCGATCACGAAGCCCAACACCGCCGCGGCGGTGCAGGCGATCAGCATGCCCAGCAGCCACTGCCACATGGTGTCACCGACCGCCTCCCAGAACGCGGTCAGCCCGAAGTTGCGGAACAAATCCGCGATCGCCGCCGAGGCCGGCGGCAGGAACGTCCCGTTCACGATCCCGGTGCGCGGCAACAGCTCCCAGATCACCAAGAAGCCCAACAGGCCCACCAGGCCCAAGGACTTGGTGCCCCAGTTCCGGCGCGGCTTGCGCCGAGCCCGGGACGGACCGGACGACGTCGGCCGCCCGGTCACCCCGGTCTGGGCATACGAGGTCGGCGGGGCCGCAGGATCCGGCCGGGTGCCGATATCCAGGCCCGCCACGGTGGCCGCATCGGTATGCCGCCGGGTGTCTCCACGGCGACGGTCAGAACCGCTGGAAGCCTCGAGCCGATGCAGGCGCTCGATCTCCGCGTCGCGGTGGGGGTCTCCGGACCCGCCCGGGCCGCTGGGGCCCGGCGCGCCGGTGGACGGTACAGGTTCAGTCATCGATCGAGGTGCTCCGCTCGCGACAGGGGGTGGTCGGTAGGGGACGGCTATGCTGACATTTTCGTCAACAATATTGTGACCCGACCCACAGGCTATGGCCAGCCTAGACAGGGATCCGGTTTAGTTCAAGACGTCAACGATTATATCCCTCAATTGATTGATGGGTACCATGCACCCCGTCGATGGCCGGCCTATGGACGGGCGGACCATGGACGGCCCAGCCATGGACGAGCGGAAGGAGGCGCCATGCTGGACCTGAACCTCATCCGGGTGTTCGTGGCCGTGATGGAGGAGGGCACGCTCACGGCGGCGGCCGAACGCCTCAACCTCACCCAGCCGTCCATCACGCACGCGGTCAACCGCCTGCGCCGAGCCACGGGGGACGAGCTCTTCGCCCGCTCGGGCCGCGGCGTCACGCCCACCCGCGCCGCCCAGCAGCTCTACGCCGAGGTGGCCACCCTGCCGGCGGCGGCCGACGCAGCCGTGGCCGGGCTCGCCGACTTCACCCCGGAACGGGCCACCACCACCTTCCGGATCGCCCTCACCGACCTCGGCCAACTCGTCTTCCTGCCGGCCCTCGTCCCCGCCCTGGCGGCCGCCGCGCCACGGTGCAGCCTGGACGTCGTCCCCCTGGACACCAACACCGCGGCCGCCGACCTGGTCAGCGGCGCCCTCGACCTCGCCATCGCCTCCACCCCGCCGGCCGGCGACGTCCAGGCCCTTCCCCTGCGCCGCGACCGCTACGTCTGCATGGCCCGGACCGGCCGGCTGGGGCCCCGGGCGCCGACCGCCGAGGAGCTCTCCCGCGCCGCCCGGGTGGTGATCCGCGGCTCCACGGGGCACACCCTCGTGGAGTCACGGATGCCGGCCCCCGCCGAGGGCTCCGTGGCGGTCTCCACGTTCTCGACCATCCCGGCCCTAGTCTCGGGAACCGACCTGTTGGCCTTCGTCCCGCAGATCCTGCTGCCCGCCTGGCTCCGCACCTGGGACATCCAGGAATGGCCCCTACCCTTCGAGGACACGGACGTCACGGTCCACGCCTACGCGGCCCCCCGCGCACCCACCGCCGCCACCTCCTGGTTCGTCCCGTGGGTGGTGGACCTGCTCCGCGATCTATAGACCACGTCTATGCAGGACGAGCGGAATGATCATTGGACCGGAGGTGATTTTCCTCATACGGTGCCATCATGAGCACCCCATCACTGAAACCCGCACCGCTTCACCGCCTGCGGACGTCCCGCCGCCTCGCCATGGGAGCCGGCGTCCTCGCACTGTCCCTCGGCCTGGCCGCCTGCGGCTCCGGCTCCCCCTCCGGCAGCGAGGAGGACACGACGTCGGCCGGCACCGGTTCCGAGGCGGCCTCCGGTGAGCTGACCTCCATCACCGTCGGCGCCATCCCCATCGGGGACGTCGCCCCGATCCACGTGGGCGTGAAGGAGGGCTTCTTCGAGGACGAGGGGCTCGATGTCGAGATCGTCAACACCTCCGGTGGCGCCATCGCCGTGCCGGGCGTGGTCGCCGGCGACTACGACTTCGCCTTCGGCAACACCGTCTCCCTGATGGTGGCCCGGGACCAGGGCCTGCCGCTGAGGTACGTGGCCAACGGGACCACCACCACGGGCGAGGAGGGCAAGGACTTCGCGGCCGTCATCGCCCTGGAGGACTCCGAGCTCGAGACCTCCGCGGACCTGCAGGGGAACACTGCCTCCTCAAACAACCTCATGAACATCGGTGACACCTCCATCCGCCTGGCCGTGGACAACGACGGCGGCGACGGGGCCGACATGGACTTCATCGAGCTGGCCTTCGGCGACGCCGCGGCGGCCGTGCAGAACGGCCAGGTCGAGGCCGCCCTGGTGCTGGAGCCCTACCTGACCCGGTCCCTCGACGCCGGCCTGAAGGCCGTCTCCTGGCCCTACGCCGAGGCGCACCCGGACCTGGACATCGGCGGCTACTTCACCTCGGAGGAGACCATCGAGCAGCGCCCGGAGGACGTGGAGGCCTTCACCCGCGCCATGCGCAAGTCGATGGAGTTCAGCCAGGAGAACCCGGAGGTGGTCCGCGAGGTCATCGGCGAGTACACCGAGATGGACCCCGAGATCCTCGACCGCATCACCCTGCCGCGCTTCAAGGCCGACTTCTCCCGGGAGGCCATGACTGCCCTGGGTGAGGCCGCCGTGAAGTACGGCGTGATCGACGACGCCCCAGACCTGGACGCCCTGCTGCCGGAGGAGACCCCGTGACCGCCCAGACGCTTCAGTCCACCACCCAGACCGCGGCCACCGCACCGATGACGGTCAGCGAGGCCGTCGGCCGCATCATCGCCCGCATGGGCGCCGCCCACGTGTTCGGCGTGGTCGGCTCCGGGAACTTCCGGGCCACCAACGCCCTGATCGCCCCGACCGCCGAGCGCCCCCAGGGGATCCCGTTCACCGCGTCCCGGCATGAGATGGGCGCCGCCTGCATGGCGGACGCCTACTCCCGCGCCACCGGCCGGCTCTCCGTGGTCACCGTCCACCAGGGCTGCGGCCTGTCCAACGCGCTGACCGGGATCGGGGAGGCCGCCAAGTCCCGCACCCCCGTACTCGTGATCTCCGGGGACACCCCCGGCGGGCAGTACGGCTCCAACTTCTACATCGACCAGGACCAGGTCGTGGAGGGCATGGGGGCGGTGGCCGAGCGGCTCCACTCCCCCGCCTCAGCGGTGGCGGACACCATCCGTGCCGTGACCCGTGCCGTCAACGACCGCCGCACCGTGGTGCTCTCCATGCCGCTGGACGTGCAGGAGGGCACCGTCCCCGAGGAGCAGCGTGCCCTCGTGGATCAGGTGGACCCGCCCGTTGCCCCCACCCCGGCCGGGGCCTCGCCGGAGGCGGCGGAGCGCATCGCCGAGCTGTTGGCCGGCGCCGAGCGCCCGGTGATCGTGGGCGGCCGAGGTGCCGCGGCCGGCGTCGGGCCCATCCGGGAGCTGGCCGAACGGGCCGGTGCGCTGCTGACGACCTCGGCGGTGGGCCGCGGCCTGTTCCACCAGGACCCGTGGCACCTCGACGTGATGGGCGGCTTCTCCACGGACGGCGCCGCCGAGCTGGTGGCCGAAGCCGATGTGCTGCTGGTCTTCGGCGCCGCCCTGAACCGGTGGACCACCCGGGACGGCACGCTGCTGCGCGGCAAGACCGTCATCCAGGTGGATGACACCCCGCGCGCGTTCGGCCTCCACTATCCGGTGGACCTGACCATCCTGGGCGACGCCGGCCTGACCGCCGCCGCGGTGGACCTCGCCCTGGCCTCGCGGCTGGGTTCCGGGGGCGCGCGAACCGGCTACCGGACGGAGGAGACCCGCGCGCGGGTGGCCGAGTCCCTGCACTGGCGCGACCAGGCCTACGAGGACGTCTCAGAGCCCGTGGTGACCGGCGAGGCGGACAGCGGGCGGATCGACCCGCGGCTGCTGACCAACCGGCTGGACGAGATGGTGCCGATGGAGCGCGTGGTGGTACCGGACGGCGGCAACTTCAACGCCTACCCGGCCATGCACTTCCGGGTGCCGGACAACACCGGGTACTGTGTGCCGCTGGCGTTCCAGTCGATCGGACTGGCCCTGTCCAGCGCGATCGGCGCCCAGCTGGCCTCCCCGGACCGGATCGCCATCGCCGGCGTGGGCGACGGCGGGCTGCTGATGTCCCTGGTGGAGCTGGAGACCGCCGTGCGGCTGAGGATGCCGCTGATGGTGGTGGTCTACAACGACGCCGCCTACGGTGCCGAGGTGCACCACTTCGTGCACGAGACGGATCAGCTGGGCACAGTCCAGTTCCCGCCGACGGACATCGCGGCGATCGCCGCCGGCTTCGGCTGTGCCGCCGTGACCGTGCGCCAGGAGTCCGACCTGTCCGCCGTGCGGGACTGGCTGGACGGTCCGCGCGATCGGCCGATCCTCATCGACGCGAAGATCGCCGACTTCCCGTCCTGGGTGCTGGCGCACAGCTTCGCGGACGGCGAGTAGCCCCCACCACCGTTTTGAGGGCAATCCCACTTTCGGGGCGATCCCACGCGTGGGATTGCCCTCAAAGTGGGATTGCCCTCAAAGTGGGATTGCCCTCAAAGTGGGATTGCCCCGAAAGCGGGAGGGGGCTACTCCAGCAGCAGTGCCGGCTCCTCCATGATCGCCGCGACGTCCGCCATGAAGCGGGCGGAGAGGTCCCCGTCCACCACGCGGTGGTCGAAGGAGCCGCCCAGGGTGGTGATCCAGCGGGGGATGACCTCCCCGGAGACCACCCACGGCTTCTGCCGGATGGTCCCGAAGGCCACGATCGCCACCTCGCCGCGGTTGATGATCGGCGTGCCGGTGTCGATCCCCAGGGCCCCGATGTTGGTGATGGAGATGGTGCCGTCCGCCATCTCCGCCGGCTGCGTCTTGCCGTCCTTCGCCCGCCTGGCCAGGGTGCCGAGGGCCTCGGCCAGCTGCCGCAGGGAGAGCTCGTTGGCGTTCTTCACGTTCGGCACCAGCAGCCCGCGCGGGGTGGCGGCCGCGATCCCGAGGTTCATGTAGTGCTTGACCAGGATCTCCTCGTCCGTCCACGAGGCGTTGACGTGCGGGTTGCGCGCCGCCGCCCAGATGACGGCCTTGGCCAGGATGAGCAGGGGCGTGACCTTGACGCCCTCGAATTCGCGCGAGGTCTTCAGCCGCTTCACGAACTCCATGGTCCGGGAGGCGTCCACGTCCACGAAGATCGAGACGTGCGGGGCGTCCCGGTACGACTCGGACACCGCGGCGGCCGTCGCCTTGCGCACGCCCTTGACCCGGATCCGCTCGGTCCGCGCGTCGTTGTCCCCGCGGTCCGGCATCCAGAAGGAGGCCGAGGTGTCGATGTTCGTCTCCCGCTCGGCCAGGTAGTCCTCCACGTCCGTGCGCGTCACCTCGCCGAACTGGCCGGTGGCGCGCACCTTCGTCAGGTCCACGCCGAGTTCCTTGGCGATCCGCCGCACCGGCGGCTTGGCCAGGACCCGCTCGAACAGTCCCGCCACCTCGGTCTGGCGTTCGCGCCCGGCGGCCATCAGCTGCCCGACGGCGGCCGGCAGCTTCCTCCCGCGCGTCGCCGGGGCTGTGGGCTGGGCCGGGGAGGATTGGGCCGGAGCAGCAGGCTGGGCCGGGGTCGGTTGCGCTGCGGCGGGCTCCTCGCGCAGCCGCGGGCTCCACGAGGGCGCGACGGCGGTCTGGCCGGAGGGCACCGGCGGCTGCGGGGCCGCAGCGGGCTTCGGGCCCACCGAGCCCGCCGGGCCGGCCTGGGAGGCTTGGGAGGCTTGGAAAGCAGGCGCGGAGGACCGCTTGCGAGGGCGGCGAGTGGCCGCGTCGGCCTTCGGCCCGGAACCGGTCAGCGCGGCGCCGGAACTGTAGCCTGCAATGTCAGCGGCGCCGCCGGAGCTGTGGACGGAATCGCCGCCGTCGGCCGGCACGGGGGCCTCCTCACCGATGCCCACCTCGTCCGTCCCGCGCTCGTCGGGGAGGCTGTATCCCGTCTCCGCCGGGACTGCAGCATGCGCCGGGTCTGCAGCCACGGCGTTCGTGCCGAGCCCTGCTGGTGATGAGGATGGCTCGGCAGGATCGCTGTGGCGGGGGGCCTCTGAGGCGGACGTGGAGATGCCGATGATGGGAGCGCCCACCTCGATGGTCTCCCCGGCGGGGGCCATCAGCTCGGCGACGGTGCCGGCGTAGGGGCTGGGCAACTCGACGAGGGACTTGGCGGTCTCGATCTCGCAGAGGATGTCATTGACGGCGACCGTGTCCCCGACCGCCACCTTCCATTCGGTGATTTCGGCCTCGGTCAGGCCCTCGCCGACGTCTGGCAGGGTGAAGATCTCCATGGGGTGCCTCCCGGCAGTCAGTAGGCGTTCAGTAGGCGCTCAGTAGGCGAACGTGCGGTCCACGGCGTCGAGGATACGGTCCAGGTCCGGCAGGTACTGCTCCTCCACCCGGGATGGCGGGTAGGGCAGGTGGAAGCCGCCCACGCGGATGATCGGGGCCTCGAGGTGCAGGAACGACCGCTCGGACAGCCGGGCGGCGATCTCCCCGCCGAGCCCGCCGAAGGTCGGGGCCTCGTGGGCGACGACCATGCGTCCGGTCTTCTCCAGCGAGGCCTGCAGGGTGTCGAAGTCGATGGGCGAGAGCGAGCGCAGGTCCACGACCTCGATCGAGCGGCCGTCCTCGGCTGCGGCGTTCGCGGCGGCCAGCGCCACCGGGACGAGCGGGCCGTAGGCCACCACGGTGGCGTCCGTGCCGGGGCGCACCACCTGGGCATGGAAGGCGCCGAGGCCGCCGTGGCCGCCCGCGGAGGGGTCGACCTCACCGCGCAGGAAGTAGCGGCGCTTGGGCTCGAAGATGATGACCGGGTCCGCCGACTGGATGCCCTGACGCGTCATCCAGTACGCGTCGTGCGCGTTGGACGGCGTGATGATCCGCAGCCCGGGGGTGTGTGCGAACAGGGCCTCGGGCGACTCCGAATGGTGCTCGATCGAGCCGATGCCCCCGCCGTAGGGGATCCGGATGGTCACGGGGACGGTGGCGGCCCCGCGGGTGCGGGCACGCAACTTGGCCAGCTGCGTGGTGATCTGGTTGAAGCCGGGGAAGACGAAGCCGTCGAACTGGATCTCCGCCACGGGGCGGTAGCCGCGCAGCGCCAGGCCGATCGAGGTGCCGATGATGCCGGACTCGGCCAGTGGGGAGTCCACCACCCGGCCGGCGCCGTAGGTGGCCTTGAGCCCCTCGGTCACGCGGTACACGCCACCGAGCGAGCCGATGTCCTCGCCCATCAGCAGGACCTTCTCGTCCTGCGCGAGCTCGTCTGCCAGGGCCCGGTTGACGGCCTTGGCGATGGTCAGCGTCTCGGTGCTCACGCGCGGCCTCCCTGGTCTGCGGAACCGGCCTGGTCTGCGGAACCGGCGGGGCCGGCGTCGGGAACATCGGCGAAGCCGGCCTGCCACTCGTGGTGCCAGGCCTTCTCCTCGGCCACCAGCGGGTGCGGCTCGGCGTAGACGGTGTCGAAGACCTCGTCCAGGCTGACGCCCGTCTGGGCCGTCATGGACAGCACGGCCTCGCGGCTCGCGGCGGCCAGTTCCTCGCCCTCGGCGGCCACCGACGCGAAGAACGCGTCCGGGTCCTGACCGGCGGCGCCGGTGGCCCGGAGGTAGGTCTCCAGGCGGACCAGTGGATCCAGACCGGCCCAGTCCGTCTCGACCTCCCGCGTCCGGTACTTGGTGGGGTCGTCGGCGGTGGTGTGCGCGCCCACCCGGAAGGTGTGGGCCTCCACCAGGACCGGGCCGGAGCCGGTGCGGGCCTGCTCGGCGGCCCAGGCGGTCACGGCGTACATGGCCAGGGGGTCGTTGCCGTCCACCGTGATGCCCTCGAAGCCGTAGCCCGCGGCGCGCTGAGCCAGGGGGACGCGCGTCTGGGTGGTGGCGGGCACGGAGATGGCCCACTGGTTGTTCTGGCAGAAGAACACCACGGGCAGGTCGTAGCTGGCCGCGAACACCATGGACTCGTGGACGTCCCCCTCTGAGGAGGCGCCGTCCCCGTAGCAGGCCAGCGCCACCTGGCCCTCGCGCCGCACGCGGTCCGCGTCCCAGCCGGCCTGGTCCCGCTGGATGCCCCAGGCGTAGCCGGTGGCGTGCAGGGTCTGGGCGGCGAGCACGAGCGTGTAGGGCTGGACGCGGTGGTCCTCGGCGGTCCAGCCGGCGTGGGAGACGCCCCGGAACAGCTCGAACAGCTGGCCGGGGCTGACGCCCCGGCCGAGGGCGAAGAGGTGCTCGCGGTAGGTCGGGAAGATCCAGTCCTCCTCCCGCAGGGCGGCCAGGGCTCCGGCCTGCGCGCCCTCCTGCCCGATCGCGGGGACCCACAGGGCCAGTTGCCCCTGGCGCTGGAGGGAGGTGCCCTCGGCATCGAGGCGGCGTTCGGTGGCCATCAGCCGGTACATCCGCTGCAGGGTGGCGTGGTCGAGGTCTGCCAGGTAGGGCGTGAACCGTGCGTCCTGGTGCAGGGTGCCCTCGGCATCCAGCAGCTGGACGGCTCCGGCCGGCAGCGTGGTCGCCTGGCTCGGCTGCTGCGGTTCACTCACGTGGAACTCCTTCTCTCCCGGCGCATCGGGCGACGGTCCGGATCCAGACTAGTCGTGCCGATGCCAACGCGCCGGTTCTTTGCTCCGTGCACCGCTCCGTGGTGGCTGGTCGTTTCACGTGGGTGGTCAGTTGCCGTGAGTGGTCAGATGCCGTGGCGATCAACCCGACAACCCCCGCACCGGTTGACCACCCACGGCAGGGCGGGGGACGGTCAGGGCTTCGGCGGGAAGTCGGCGCAGAGCTGCAGGAAACGGGTGTTGGCCTCTACCTCGCCGATGGTCACGCGGACGCCCTCCGTGCCGAAGCCGCGCACGGCGAGCGCCTGGCGGGAGGCGGCCTCCACGAACTCCGGCGCGCGGTCCCCGAGGGGCAGCCAGACGAGGTTGCCCTGTGAGTCCGGCACGTCCCAGCCCAGTTGCTTCAGGCCGGCCATGACCCGTTCGCGTTCGGCCACGACCCGTCCCACCCGCTCGGTGACCTCGTCCAGGTGGTCGAGGGAGGCGATCGCGGCGCGCTCGGCCACGGAGGACACGGCGAACGGGGTGGCCAGCACGCGCAGGTACTGGGTGATGTGCGGATGCGAGACGGAGTAGCCCACGCGCAGGTTGGCCAGGCCGTGGGCCTTGGAGAAGGTCCGCAGCACCACCACGTTGCCATGCCGGCGGTACACCGCCAGGGCGTCGACGGCGTCCGGCTGGGTGATGAACTCCGTGTACGCCTCGTCCAGGACCACCAGCACGTCCTGCGGGACCTTCGTCAGGAACGACTCCACCTCCGCCCCGGTCAGTGCCGGGCCGGTGGGGTTGTTGGGCGTGCAGAGGATGATCACGCGGGTGCGCTCGGTGATGGCCGCGGCCATGGCGTCCAGATCGTGGCGGAAGTCGGCCGTGAGGGGCACCTGGATGTCCCGGGCCCCGGCCGCGCGCACGATGATCGGGTAGGCCTCGAAGGAGCGCCAGGCGTAGATGACCTCGTCGGCGGTCCCGTCCGGGCCGGTGCCGGCGAAGGTCGTGATGATCTGGGTCAGCGCCCCGAGCGAGCCGGCCCCCGTGACGATGTCCTGCGGCGAGATGTCCAGGTGCGCCCCGAGCCGCTCCCGCAGGGCGGTGGACAGCGGGTCCGGGTAGCGGCAGAAGTCCGTGAACTCCGCCAGCACGGCCCGCACCGCGGGGACCGGGCCGTAGGGGTTCTCGTTGGAGGAGAGCTTGTAGGAGACGAGTCCGTCCACCGCCGCCGCGGGCTGACCCGCGGCGTAGGCCGGGAGTTGGGCGAGGACCGGACGGGGACGGAGGGGGTGCGGCTCGTTCATGACTCACCAGCCTAACGCCGCAGGCCGCGGCCGGCCCCGGAACCCGTCAGAAACGCCGGGTCAGGTCCAGCACCCGGTCGGCGCGCTCGGCCACGTCCGCGTCCCGGTCCCGCAGCAGCGCCGTGGCCCGTTCAAGCCGGCTGAGCCCCGGTTCGGCCGCCCCGCGGATCCGTTGGCCGAGCGTCATGTTGCCCAGCGACCGCGCCTGGCGCCAGGCCGCGTCCAGGGACCGCTCGTAGAGGCGTTGCTCGGCCTCCTGCGGTGAGCCGGCCGGTCCGGCCCCGAGGACCGCGACGCCGGCCAGCCGCGAGTCGTCCAGGTCCAGCAGGAGCCCGGAGAGTTCACGGCGGACGGCGCGCAGCCGGGCTCCGGCCCGACTCAGTCCACCCAGTCCCTGCAGCCCCCACGCCAGGGACAGCAGCGACTCCAGGGCGGAGACCAGGGTCAGGGCCAGGGCGGTCAGGCTGAGGGTGAGCAGGATCGCCAGCGATCCCTCGTCCAGGTCCGCCTCCTGGCCGGAGGTACGCAGCGCGTTCGTGCCGGACCCCTGCTGCCCGGCGGCCGCCAGGGCCACATCGGAGAGCTGCAGGTCCCTACCGGCGTCCACGAGACGGGCGGCCACCTCCCCGTCCAGTGCCCCGGGATCCTCCAGGAAGGCCCGGCCCAGCGCGGACGCCGTGGTGGACACGGCACCCACCGGCAGCGCCGATCCCAGCATGGCCCCCTGCACGCCGCGATCCCCGCTGGCCCACACCAGGACGGGGATGATGACCTGGTCGGGCCACAGCTCCCCGGTCTCCGGATCGGTCCGTTCGGGGAACTCCTGCCGCATCCGCTCCAGGCCGTCCAGGACGGAACGGGGGCTGACCTGGACCCCGGTGGGGTCGAAGGCCTCCTCCACGGGGTCCTCCGGGTTGCTCGGCTGCGCGGTCACATACGATTCGGCGGCGCGCACGGCCACCACCACGTCCAGCTGCGCCGGGAACCTGCCGTCCACCTGGTCCACGATCCGCTCGGGTGACAGCCCGAGGTCCGGGCCGTCGATCACCAGGCTGCGGATGGCCTCCGAGCCCTCCAGTCCGAAGACCGGGTCCGGGATCGCCCGGTCGGCCCACGCGGCAGCGAGCGGTTGGGTGGCTCCGACGGCGAGGATCGTCACCAGCGCCCACCCGGACAGGCTCAGGCGCACGCCGCGGGTCCCCTGCCGGCCGCCCCGCCGCAGCAGTCCGCCGGCGAACGCGGTGGAATCGGGGTCCTTCCGCGGGCCGCCGGGCCCGCGGACCGGGGTCTTCCCGGGGTTCTTCCCGCTGGCCCTGCCGGCAGGCTGGCCCGACGTCGGCCGGGCGGGTTCCCGGCCTCGCTCGCGCCGGGCGGTGCCTCCGTCGAGAGGACGGTCCACCCCGTCGAGGTCCCCCAGCAGGGCGCGGGCGGTGGCCTGGGCCCGCGCCAACTCCGCGACCGCGGCCGGTTCGTCCCCGAGCCCGAGTCCGCCGCGCAACTCCTGAAGGCCGGAGTCCTCGGGCCGGCGCGCCCAGTCGTCGGCGACGCCGTGCCCGAGGGGGAAGCGTTCGAGGTCGGCCCGGATGGCCTGAGCGGCCGCTCCGAGCCGGCGTTCGGCCGAGCGCCACCGGGACCGGGTGCGGTCGGTGAGCCCGGCCGCATGACGGTCCGGGCCGGCGTCGGGCCCTTCCCGGTGGTCCTGGACGAGGGTCAGCAGGGCCGTCAGCGCCTGCTCCAGGTCCTCCTGGTGGCCGGCCGCCACCGCCCCGGCCGGCGCCGTCCGCAGCCGGGCGATCAACTGACGGGAGCCCGTTACGAGCGGTGCGAGAACCCGGTCCAGCACCCGCTGGCCACCGGCGGACCGGCCGAGCACCTCGGCAGAGTCCACCACCGCGTTCAGCTGGTCCACCAGGGCCTGTGCCCGCCTCCGGAAGTCCGGGACCTGTTGCGCTGCGGCTGCCCAGTCCCGGTGGGCCGTGGACTGCAGGTTCCGTGCCAGGGCCACCTGGTCCCGCACGAGGGCCTCGGCCCCCTCGTCCACGCTGCGCCGCAGGGCCCGGAACGAGGAGGTGCGGGCGCCTGCGGGAAGGGTCAGCGTCACCACGTCCAGGGCCTCACCGGCCAGCAGCACGCGGGCCAGGTCCGCCTGGCCCTGCTGGAAGGCGCGGCGCACCTCGGCCTCGCGGCGCCGGGCCCGCAGCCACAGCACGCCGGCGGCCAGGGCCAGCGCCCCCAGGCCCAGGCAGGCGCCGATCCACACGGCGGGGATGCGCGGGGGGCCGCTGTAGAGCCCGCTGCCGGCCGCCTGGGCCGCGGCGAGCACGGCGGAAGGCCCCCGACCGGCGGCCAGGTTGTCCAGGTAGACGGACTCGACCTCCCGCCCCAGGGAGCCCCGGCCCCGCCACTGCCCGGGGGCGTCAGGGCGGGCGATGACCCCGATGTCCTCCCGGCCGCTGCGGTCCAGTCCGTGCCGCTCGTCGGCATGGACGGAGAGGACGACATCCGCCGGCAGGTCCTCGGTGCCCTCCGCCCGTTTCTCGCCGTAGGTGAAGTAGTCCCCGGTGACGTGCAGGGTCAACGGCTTCCAGGACGGGACCGGGTCCTGGGCCGCGAGGAGCTCCACCGCCTCCGGGCTGATGCTCCACGGCAGCCCCTCCTCCACGGTGATCTCGACCTGGTGCCGCGGCAGGGCGCTCAGGGTGGCCGCACCCCACCAGCCGGTGAGCACGGCGGCCACCGCGAGCAGCGCTGCGGCGGCCCCGAACTGCCACGAGCGGCGGCGGGCCGCCAGCCACGCCAGGACGCTTCTCCCCGGTTTCATCGGGACGCCCTCCCGGACGTCTGGACGCGGGCCGTCTGGGCGCGGCCCTCGGCCACGACCTGCCGGACCTCGGCCGGGAAGCGGACCGGGCGCCGGGCGCCGTCACCCTCGGCCACCAGGCGGGCGAGCAGCTGCTGGGCGTCCTGCACCCGTGCCTGCAGGACGCCGCGCCCCGCCTGCCAGCCCGGGGCGGTCCGGCCCTGCCGGCTGCGCGGCGCCACCCGGTCGAGTTCGAGGGTGTGCTCCACAAGGGCCGCGAGCGCCGGGTCGGCGGAGGGCAGGGCCCGGGCGCCCGGGGAATCCAGCGCCAACCCGATGGCCTCCACGATCCGCCGCAGCCGCAGGGCCGGGTCAGCGTCCGTGTCCGGATACCACCCCGGCCGTGCCGCGTGGGCGCTCACCTCGCGCCGCCGTCGCCTGGAGGCGAGCACGCGGGGCACCACGGCGACGGCGGCCAGGCCGGCCACCAGCACGGCCCACAGGACCGCGCGGCCCTGGGTCAGCGAGGTCCAGGACACCCCCGCCCCGTCCGGCGGCGGGCTGGTCTGTGCCACCGCGGCCCGCACCAGCTCCTCGAGTCCGTCCGTCAGGTCGCCCTCGCCCAGGGCCTCCCGGCCGGCCCCCTCGATCAGGGCCGCGGAGTCCTCCGCCGCCAGGGTCACGCCCTGTCCCAGCTCGAGCACGACGACGGGGGCGGTGCCGGCGTCAGTGGCGGGGTCCCGATCGGGCTCCGACGGCGGCACCATCACGGTGAGCATGACCCATCCCGGGTCCAGCCGCGGGCGGGTCTCAGAGCCAGGTGTCCAGTGCTCGAGGGGCATCCCCTCGCGGTACTCGGTGACCATCGCATCGGCCGTGGCCTCGGCGTCCTGACGCATCTGCTGGCCGGTGGCCCCGGGCTCCGCCTCATCCACGGTGAGCATGATCTTGCGGCCGCCCAGGGGCAGGCCCCGCGCCACGTGGATGAGCCGCTGCTGGTCCACTCGGGGACGCAGCTTCCACAGCACTGCCTGGTCGAGGCTCTCCGTCAGCCATCCGATCCCGGGGACGACCCGACCGTCCGCGGCCATGAAGTTCCCGGGGCTCAGGGTGTCCTCGTCCTCCGGCGCCACGTAGGGCTTCCGCTGCTGGGAGGGGCCGTCCGTCGCGGTCGGGTAGACGGGGGCGGGCGTCGTGCCGGCGGACGAGGCGGTGCTGGCGGGCGAGGGGGCCGGCGTCGTGCCGGCGGACGAGGCGGTGCTGGCGAGCGAAGGGGCCGGCGTCGTGCTGGCGAATGAAGCCGCCGGGACCACCAGCGTGAGCGCCAGCGTGGCGGCGAGCGCGAGCGCGCCGGCGCGGCCCCGCACCCGGCGCGAAAGTCCCCCGACCATCCGTGTCCCCTCCTGGCTCCGCGCGGTGCCCGATGCTCGCAGTGCCGTGGTCAAGGGTACGGCGTGGCACCATGGACCATGGTCAAATTCCTGCTCCGCGTCATCGTCAACGGGCTGGCACTCTGGGTGGCCACCCTGATCCTGCCCGGCATGGACGTGATCCCCTCCGGCACGATCGCTGACACCGGCGATGCCACGCTGAACGCCGTGATCGCCTTCCTGGTCATCGGGCTGGTGTTCGGGGCGGTCAATGCGGTGGTCAAGCCGATCATCTCGCTGCTCGCCCTGCCGCTGACCTGTCTGACGCTGGGCCTGTTCACCGTCATCATCAACGCCGGCATGCTCATGCTGACCGTGTGGCTGACCTCCTACCTGCCGATGCAGCTGACCGTGGATGCCTTCTGGTGGACGGCGGTCTTCGCGGCCGTCATCGTCTCGGTGGTCTCGATGGTCGCCAACGGCGTGTTCGGCCTGAACCGCTCCAGCAGGGACTGACCTCCAGGAGGTCGCCGCAGGAGCCGACGCCGCGAGACTCAAGGGGCCCTCGCCCCGACACCGTGCAGCACCCCGGGCCGCACCCCGGTCCCGGCACGACGACCGTCCGGGTGCGTGGCGAAGGAGCTGCTCGATCCGGCACCGAACGGGTGCCGGGGGTTGCCGGGGCGGATCCGCTCGAACTGCACGCTCCGGGTCACCCCGCCGCCGGCCGTCAGCGCCGCGATGTGCTCGATGGCCGGGGCCTGACGCGCCACGTCCGGGTCCTGGTCCAACAGAGCCGCGTGGAACCCGTAGTTATCGAAGGAATGTCCGGACATCAGGTCCTTCCCCTCGGGGTACAGGGATTCGTCGTAGCCGCTGACGGTGATGGTGGCGCGATTCGCGGCCTGCGGATTGGCCCGTCCGTCCAGGGCGGCGGGGAAGTCCTCGTCATGCTCCAGATGTCCCGCCTCGACCGTGGCCGGCACCCTGATCTCACCGGTCGGTGAGCCGATCGTGAACAGGCCTTGCACGTCGTAGGTCTCGGCGATCCGTTCATCGGCGGCAATCCGTGCGGCGTGGAGGCCCCCCTGGCTGTACCCGGTGAGCACCAGCGCGTCGTCCTGCCCCGCCCCGGCCGCCCGGAGGGCCGCGCCCACGGCGGCGGACACGTGCTGGGAGTCCAGGGCCATGGCCTCGGCGTTGCCGCCGACGTCCCAGGGATTGGTCGACCAGCCGCTCGCGTCCCGGTAGTCCCCGGTCTGGGTCCCGGGGAGGGAGACGAGCCACACCGTCCCGGACGTCCCCGGGCCGTCCGGGGTGAACCTCGTGATCTGGATGGACCCGGGGGCGGCTCCACGGGCCAGGTCCAGGTGGGACATGACGTTGGAGATGCTCCCCTCACCCTCGGGCGCCCACGTCTGATCCCACTGGTCGGCGGGCGGTAGCGCCCCCTTGAGACGCACCGGACCGATCTGCACCAGGCCGGTGGCCCGACCCAGCGCCGTGACCAGCGGATACAGCTGTTCCGGCCCGGACAGTGCGCCCGTGGCGCCCTCGTCCCGGGCAGCGCGGCCTGCCACCTCCGAGGCGATCAGGAACCCCCGTCCGAGGCCCGGTGCCATCAGCCCGAGGACCCCGGCCAAGACCTCGGGGGTGGCCTGGAGGGCCAGCTCCGTGAGGGGCAGTGGCAGCGGCTGGCCGCTCAGCCCCAACCCCAGGGCGCCGACGAAGGCCACTGGGCCCAACAGCTCCTCCATGCGCCGTCGGGCTGCCGTCTCCGCCTCCCGGTACGTCCGGGCCGCGGTCCGCACCGCCACAGCGAGCACGCTGGCCTCGGCGCTGACGGCCATCAACCCGGCGGACAGCTCGGCAGTCCGGCCGGGGAGCACCCTTCCCGTCACGGTGTGGGCCGCAGCCACGGATATCAGCGATCCCCAGCCGGCGGCCCGGAGGGACAGGGCCGCGGCCTCGTCCGTGGCACCCGTCAGGAGCAGGCTGCCCCGCTCGAGCTCGTCCAGGTTGGCGTGGATGGACCCCGGCCCGCCGCGGACCGAGAACGACGGCGGCTCCCCGGGCGATGCATACCGGCCCCGGGCCTCGAGGCCCTCCAGCAACCCCGGTCGCCCCACCCCGGCGGGCACCGGGCCAACCCCGGGGCCGGCCACCTCAGCACACCCCCAGGGTGGCGGCGGTGGCCACCGCCGCCTTGGCCGCCGTGAGTGTCTCCCGGAGCCGGGCGATCTGCTGCTGCAGCTCGCCGATCGACATCCGGGCCAAGGCAGCGGACTCCTCGGCCACCTCCGCCAGGTCTGCTGCTCGTACCCGCAGGCGTTGTCTCCGCTCCGCGAAGGCCTCTCCCGCCGGTGAGCGCCAGTCCATGGCCGTCAGCCCGTGGACCGACTCGGCCACGCCCCGGGTACCCGAGCCGACCAGCCGCAGTTCCTCGACCACCTGGTGCAGCTGCACCACGGCCGCCTCCAGCACGCGGAGCAGCTGCTCATCCCCGGCCACCAGGTCCACCGCCATCCCCACGGCGGGGCACAGCACCTCCGGCTGGAGGATCTGGCCCGGCAGGGGCAAGGCCCCTCCCACCAGTGCGTGGGCCGCTGCCATGGCTCCACTGGGTTCTGTCATGCCCGTCCTCCCGTCCCTCCACGCTCCGTCCGAAACCACGCTAGGGACCGCGGTGCGCCCGTGGTCGGGCGTCAGGGGCTATTGGGGATAAGCCCAGAGCAATCGGTCCGTTGTGGAGGAGCCGGGCCGGCCCCTGCCAGACTGTCCCCATGAGCACCCCGAACGCCTCGAGCACCCCGAGCACCTCGCGCACCGAGTTCGATCCCGCCGCCCTCGGCGATCGGGAGACCACCCTGCTCGTGAAGTCGATCCTCATCCCGCGGCCGATCGCCTGGGTCGGCTCGGTGGACGCCGCCGGCACCGCGAACCTGGCCCCGCACTCGTTCTTCACGATGGTCTCCGAGGAGCCGCCGATCGTGATGTTCTCCTCGACCACGCGCAAGGACACCCTGAACAACGTCGAGGCCACCGGCCAGTTCACGGTCTCACTCGTCTCCCGGCCGCAGTTCGAGGCGGCCAACCAGACCTCCGCGCCCTACGCCTCCGAGGTGAGCGAGTTCGGGGCCGCCGGGATCGAGGCCGAGCCCTCGGCCGCCGTCGCCCCTCCCCGGGTGGCCGGCTCCCCCGCCGTGATGGAGTGCGTGCTGGAGAGCATCCTGCCCGTGGGCGGCAACTTCATGGTGCTCGGGCGGGTGGTCCACGTGGCGGTGGACACGGACACGCTGGGCACGGACGCCCGCGGCCGGACCCTGCCGCTCGCGCAGAAGCTGGACCCGCTGACCCGCCTGGGCCGGAACGAGTGGGGCACCCTGGGCGAGGTCCTGGCGATCGACCGGCCACGGGTGGGATAGCCGCCGGGCCACGGCGGGCTGCCGGTGCTAGCGTGGTTCCGGTGACCGTCTCGTCTGCCCGCCCCGCTCCCGCCCGCCCCCTGGGATTCGACCGAGACCGCTACGTGGAGTTGCAGTCCCGTCACATCGAGGAGCGCCGCCAGCAGATCGGCGGCAAGCTGTACCTGGAGATGGGCGGCAAGCTCTTCGACGACCACCACGCCTCCCGCGTGATGCCGGGCTTCACGCCGGACAACAAGATCGCCATGCTCGAGCGGATCAAGGACGAGCTCGAGATCCTGATCTGCCTCAACGCCAAGGACCTGGAGCGGCAGAAGGTCCGGGCGGACCTGGGCATCCCCTACGAGGAGGACGTGTTGCGCCTCGTGGACGTGTTCCGCGAGCGCGGCTTCCTGGTGCAGCACGTGGTGCTGACCCAGCTCGAGGACTCCAACCAGGTGGCGCTGGCCTTCGCCGAGCGCCTGGAGCGGCTGGGCCTGACCGTGGCCCGCCACCGGGTGATCCCGGGTTATCCGCAGGACACCCGGCGGATCGTCTCGGCGGAGGGCTTCGGGCTGAACGAGTACGCCGAGACCACCCGGGACGTCGTGGTCGTCACGGCCCCGGGGCCCGGTTCGGGCAAGCTCGCCACGTGCCTCTCGCAGGTGTACCACGACCACGCCCGCGGCATCTCCTCCGGCTACGCGAAGTTCGAGACGTTCCCCATCTGGAACCTGCCGCTGGACCACCCCGTGAACCTCGCCTACGAGGCGGCCACCGCGGACCTGGACGACATCAACCTGATCGACCCCTTCCACCTGGCCGCCTACGGGGAGCAGGTCACCAGTTACAACCGGGACGTGGAGGTCTTCCCCCTGCTCACTGCCCTGCTGGAGCAGCTCACCGGTTCCTCGCCCTACCGCTCCCCCACGGACATGGGCGTGAACCTGGCCGGCAGTTGCATGGTGGATGACGGGGTGTGCCGCGAGGCCGCTCGCCAGGAGATCGTGCGCCGGTACTACAAGGCCCTCGTGGACGAGCGGATCAACGACGCCGAGGCGGATGTCTCAGAGCGCGTGGCGATGATCATGTCCCGGGCCGGCTGCACCCCGGGCGACCGGGCCGTCGTCGCCCCCGCCCTGGCCGTGGAGAAGCGCACCGGGGAGCCGGGCTCCGCGATCGAGCTGGCGGACGGGAGCATCGTCACCGGCAAGACCTCGGACCTGTTGGGCTGCTCGGCCGCGATGCTGCTCAACGCGCTGAAGGAGCTGGCGGGCCTCGACGACGAGGTGCACCTGCTCTCCCCCGCCTCGATCGAGCCGATCCAGACGCTGAAGACCGAGCACCTGGGCTCGAAGAACCCGCGGCTGCACACGGACGAGGTGCTGATCGCGCTCTCGGTGTCCGCGGCCTCGGACGAGAACGCGCGGCGGGCCCTGGACGAGCTGCAGAACCTCTCCGGCTGCGACGTGCACACCACCACCATCCTGGGCACCGTGGACGAGGGCATCTTCCGGTCCCTCGGCGCCCTGGTCACCTCGGAGCCCCGCTTCCAACGCAAGGCGCTGTACCGCAAGCGGTAGCCACCCCTCCCAGCCACGCCTCCCAGGCACAAAGTGACCCAGCCCCCACCTTTGTGACGGGGCTGGGTCACCCTGTGCCCGACGGCGGCCGGGCACCATCAGTTGCGGGATCCGGTAGGGGTACGTGGGGCGTCCACGCCCACCGAACCCCACAACTGATGGCGGCTCAGCTCACCAGCTGGTGACCTTGGGCAACGCCACGGACTTCAGGCCCTCGACGCCGAACTCCAGCCCGTAGCCGGAGTTCTTCACCCCGCCGAAGGGAACCCGCGGGTCCACGGCGCCGTGCTTGTTGATCCAGGTGGTGCCGGCCGCCAGGCGTGCGGCCACGGCGCGGGCCTCGTCCAGGTCCGTGCCCCAGACCGAGGAACCCAGGCCCACGTCGAGTCCGTTGGCCCAGGCGATGGCCTGGTCCAGGTCGGTGTACTTCACGATCGGCAGCACCGGGCCGAACTGCTCCTGGGAGACCAGCCGGTTGTCATTGTCGATCTCCGCCACGAGGGTCGTGGGGTAGAAGTAGCCCGGCTGGTCCGGTACCGGGTCTCCGCCCATCAGGATCCGTGCCCCGCCGTTGCGGGCGTCCTCCACCAGGCCGGCGACGATGTCGAACTGCTGCTTGTTCTGCAGCGGGCCGAGCACGTTCTCCTCCTCGAGTCCCACGCCCATCGGCATCTTCTGGGCCACGCCCACCAGCGCCTCGCACATCGCCTCGTACTGCGACTCGTGCACGTACAGCCGCTTCAGCGCCGCACAGGTCTGGCCCGTGTTGATGAACGCACCCCAGAACACGTCCTCGGCGATCGCCTCCGGATCGGCGTCCGGCAGCACGATCCCGGCGTCATTGCCGCCGAGTTCCAGGGTCAGCCGCTTCAGGGTGTCCGCCGCCGAACGCATGATCGCCTGGCCGGTCTTCGTGGAGCCGGTGAACATCAGCTTGTCGACGCCGGCATGGGCGGTCAGCGCCGCCCCGAGCTCACCCGGGCCGGCCAGCACCTGGATCAGCCCCGCGGGCAGCACCTGGTTCAGCACCGCCCCCAGGGCCAGCACGGACAGCGGGGTGTACTCGCTGGGCTTGAGCACCACAGCATTGCCCATCCGCAGCGACGGGGCGATCTGCCAGATCGAGATCATCATCGGCCAGTTCCACGGCCCGATCGCCCCGACCACGCCGACGGGCACGTAGTCGATGACGGCCTTGCCGGACTCATCGTCCACCAGGACCTCCGGCTCGATCTGGAACCCGGCGTTGGCGCGCAGCCACGCTGCACAGGCACCGACCTCGAACCGGGCGTTCGGGCCGTTGAGCGGCTTGCCCTGCTCCCGGGACAGCAGTGCGGCCAGCGCCTCCGCCGAAGCCTCCACCGCGTCTGCGGCCCGGTTCAACAGTTCGGAACGCTCGGCGTGGGACCGTGCGGCCCAGCTGCGCTGTGCCTCCCGCGCGGTGGCCACCGCCTCGTCCAGGTCGGCCTCCGTGCGCTGCGGGGCCCGTCCGACGAGCTTGCCGGTGGCCGGGTCCATCATCTCCACCCCCTGCCCCTCCGGCGCCTCGATCGCGGCCATCAGGTCCTTCACGGTGGTCAGTCCGGCGATGGCCTCGGTGGTGGTGGATTCGGTGGTCATGGTGTTCCTTTCGTGAGCGGTGACGGGTGTCAGGGATGTCTGGGGTCGAGGTGGCGGTCAGTCCAGTGCACCACCGGCGCCGATCCCACGGTAGGTCTCCGGCCGTTCGGAGCGGAGCCACCAGGCCCAGACGGTGCCAAGCAGGCCCGGGACCAGCACGATGGCCGGAAGCAGCCAGGACAGGACGCTGTCACCCTCCAGGCCGATCAGCACGTTGAAGTTCGCGACGATCAGCATGAACAGGACGATGAGCCCGAGGGCGGCCAGCCCCGGGGCGATGATCCGGGTCCACACTCCGTAGTCGGCGGTGAACCGACGCAGGAAGCCGAGGACGGCCAGCGAGGTCAGGGCCATCAGCAGCACCAGGCCGAAGGCGCCCATGTTGGTCAGCCAGGTGAACAGCGTCAGCACCGGGAACAGCGGGTCGCCGGAGCCGGCACCGACCACGGCGAACACCAGGATGACCACCAGGGCCAGGGCCGACTGGGCCAGGGACCCGGCCACCGGCGCACCGGAGCGGGCGCCGGTCCTCGCTAGGACTCCGGGCAGGACCCGCTCCCGTCCGAGGGCGAAGAAGTAGCGGGCCACGATGTTGTGGAAGGCCAGCAGTGCGGCGAAGAGGCTGGTGAGGAACATCAGGTTGGCCAGGGTCACGAACCAGCCGCTGGCGTTCTCGGCGAAGAAGACGAACATCAGATCGGGGCCGAACTCCTGGGAGCGGGCCACCACGTTCGAGGCGCCTTCGCCCACCACCATGGCCCAGGAGGAGAACGCGTAGAACAGGGCGATGATGCAGATGGCGATCAGTGTGGCGATGCCGGCGGTCCGCCGCGGGTCCTTGACCTCCTCGTTGTAGATGGCCCCGGACTCGAACCCCATGAAGGCGGCGATGGAGAAGGCCAGTGCGGCGCCCACACCGGTGGCGAAGAGCTGTTCCGGCAGGAAGCCGTCGGCCGTGATGCCCTCCGGCGCGGCTCCGAGGGACATGGCGTCGAAGATGATCACGACGATGAACTCGAGGGCCACCACGATGCCGAGGACCTTCGCCGAGAGGTCAACGCGGGTGATGCCCATCAGTCCCACGGCGACCCAGGCGATGAGGGCACAGACCCACCAGGACAGCGCGATGCCGAACATCCCCTCCAGGAAGGAGGAGAAGACGAAGCCGAACATCCCGGCGATCCCGATCTGCATGGCGTTGTAGGCGACCACGGCCACCAGTGAGGCCCCCACCCCGGCGGGCTTGCCCAGGCCCTTGGCGATGTAGGCGTAGAACGCCCCGGCGTTGTGCACATGCCGGCTCATCGCCGCGTAGCCGATCGCGAACAACACCAGGACGACGCCGAGCACGATGAAGGACAGCGGAATGCCTACGAGCGAGGTGACCGCGAAGTTGCTGGGCACCCCGCCCGCCACCACCGTCAGGGGCGCGGAGGCGGCGATGATCATGAACACCAGCGCGGGGATGCCGATCCGGCGTGCGCCCAGGCGTCCGTTCTCGGCCAGTGCAGGCCGGTCGGAGCGGTCGGCGGTGCCCCGAGAAGTGCCCCGGGAGGTGTCCCGGGAGGTGCTCCGGGTGGTGGTGGGTTGTGACATCGTCGCCTCCTGAGTACGTGGCCGGCTGCGAAGGCCGGGCCGGGGGTCCGCCTCCGCCGGGGGGGTCGGCAGGGGGTCGGTGAGGATTGCTGACCACCCTGCCCGACTGGGGTGCGTGGCGGCTTGGCCCTGCGGGCACGGCCCTTGACGATCAGCGCAGGGCCCGGTGGCCTCTTCCGGGCCGCCCTCAGCGGTGCAGGCTCCGGTACTGGGCCGGGGATCGTCCGAACTCGGCGCGGAAGACACGGGAGAAGTGCGCCGGGTCGGGCAGCCCCCAGCGCGCCCCGATCGCCCCGACGGGGAGGTCGTGGTGCAGGGGGTCCAGCAGGTCCCGGCGGCACTGCTCGAGCCGGCGCACCCGGATCCAGCGCGCCACCGTGTGATCGGTGGTTGCGAACAGTTGGTGCAAGGACCGCGTGGACAGGTAGTGCGCGGCGGCCACCAGGTCCGGATCGAGATCCGGATTGGCCAGCTGTGACTCGATGAAGTGGTGGATCCGGCGCAGCAGCCGGTTCTGCTGGGTGCCGTCGGCGTCGTGGCGCGAGTACAACTCGTCGGCCAGCACGGTGGAGAGCAGGTCGACGACGTTGAGGGCCAGGCGGTGGCCGATCGGCCCGTCCAGGGTGGGCAGCATGGCGCCGATCTGGGTGATGAACGGCACCACGGCCTGCCCGAGCCGGTGACCCGCGCCCATGGTGGTGGCCGTCATCTCCCCGATGTCCTCGGCGGACAGGCCCGTGAGCTGGCGTGGGAACATCAGCACGAGCGTGCTGAACTCCTCCTCGAAGGCCAGCGAGTACGGCCGTTCCGTGTCATAGATCGCCAGGTCCCCGGGGGACAGCACGGTCTCGCGGCCGTCCTGCACCAGCAGTCCGTAGCCGCTGACCTGGAGGTTCAGCTTGTAGTGTCCCGACGCCGGCCGGGCACCAGTTGCTGGGCGGATCAGTTCCGGGGTGCGGACCACGGCGTGCGCCCCGGCGCTGACCTGCATGATGGCCAGCTCCTGCAGGTGCCGGCCGGACAGGTGCCCGCGGAACGGGCCCGGCCCGGTCTGCTCGACCTCGAGCGGCACGAACGAACCGGAGACGAGTTCGCGCCACCGGCCGAAGTCCGTGGCGGCATCCTGGTGGTACATGGGTTCCTCCCTTGAGACGCCGACCCGACGCCAAGAGGGGGGATGATGTGGCGCGGGTCACGTTCGCCACCACTTTAGGCGGCGGGCCACGGTTCGTCACGGTTTCTTCTCCAGCGGGAGGAAAACAACCTTCCACCCCTCCCATCACGGCCGCGCTATGTGTAGAGACACGCCGGTCGAGACCGCAGATAGCGAGGCAGGATCCTCAGACGGGGGTCAGCCGCTGGCGCGCAGCCGGCCCAGCTGGGAGTCCAGCTGGCGCCGGAGGTCCCCGGCCGTCGTCGTGCCCGGGTCCATGACCGCGGAGATCTGGGCGCCCAGCATGAAGTTGAGCAGCACGTCACAGGCGGCGGGGATGTCCACGGCGGGGTCCAGCCGGCCGGCCTCGCGCGCCTGCCCCATCCACGTGGCCATGGAGCGGCGCCACTCGGCCATGGAGGTGTTGTTCAACTCGGCCGCCCGAGGGTCATGCGCGGCCTCCTGCCAGAAGGAGATCACCACGCGGGCCTCGTCCAGCCGATCCTCGTCCAAGGGCAGCACCTCGCGGCTGAAGGCCTCCAGGGCAGCCAGCCCCTCGAGCCCCTCGGCGGCTACGTCGACGCGGCGGTTGGTGCGGTCGAACACGAAGGCGTAGGTGGCCTCGATCAACTCAGCCTTGCTGGAGAAGTAGGGCTTCAGCGCACCGTTGGCGAAGCCGGCCTCCGCGGCGATCTGGCGCATGGTGGCGGACGAGATGCCGCGCCGGGCGATGATGCGCCAGGTCGCCTCGACCAGTTCCAGCCGGCGCTGCCGGCGGTCCACCACCTTGGGCACCCTCTCCTCCTTCCGCCGCGCTCGGCTACCGCCTCCAGTCTGCCACCGCGCGAGGGCATGCCGCCCGAGAAGATGCCGCCGGGCCCTTGCCACCATGCCGGTCCGGACCTATTCTCTACGCTTGTAGACATAAAACGTGACGTGGGTCACCGTTCTCGATCCCGAGACCCCGCCCGACCACGTGCCCACCCCCAGGAAAGGACCGGTCATGACCGCGATTGACACCACCGAGGCCGCGGAGATCTCCCAGCGGGCCGAGGCCCTGCAGACCCCCGAGGAGATCACCACCGTCCGCGAGGTCCTGGCCGACGCCGGGCTCTTCCCAGAGTCGATGCGCATCGCCTACCTCGGCCTGCTCGAGCCGGCCCGCGGCCACGGCGCCGAGGCAGCTGACGGGGCGGGGGCCGCTGACGGGGCGGGTGCTGCTGACGGGGCGGGGGCCGGCGTCGACCGCCGTTTCCGGGTGTTCCTCCTGGACACCGACGGGGGCCGCTCCCACGAGGCGATCGTCTCCGCCACCCACCGCCGGGTCGAGTCCAGCGCCGAGCTGGACACCGCCGCCACGGGCGAACTGCCCGTGCTGGAGGAGGAGTTCGAGGTGGTCGAGACGGTGCTGGCGGGCGACGAACGGTGGCTGGCGGCCCTGGCCAAGCGCGGGATACCGGTCGAGGAGGTGCGCGTGGCGCCGTTGTCCGCGGGCGTCTTCGAGTACCCGGAGGAACAGGGACGGCGGATCCTGCGCGGCCTGGCCTTCCACCAGCAGCACGAGACGGACTCGGCCTGGGCCCACCCGATCGACGGGCTGGTCGGCTACGTGGACGTCTCCAACGGCACCGTGGACCAGGTCATCGACCTGGGCGTGATGCCGGTGCCGGCCGAGCACGGCAACTACACCGACCCCGAGCTGACCGGCCCGGAGCGCACCACCCAGAAGCCCATCTCCATCACCCAGCCGGAGGGCCCGTCCTTTACCGTCAGCCACGGCAACCACGTCGAGTGGGAGAAGTGGTCCCTGGACATCGGCTTCGACATGCGCGAGGGCGTGGTGCTGCGCAACGTCTCCTTCCGGGACGGCGAGCGTACCCGGCGGATCCTGGACCGCGCCGCGATCGCCGAGATGGTGGTCCCCTACGGCGATCCCTCCCCCGTGCGGTCCTGGCAGAACTACTTCGACACCGGCGAGTACCTGGTCGGGCAGTGGGCCAACTCGCTGGAGCTGGGCTGCGACTGCCTGGGCGAGATCACCTACCTCTCACCCTGGGTGGCGAACAACACCGGCGAACCCCGCCAGATCGCCAACGGCATCTGCATGCACGAGGAGGACTGGTCCATCCTCTCCAAGCACACCGACCTGTGGTCCGGCATCGCCTACACGCGGCGCAACCGCCGCCTGGTCATCTCGTTCTTCACCACGGTGGGCAACTACGACTACGGGTTCTACTGGTACCTGTACCTGGACGGCACGATCGAGTTCGAGGCCAAGGCCACCGGGATCGTGTTCACCTCCGCCCTGCCGGACGGGCCGAGCGACTATGCCTCCGAGATGGCCCCGGGCCTGGGCGCGCCCTACCACCAGCACCTGTTCTCCGCCCGGCTCGACTTCGCCCTGGACGGCGGCAAGTGCCGCGTCGAGGAGGAGGACGCCGTGCGCCTTCCCGTCTCGGAGGACAACCCCCGCGGCAACGCCTTCACCCGGCGCCGGACCGTGCTGGCCACGGAGTCCCAGGCCCAGCGCGACGCCGACCAGGGCGCCAACCGCACCTGGGTGGTCTCCAGCACCGAGTCCACGAACCGGTTGGGACACCCCGTGGCCTACAAGCTCCACCCGGAAGGCCTGCCGACCCTGCTGGCCGCCGAGGACTCCTCGATCCAACGGCGGGCCACCTTCGCCTCCAAGGCCCTGTGGGTCACCCCCTACCAGGAGGAGGAGAGGTACCCCACCGGAGACTTCCCCAACCAGCACTCCGGCGGCGCCGGGCTGCCGGAGTGGACCGCGGCCGACAGGAACGTGGACGGCGAGGACCTGGTCCTCTGGCACACCTTCGGCCTCACCCACTTCCCCCGCCCCGAGGACTGGCCGATCATGCCGGTGGACAGCGTCGGCTTCCGGCTGCGCCCCGAGGGCTTCTTCGACCGCTCGCCGGTGCTGGACGTCCCGGCACCGGTGCAGGGCCATTGCGCTGCGCCGACTGATTCCGGCCGGGACAGTCAGGACAGCCGGGACAGTCAGGACGGGCATGGTGGCTGCAGCTGCCACTGAACCGGTGCCGGTGGCACCCCGGGCACCCGAGGCCGCCCGGGGCACCACCGCGTCCACTGCGTCCCTCGCTTCCACCGGCACGGGGCACGACGGCGGCCCGGTCACCGCGGCGCGGGCGGTCCGGGTCCCGCTGACGGCGCCCTGGAAGGCGGCCGGTGCTGCCTGGGCGGCGGCCCTGCTGGCACTCGCCTCGGCGCCCCTGCACGCCGTGATGCTCTTCAGCCATCCGCACAGGGTGGTCCTGACGGGGCTGATGACCGCCATGGTCCTGTGGTGCCTGGGATGCGCGCTCGGCGTGCTCCGGGGTCTGCTCGGCCCCGGTACCCTCACCGGGGGCCATCCGGCGCGTCGGGCCAGCGGCTGCCAGGACACCAGGTCATTGCGCCACCTGTGGTCCATGGCCGTCGCCATGGCCCTGCTGCATGTCTGGCTACTGACTGGGTTCCCCGTAGCCGCCCACCACCACGGGGCATCCGCCGCCTCCGGCACCGAAGGCGGCGCCACCGCCTCCACGGCCGCCGGCCCGCTGATCGACACGGGCGCGGGCCTCATGCTGGCCGTCATCGCGGTGGAACTGGCCGTCTGCTTCGCCTGCGCCCTCGCCCTGCGCACCCGGTCGCGCCGCGCCGCGCCGGGCCGCGCCGGGCCGCGCCGGGCCGCGCCGGGCCGCGCCGGGCCGCGCCGGGCCGCGCCGGGCCGCGCCGGGCCGTCAGATTCGGGTGACGCCGATGGTGTGGGCGGTGGTGAACTCCTCGATGGCCCATTCGCCGTTGAACCGGCCCAGCCCGGAGTTGCGCTCCCCGCCGAAGGCCACGTGAGCCTCGTCCTGGACGGTCATCTCATTGACGAAGGTCATCCCGGCCTTGACCTGCTGGGCGAACCGCACCCCGCGGTCCAGGTCCTGGGTGAACACCGCTGAGGACAGCCCGTAGACGTGGTCGTTGGCCAATTGCAGGGCGTGGGCCTCGTCATCGGCCTTGAGGATCGCGACCATGGGCCCGAAGATCTCCTCACGGGCAATCTCCATCTCCGGGGCGACATCGGCGAACACGTGCGGTGGGACCACCCGTCCGGTGATCTCCCCACCGACGGCCACCCGTGCCCCGGCCTCCTTCGCCCCGGCGATCTTCTGCTTCAGTCCCTCGAGCTGGGAGTCGTTGACCACCGGGCCCACCAGGGTGCCCTCACCGCTCGGGTCCCCGAACGGCACGGACTGGGCGGCACTGGTGAACTTCTCCACGAACTCGTCGTAGACCGGGGCCTGGACGATGATCCGGTTCACGGACATGCAGATCTGGCCTGAGTGCAGGAAGGTACCCGGCACGGCCTGCCCCACGGCGGCATCGATGTCCGCATCGTCCAACACCACGAGGGGTGCGTTGCCACCCAGCTCCAGGGACACCTTCTTCAGGTGCTCCCCGCCGGTGGCGATCTTGCCCACGTTCTGGCCCACCGGGGTGGACCCGGTGAAGGAGATCAGCCGGGGCACCGGGTGCGCCACGAACGCGTCCCCGATCTCGGAACCAGCACCCACGACGACGGACAGCACGCCCGCGGGCAGGCCGGCCTCCTCGAAGATCCTCGCGATCAGCAGCCCGCCGGTCACCGGGGTGTCCGAGGCCGGCTTGATGACCACGGCGTTGCCCAGGGCCAGCGCCGGGGCGACTGAACGCTGGGACAGGTGCAGCGGGAAGTTCCAGGGGCTGATCACCCCGACCACGCCCACCGGTTTGCGGTAGACCCGCATCTCCCGGTTCGGGGTGTTCGAGGGATGGATGGTGCCGTGCACGCGGGTCGGGAAGGAGGCGGCCTCGGTGGTGATGCCCACCGCCAGGGAGACCTCGGCGTTGGCCTTGATCTGCGTCGCCCCGCCCTCCTTGACCAGCCAGGACACGATCTCCTCGCGGCGCTCCTCCAGGAGGTCCCCGGCGCGGCGGATGATCCTCGCCCGCTCGGACGGAGCGGTCGCCGCCCACTCCGGCTGAGCGGCCTCAGCAGCCCGGTAGGCCTCGTCCAGGTCCTCGGCCGAGGCCTGGCGGATCTGGGCCACCACCGAGTCATCGAAGGGATTGGTATCCGTATTCACCCGCTCCGAGCGGCCCTCGCGCCACGCACCGGCGATGAACTGGGTGTCCACCGGCTGCCCGGCGAAGGTGGCGGTGGTGGTCTCTGCAGACGCAGTCATGATTCTCTCTCCTCAGCGGACGTGGCGGCGTCGGGGATGACGCCCTGATGCTGGTCTATCAGAGAACGCTGTCAGGGGCCTGCGTGTCACCGTCCATGTCCCGCAGTCAGGTAGCCTGCAGGGCCTCACGCACGGCGTCTAGGAACCAGGCTTGCGCGTAGGACTCCCGGCCCCGCCCGGTGCGTTGCGAGCTGAGCCAGACCTGGGTCGACGGTGAGGTGAAGGGCAGCTCCAGGACCTTCACGTCGTCGGCGTGCGCGAGCTGGCGGAAGGCATTGATGGGCACGATTGCCGCGAAGCCGCACTGGGCAACCAACTTCGGCAGTGAGGTGAAACCCTGGACCTCGACGTGGGGGACGTCCGCGAACACGTCGGGACCCACACTTGCCAGTACATCGGTGATCGCCTGGTGCCCGGCGGACGAGCCGACCCTAACCTCGCGCAGCCGGCGCAGGTCCTCCAGCCGGACCGCGCCCCGGTCCTCGGCGAAGTCCCCGGGCACCAGGCAGCCGTACCGGTCCTCGAAGAGAACCTCGGCGGTCGCGGGCCCGGCCACCCGTGAGCTGGAGATAGCGGCATCAAGATCTCCGGAGAGGATCTCGGCTGCGACGGTCGCGATGTCCAGGCGCACCACCTCGACGCGGATCCCCGGGCCGGTCACCTCCATCACGGCCAGAATCCTCGGCAGCAGGGCCGCCTCGCCCAGATCCGTCAGCGCGATGCGGAAACGCCGGGTGGAATGCCCCGGGTCGAAGGTGGTCCGCTCCGCAGCCACGGACACGATCCGGGCGATCGGGCCACCCAGCTCCTCGTAGATCCGGGTCGCTAGGTGGGTGGGCTGGACCCCGGTGCGGGACCGCACGAAGAGCTCGTCCCCGAAATGATGCCGGAGGCGTTTCAGGGCATGACTCACGGCCGGCTGGGAGATCCCCAGGCTCTCAGCGGCGGCGGTGATACTCCGCATCCTGTACACCACGGTGAAGGTGTGGAGAAGGTTCAGGTCGAGCGAAACAGCCCTGCCTTCATTATTTATGTGACTGATATCTGAGGTCGCTTTCATAACCTTGACGACGGATCATAGCTAAACATATGGTCGGGTCACTCATCGGCACAAGTAAGCGGGAAATCGATGTCGCAGACGGTCCGGGTTCACGAAGTCATAGGCCGAGTACTCGCGGGCCTCGGCGCCCGAACAGTGTTCGGGGTCATCGGTAGCGGGAACTTCCGCGTGACGAACGCGCTCCTCGAACACGGGGCCTCCTTCCACGCCGCGCGCCATGAGATGGGTGCGGCCTGCATGGCGGACGCGTATTCGCGCATCACCGGCGAGGTGGGTCTCGTCAGCCTGCACCAGGGGTGTGGACTCACCAACGCACTCACCGGGATCACCGAGGCGGCCAAGTGCCATACGCCGCTCCTCGTCCTGACCGCGGACACCGCCGTCGGTGACGTGACCTCCAACTTCCACGTCGACCAGGACGCACTGGTAGCCGCCACCGGGGCTGTGCCCCTGCGCATCCACTCGGCCGCCACCGCTGCCGCCGACGCCGCGCGAGCCTTCAACGTGGCCCGGCACGATCGCCAGACCGTGGTGCTCTCCATGCCTGTCGACCTGCAGGAGGAAATCGTGGAACTTCCGGGTCCACGGACGGTGACGGTCCTCGAACACCCCGCGCTCCAGCCGGCTCAGTCGGCGGTGGAAGACCTGGCCAGCCTGCTGGCCTCAGCCGACCGGCCCGTCATCCTGGGCGGCCGGGGCGCCAAGGACGCCAAGGGCGAACTCCGCGCGCTGGCCGGAGAGGCCGGCGCCCTGCTGATCGCCTCCGGTGGCGGGCGGGGCATCTTCGAGGGTGACGAGTGGGCACTGGACATCATGGGCGGATTCGCCACCGAGGAGGCGGCCGCCCTGGTGCGCGAGGCCGACCTGATCGTCGCGTTCGGGGCGGCCCTGAACGACTGGACGACCCGCGGCGGGACGTTGACGGAACACGCGAGGATCGCGCAGGTCGACGACCGCCCGGAGGCGATCGGACGGCACCGGCTCGTGGACCTCGGAGTGCTCGGTGACGCGGCCGTCGTCGCCCGTGCCGTCCGGGACACGCTGGGCGGCACCGGCCGCCGCACCGGGTACCGGACACCGGAAGTCCGCGAGCGGGTCGAGCGTGCCCGGTACTGGAAGGACCAGCCCGTCGAGCCGGTGGACGAGCCCGGGTTCGTGGACCCGGCCGCCCTGACCAACGCCCTCGACGCCCTCATCCCGATGGAGCGGGTGGTCTCGGTGGACGGCGGCAACGTCAATGCCTACCCGGGCGCCCACCTCCGGGTGCCGGACGAGCAGGGCTACTGCCTGCCCCTCTCCTTCCAATCTATCGGCCTCGGCCTGGCCAGCAGCATCGGAGCGGCCATCGCCCGGCCCGACCGCCTCTCCGTCCTCGGCGTGGGCGACGGCTCGCTGCTGATGGCCGCCGCCGAGCTGGACACCGCGGTCCGGTTCAGGCTCGGGATGCTCATCGTGGTCTACAACGATGATGCCTACGGTGCCGAGGTGCACCTCTTCCCCGGGTCCACCCTCCGGGACCAGGAGATCATCCGGTTCCCGGAGACGGATATCGCCGCCATCGCCCGAGGGTACGGCTGTGACGCCCTCACCGTCCGCTCACTGGACGACCTGGCCGGGGTCACCGAATGGCTCGACTCCCCGCGTGACCGGCCGCTGGTCATCGACGCCAAGATCTCCGGACGGCCCTCCTGGCTCATGGAGATGGGTCACGACTTCACCGGCGCGGGAGGGCAGGGAACCATGCCGACCTGAATCATCCGGGCAGCGCCTCCGGACCTCGCACCAGATCCGCACCAGATCCGCACCATCCACCCCATATCCCCACCATCCCAGTCTTCGCACCGAGGGAGTCCCGTCATGACTGATTTCACCGCACCCCGTCTCACCCGCTATGGAATCCTGGCCCTGGCCGCATCAGCGGCGCTGGTCCTCAGCGCCTGTGGCGGCGAGACCGCCGACCCGTCCGGCACAGCGCCGGAAGGCGACGGGGCCGCCGAGTCCGGCGGCGTCGTCCGCATCGGATACCTCGCCACGGGGTCTTCCCTGCCGCTGTTCGCCACGGCGGAGAAATACGCCGAGGAAGCGGGCATCGAGGTCGAGATGATCCAGGTGAACAGCGGAAACGAGTCACTCACCGGGACCGCCACGGGCCAGTACGACGTCGGCTTCGCCGGTATCGGCTCCGCCGCCTACAACGCCTTCGACGAGGGTCTGCCCGTCAGCTATGTCGCCCCGATGCACGCCGGCTACATCGAGGACTATTTCATCATCTCCGCCGAGCACGCCGGCAGCACCGAAGAGGCAGCCGAGCTCGCCGAGGACATGTCACACCTCAGTGGCGAGTCCTTCGCGGCCAACGCCCCCGGTGTCGTCACCGAGGCGCTCCTCGGGTTCGCCCTCGAGGACGTCGGCCTGTCGATGTCAGAGGTCAACCTGGAGCACATCCCCTTCCCGGACCAGATCCCCGCCTTGGCCAACGGCGGGATCGCCGGCGGCATCCTCTCCGAGCCGTTCCCCACGCAGGCCGAGGAGACCGGCTCGGGATACCGCCCCTGGGAGACCCCGGACACCGAGCCCATGCCCTTCACCGGCATCATCTACAACACCGACTGGGCCACGCAGAACCCGGAACTGGCCGAGGGCTTCATGGAGGCCTACTCGCTGGCCGCGGCCGATCTGGCCGAGAACGGCTGGGACACCGAGGAGATGCTCGGCTTCGTGGAGGAGTACACCGGGGCAGACCCCGAGGTCATCGCAGCCTCCCGCCAGCACCACATCAAGGCGGACTTGAGCGTCGACCTCGACCAGGTGCAGCGCTATCAGGAGTTCTTCATGGAGCAGGGTTCCCTCAACTATGACGAGATCATCCCTGAAGAGGAGATCTGGGACTTCCAGTGGCGTGACTCCGTCCTCGGAGGCTAGACGATGTCTGACAGTGTCAAGGTCCACCTCGAGGGCGTCTCGAAGACATTCTCCTCCGGGTCCCGGGAGGTCACCGCCCTCGAGGACGTGTCCCTGGAGGTTGGCGAGGGGGAGTTCGTCTCCATCGTCGGACCCTCCGGGTGTGGGAAGTCCACGCTGTTGCGGCTTGTCGCCGGCCTGCACGAGCCCAGCAGCGGCACGGTCGAGATCCGCTCCTCCCGTCCGGGCCGCCCCAAGACCGCGATGGTCTTCCAGGAGCATGCGCTGTTCCCCTGGCTCTCGGTGCGGGACAACGTCATGTTCGGTCCGCGCAACCGGAAGGTCTCCAAGCGCGAGGCGACCGAGATCGCCGACGAGCAGCTCGGCCGGCTCGGCCTCGCCCGGTTCGGCGACTTCTATCCGCACCAGCTCTCCGGTGGCATGAAGCAGAGGGTCGGGATCGCCCGGGCCCTGGCCCAGGACTCCGAGATCCTGCTGATGGACGAGCCGCTGGGGGCACTGGACGCCCAGACCAGGACCCTGCTGCAGGAACAGATCCTGGAGTTGCGGCAACAGTCCCAGCCGACTGTCCTGTACATCACCCACGCGATCGACGAGGCGGTCTTCCTCTCCGACCGCGTGGTGCTGATGTCGGCACGGCCCGGCCGCATCCGGGAGGTCATCGAGCTGGACTTCCCGCTGTCCCGGGGACCGGAGCTGCGCGGTACCAAGGAGTTCGCCGCCCTGTCCCAGGGCATCTGGGAGCACCTGCGGGACGAGGTCCAGGCGGCGATGGCCTTGGAGGGTCCGTGACGTGGCGGACACTGCGGGGGAAGTCGGTCCTGCTGAGCGGTCCGGTGCTCATCCTCGCGGCGTGGGAGCTGCTGAGCCGCACCGAGGTGCTCCGGCCGACCTTCTTCCCGCCGCCGACGACCATCTTCGCCCGCTCCTCCATCATCTTCGACGCCGAGGACGGCCTCGCCGCCGACATCGGGATCACCGTGCTGCGGGTCCTCATCACGATCCTCGCGGCCGTTGCCCTCGGCGTGGTCATAGGCATCGCCGTGACCGTCTCGCGGTGGACCGAGCGGGGGACGACCACGGTGCTGGCGTTCGTCTACCCGATCCCCGGGGTGCTCTTCCTGCCGTTCCTCACCTTCATCCTCGGGCGCACCGAGGCGGCCTTCCTGATGACCGCCTTGGTCACACCCCTGGTCGTCATGGTGCTGTACACGATCGCGGGGGTCCGCAGCATCGACCCCATCTATCTGGAGGTGGCCCGCAACTACGGTGCCCGGGGGACTCGGTACTTCCTCCGCGTCATCCTCCCCGGCTCGCTCCCCTCGATCGTGACGGGCATCCGGATCTCCCTCGGGTTCTCCCTCATCGCCGTGATCGCCATCGAGATGGTCGGCGCCCAGGACGGGCTGGGCCGGTTCCTGTGGTCGAACTGGCAGATCCTCCGCGTGACCGACATGTACGTGGCCCTGTTGTGCATCGCCGTCCTCGGCCTGCTCAGCTCGGTCGGTTTCGACGCCATCGCCGACCGGCTCCTGCCCTGGCGTGCTGATACGGAGAAGGCATCATGACGGGAACCCTGCGCACCCTGGGACAGACCTGGGCCATCCCCATCCTCCTGGTCGTCCTCTGGGAGGTCCTGACCCGGACAGAGGTCCTGGATCCGCGGTTCTTCATCCCCCTGGGCGATATCGCCGTCACCACCGTCGAGGAGCTGGTCAACGGCCGACTCGGCAGCGACCTGCTCACGACGCTGCGCCGGCTCGGTTTCGCGTTCGCGCTGGCCGCCGTCGCCGGAGTCGGCCTGGGCATCGCGTCCGGGCACTGGCGCCTCATCGAGTGGCTCACCCGGCCGATCACCGACACGCTCTACCCCCTGCCGAAGATCGCGATCCTCCCGCTATTCATCATCATCGTGGGGCGCGGTGAGGTCGCGTTCATCCTGACGGCCTTCGCCACCGGGTTCTTCCAGATCATCATCAGCACGCGCGGCAGCGTGCGCAATGTCAGCCCCGAGCTGATCGAGGCCGGGCGGAACTTCGGAGCCACCGGTCACCGGTACTTCACGCGGTTCCTGTTCCCAGCGATCGCCCCGCAGCTGTTCAACGGGCTGCGGCTGGGACTCGCCACGTGCCTGATCACGCTGATCGCCGCGGAGTTCGTCGGTTCGGACTCCGGCCTGGGTTCGATGATCCACCGGGCCGGCCAGCAGTTCGCCGTCGACGAGATGTACGCGGGGCTGGTGTTGGTCGGGCTGCTCGGACTCGTGGTCAGCCTGCTCTTCCGCGCCCTCGAGCCCCTCCTGCTGCCGTGGCAGAGGGGGATCTCCCAGAACGGCACCGGTCTGGTCGCTTCCGGTGGCTGAGCGGCGGTGGACGCCTCACGGCCGCAACCATGGCGGCATGCTGCGTCGTCGGTGACAGAATGGGCCGCATGCCTGAGTCCTCCGCGCCGCAGCCGTCCACCTCGCCCGCCGCCTCCCCGGCCCCCGCCACCCCACAGGGCGCGACGCCGGCCCGCCAGTCCCTGGCCGACGCCGGCATCCCGCTGGGCCCGCTCGACGGCCGGTACCGCTCGGCGGTGGCGCCGCTGACGGACCATCTCTCCGAGGCGGCGCTGAACCGCAACCGCCTGCACGTGGAGGTCGAGTGGTTCATCCACCTCGCCCACCACGAGGTCCTCCCGGGGCTGTCCCCGCTGACGGCCGAGCAGGAGGCGGGACTGCGCGCCATCGTCACCGACTTCGGCTCCGAGGGCATCGCCGAGCTCGGCGCGATCGAGAAGGAGACCGTCCACGACGTCAAGGCCGTGGAGTACTACATCGGCCGCCGGCTGCCGGGGCTGGGTCTGGAGCATCTCACCCCGCTGGTGCACTTCGCCTGCACCTCCGAGGACATCAACAACCTGAGCTATGCCGTGGGCGTGCGGGACGCGATCGGCGAGGTGTGGCTGCCGGCCGCGCGGGCCGCCGTCGGGACCCTGCGGGAGATGGCCACCGCCGCGGCCGCCACCCCCATGCTCTCCCGCACCCACGGCCAGCCGGCCACCCCCACCACGCTGGGCAAGGAGATGGCGGTGTTCGTCTTCCGCCTCGAGCGCCAGCTCACGCGGATCGAGGGCCAGGAGTACCTGGGCAAGATCAACGGCGCCACGGGCACCTACGCCGCACACCTGGCCGCCGTGCCCGGCGCCAGCTGGCCGGATGTGTCCCGCATCTTCGTGGAGCACCTGGGGTTGACCTGGAACCCGCTGACCACGCAGATCGAGTCGCACGACTGGCAGGCGGAGCTGTACGCGGACATCGCGCGCTTCAACCGCATCCTGCACGGCTTCTGCGTGGACGTGTGGAGCTACATCTCGATCGGCTACTTCGCGCAGATCCCGGTGGCCGGCGCCACGGGCTCCTCCACCATGCCGCACAAGGTGAACCCGATCCGCTTCGAGAACGCCGAGTCCAACCTGGAACTGTCCAACGCCCTGTTGGACTCGCTCGGCGCCACCCTCGTGGAGTCACGCTGGCAGCGTGACCTCACCGACTCCACCTCCCAGCGCAACATCGGCGTGGGGCTGGGCCACTCGGTGCTCGCGCTGTCCAACGTCACCAAGGGCATGGCCCAGCTCAAGGTCGCCGAGCCCGTGCTGGCCGAGGACCTGGACCACAACTGGGAGGTGCTCGGCGAGGCCGTACAGACCGTGATGCGCGCCCAGGCCATCGCCGGCGTGGAGGGGATGGACAACCCCTACGAGCGCCTGAAGGAGCTCACCCGCGGACACCGCGTGGACGGGGAGCGGATGCGCGAGTTCGTCGCCGGCCTGGGCCTGGAGCCCGACGCCGAAGCCCGCCTCACCGCGCTCACCCCCGCCTCCTACATCGGACTGGCCGAGGAACTGGCGCACCTGCACTGACCCCACCCCCTCGGGCACAGGGTGACCCCACCCCCACCGTTGTGACGGCTCTGAGTCACCCTGTGCCCGGCGGCCCGCACCCACAGCAGGAGGAGCACCGATGCTCGATCCCGGCGAGACACCGGCGTACCTTGAGACGCTCCTGTTGGTGCTGGACCTGCTCGGTGTCTTCTTCTTCGCCGTCTCGGGGTCCCTGCTGGCCGCCAGGCGGCAGTTCGACCTGGTCGGCTCCCTCTTCCTCGCGTTCCTGGCCGGGCTGGGCGGTGGCGTGGTGCGGGACCTCATCATCAACGAGGACGTCCCCAACGCCTTCGCCAACCCGCTGTACCTGATCCCCCCGGCGCTGGCTGCGGGGCTGGTGTACTTCCGCCTCGTCACCCAGGGCCGGCTGCGCCGCACGCTGCTCGTCTTCGACGCCGCCGGCCTGGCCCTGTTCTGCGTCACCGGCACCCGCACCGCACTGGCGGCCGGGATCGAGCCGATCATGGCCATCCTGCTGGGCATGGCCACCGGGGTGGTCGGCGGTCTGCTGCGGGACGTGGTCGCCAACGAGGTCCCGGAGATCTTCAACCGGCACGGCCTCTACGCCGTGCCCGCCCTGTTCGGCGCGGGGCTGAGCTCGCTGCTGTGGACCCTGGACGTCTTCAACTGGCTGACTGCGGCCCTGGTGATGCTGGCCGTCTTCACCTTCCGGCTCGTCTCCTTCCGCATGGGCTGGATGGCCCCCAACGCCGCCCGCAACGCCGGATCCTGAATCCAACGCACGACGCCGGCCGGGGACTTCCGCACGGGCCTCGCCTCCCGATCCCGGCGGGCACAGAGTGACGAATCCAAGTCACAACGGTGGGGGCGATGTCACTGTGAGTCTGGTTGTGGCTGGTCTGGGACTGGCTGGCAGGCTGGGTACCGGCCGTCGACTCGTTGTTTCGTGACTCTCGTCGTCACTGGCACCGTTGGGTTGCCTTGGCAAAGATCTGTCCTGACTTCGGGTTGAACGGCCGGTACCCGTCCGGCCCACCTCGGTAGCTTGATCAGAAGTTTGTCCATCCCCGTATTCGGGAGCGTGACTCGTCACAGTGCTGTTCCGATGTGATTCCTACCCCGGACTGGTACCGGCCGGTGACGGCCGCACACAGATCCATCACGTCGGAAAGGTGTCATGACCGCCATGTCCATCGTCGCGCATTCACGCCCATTTGTCGTGGGCGTCGACACCCACGCCCGCAAACACGTCTACGCCATCCTGGCCCCAGCCACCGGGGCCCTACTGGCCACCCGCGCCTTCCCCACCACGGCGGCGGGGATCAACCGGGCTCTCACCTGGGTCGCCCGACATACCGAGGCCGATGCCGACACCCTGTGGGTGATCGAGGGCACCGGCTCCTACGGGGCAATCCTGGCCGGTGTGGTGGCCGGCCACGGCTACCCGGTGGCCGAGGCCCCCCGCATGGACGCCAAGAACCGCCACGGGGTCGGCAAGTCCGATGCGCTCGATGTCCACCAGATCGCCGCCGCCACCCTGCCCCTACCGGAGCACAAGCTGCGTCGGCCCCGCACCGGGGACGGGCTCCGCCAGGGCGTGCGGATCCTGATCACCGCACGGGAGGCGATGACCAAGGACCGCACCCGAGCGGTCAACGCCCTCAACGCCCTGGCCCGCAGCAACGACCTCGGGATCGACGCCCGCAAGTCCCTCACCGGCACCCAGATCTCCGAGGTGAGCCGGTGGCGCGAACGCCAGGAAGAACTCTCCCTGGCCATCGCCCGCGCCGAGGCGGTCCGTCTGGCTCGGCACATCCTGGATCTGGACGGCCAACTCAAAGACAACGAGCGGCGCATCGACGAGCTGGTCAAGGCCAGCGAAGCCGCACCCCTGCTGGCCGAGAAGGGCTTCCAGGCCATCACCGCCGCCCAGTGCCTGGCTTCCTGGTCCCACCACGGCCGAGTGCGTAGCGAGGCGGCGTTCGCGTCTCTGGCCGGGGTGAACCCCATCCCAGCCTCTTCCGGGAACACGGTCAGACACCGGCTGAACCGCGGCGGTGACCGGGCCCTGAACAGCGCCCTGCACATGGCCTCGCTCTCCCGGATGACCCACGACCCAGAAACCCGGGCCTACGTGGAGAAACGAGCCGGCCAGGACAAGACCAAGAAGGAGATCCGCCGCTGCGTCAAACGCTACCTGGCCCGCCGCGTCTACCGAATCCTCAACGCCTCAACCCCGACCCCGATCGCGGTTTAACAGACATAGAAGAGTCTTTGCGCCGAGGGGCTCTATACCTATGGGCATAGTTATATTAGGCTCGGCTCAACGCAGCGTGACCGGGACCACCACGGCCCGGTCACGCAGCGGCCAAGCCAGCCCGGCCGGCGTCGGGCGCCTGACTCCCCGCCGGCACCCGCCTTCCGAAGGACCACCATGATCACCCCGAACACCGGACGCCCCTCCGTCATCACCGAGCCCTCGCTGGAGATGACCGGCAAGGACAAGGACATCAACGACCTGCGCGACGCCGCCGCGTTCATCCCGGCCGGCACCCGCATCAACGTCACGTTCCTGGGCAACGAGGACCTCGGGATGCGCATCAAGGCCTCCAGCGCCGCCAAGGAGCTCGGCTACACGCCCGTCCCGCACATCTCCGCCCGCCGCATCTCCTCGCAGGCCGAGCTCGAGGAGTACCTGACCGCGGTGCGGGACACCGTGGGCACCACGCACGCCTTCGCCGTGGGCGGGGACCCCTCCGAGCCGATGGGCCCCTACGCCTCCTCGCTGGACATGATCCGTACCGGTCTGCTCAAGGACTACGGCATCACCGACGTCTCGATCGCCGGCTACCCGGAGGGCCACCCGGACATCACCGACGCCCAGCTGTGGGAGGCCCTCGAGGGCAAGGCCGCCTCGCTCAAGGAGCAGGGCCTGAACGGCACCATCCTGACGCAGTTCGGCTTCGACGTGGACCCGGTCTTCACCTGGATCGAGGAGGTCCGCCGCCGCGGCATCGACCTGCCGATCCGCATCGGCGTCCCCGGCCCGGCCGGCATCAAGCGCCTGCTGACCTTCGCCTCCCGCTTCGGCGTCTCCACCTCGGCCGGCATCGCCAAGAAGTACGGCTTCTCGATCACCAACCTGCTCGGCACCGCCGGTCCGGACAAGATGATCAACGACCTCGACGCCGGCCTGACCGAGGCCCACGGCGACGTCAAGCTGCACTTTTACACCTTCGGCGGCATGAAGGCCACGGCCGAGTGGATCCAGAACTTCCAGGCCAAGCACTGATCACTCCGGCAGGGGAAGGCGGCGCGTAGGCACCTCTTAGGATGAGGGGCATGCGCGCCGCCTTTTCTTCTGCCCGCCGACCGGCACGGATCACGACGGCGGCCCTCAGCCTCGCGCTGATCCTCACCGCCTGCGGCGGTCCTGGAACCGGAGAGGAGACGGTGGGGGCCTCGACGCCCACGCCGGCGGTACCGGCAGAGAACACCAGCATCTTCCAGCTCTCCCCCGGCCAATGCTACGACCGTCCAGAGGAGGACGGGCTCTACGAGGTGGCTGTGGTGCCCTGCGAGGTGGCCCACGATCTCCAGATGTACGCGCTGTTCCAGCTGGACGAGCCGGCCTGGCCGGGGACTGACACGGTGCACGAGCTGGCCGATGCGGGGTGCCGGCAGCAGTTCCTGGCCTTCACCGGAGCCACGCCGGAGGAGTCCGAGTTCGGCTACACCATGTACACCCCGTCCGAGGGGTCCTGGTCCGAGGGCGACCGCCAGGTGCAGTGCGCGCTACAGCTCAACAGCGGTGGGCGGATGGTGGGGCCCCAGTCCGGCTAGGCCTGCCCGGGCCCCGTCCGCCTTCGCTCACCAGAAGACGGCGAGGGCGATGTTGACCAGGGTGAGTCCGCCCACGGCATGGGCGATGCCGGTGGGGACGGGCTCGTCACGGCGGACGCGGCGGCGACCCAGGATGGCCGCCACCAGGATCCCGATGAGGATCACGAGCTTGACGGCGATCTTGACGTGGTTGACCGGGCCGGCGCTGTCATCCATCTCCAGCAGACCGACCAGCAGCACGCCGGAGACCAGCTGCACCCACGCCCCCGCGTGCTGCCACGAGGAGACCGTGGGCCGGCGGAAGGTGGCCAACCAACCGCCCGCGAGGGCGGAGGCGCCGAGGATGTGCAGGAAGAGAGCAGCGGAGTGCAGAAAGTCCATGGTCAGCCAGTCTATGTGATCCCGACAGGCTGTCGGGACAATTCTCCGCAGCCGGGCTGGCGGCAGGCGCCTCCTACTGGCTCCGGAGTAGGCTGTGGTCTCATGCCACGCATCAGCAAGTCCACCCTCGCGGAGCATCGCGCCGCCCGGGAGCGCGCCCTGCTGGATGCCGCCCACGAGTTGCTGACCGAGACCGGCGAGGCCCCCAGCCTGTCCCAGGTCGCCCAGCGCGCCGGACTGGCCCGCACCAGCATCTACCAGTACTTCGCGTCCAAGCAGGAATTGCTCCAGGCCATGGTCCGGGACGTCTACCCGCGCTGGACCCGGCGCATCTCCACGGCCATGGAGCAGGCCCCCACCGAGGCGGATCGACTCATGGCCTATGCCGTGGCGAATGTCTCACTCGTGGCCGAGGGGGCCCACGCGGTGGGCAGCGCCCTGGCCGCCCTGGCCCCGGGCGAGGAACTCGACGAACAGGCCACGCGCATGCACCGGGAGGTCCAGGAACCCCTCGTGCAGACGCTGGAACGCCTCCAGGTGGAATCCCCGGCAGCGGTGGCCGAACTGGTCAACGCCGTGGTCCACGGCGCCACACTGCTGCTGGAATCCGGTCAGGATCTCGCAGCGGCCCTGCGGCACCTGGAGACCGTCCTGGGCCCAATGGTGCGCGAGCACGGCGGCAGGGGAACCACCGCCTGAAAGACGGGCGGAGCGGTCACGTCGGCACCCGAGTCCAGGTTCCGTGAAGTTGCGATCGGAACCGCTTTCATGACACGCTGTCGAAATCTTCTCGACACCCTGTCGAATACTTGACCGAAAGATCCACTCTCCCATGTTCCTCGCACTGCGTGAACTCACCTTCGCCCGCGGGCGCTTCAGCCTGATGGGCCTGGTGATCGGCCTCATCGCCATCCTCATGGTCTTGTTGTCCGGCTTATCCTCCGGACTGGTCAATGACGGCGTCTCCGGCCTGAAGTCCCTTCCCGTCTCGGCCTTCGCCTTCGATGAGGGCACCAAGACCGACAACGCCTTCTCCCGGTCCGTCGTGGACGCGGACCAGCTCGCCGCCTGGCAGGACCAGCCTGACGTGGCGGAAGCGGAGCTCATGGGCTCCTCCATCATGAACGCCGTCACCGACCGGGGCGAGCAGGTGGACCTGACCCTGTTCGGCGTGGATCCGCAGGGTTTCCTGGCTCCCGAACCGGCGGAGGGCGAGGCGTTGGACGGAGCCGCAGGCCTCGTCGTCTCCCAGAGCCTGCAGGGTGAGGGCATCGAGCTGGGCACCGTGATCACCTTGGACCGGATCAACACGGAGTTGGAGGTCGTCGGCTTCACCGACGGCCAGGCCACGTTCGGCCACGTGAACATCGCCTACCTGCCGCTGGCCACCTGGCAGCTGATCGCCGCCGGCCAGGCCCCGGACGGCGCCGCCCCCACCCAGGAGCAGCTGGCCGCCCTGGACTTCGACCAGGCCTCGGTCATCGCCCTGCAGGGCGCCGAGGGCTCGGCCCTGACCGCCGGGGACCCGGAGGCGTTCGCCGCTGGGGACGCGGAGGCCACCACCACCACCATGGCCCTGGAGGAGTCCTTCAACGCCTCCCCCGGCTACCAGGCCGAGACCATGACCCTGAGCATGATCCAGGTCTTCCTGTACGCCATCGGCGCCCTGGTGGTCGGTGCCTTCTTCACCGTCTGGACCATCCAGCGCAGCCACGAGCTGGCCGTGCTGCGGGCCATGGGCGCCTCGGCCGGGTACCTGCTGCGCGATGGCCTGGCCCAGGCCTCCATCCTGCTGGTCTCCTTCACCGCCCTCGGCGTCGCGGCCGGCCTCGGGCTCGGCTCGCTGATGCCCGATGGCATGCCCTTCGCCCTCGAGGCCCAGCCCATCGCCGTCGCCTCGGCCCTGACCATCCTGCTGGGACTGGTCGGCGCTGCCGTGGCCGTGCTGCGAGTGACCCGTATCGAACCGATCACTGCCCTGGGAGGCAACCGATGAGCGCCACCGCCCACCACCTCGATGCCGCGTCGAACCGCGCGGGCGCAGTCCACCCCGGGCCCCTCGGCCTAGACCTGCGGGACGTCACCCTGGAGCTCGGCGACGGCGGCGAGGAGATCCGCGCCCTCGACCACGTCACGCTCAGCGTGGCCCCCGGCGAGTTCCTGGCCGTGATCGGCCCCTCGGGTGCCGGCAAGTCCTCCCTGCTGGCCGTGGCCGGCGCCCTGGCAGCGCCCACCTCCGGGACGGTGGAGGTGCTGGGCCAGGATCTGTCCGGGCTGCGTGGACAGGGGCGGCTGGCCGCCTTCCGGCGCCGCAACCTGGGCTTCGTCTTCCAGTCCGGCAACCTCGTCCCGGCCCTGAACGCCGCCGACCAGCTGCGCCTGGCACACCGGATCGCCCATCACCGTGGACGGTCACGTTCCTTCGACCCGGCGCCACTGCTGGCCGCGGTGGACATGGGCCACCGGGCCGGCCACCGCCCCGGCCAGCTCTCCGGCGGCGAGCGCCAGCGGGTGGGCATCGCCCGCGCCCTGGTCAACGAGCCCGGGCTGCTGCTGGTGGACGAGCCGACGGCGTCGCTGGACCGCCGCCGCAGTCAGGACATCGTGGCGCTGCTGGCCCGCCAGTGCCACGAGCGCGGGATCGCCGGCGTGATGGTCACCCATGACCATGACGTCCTGGAGCACTGCGACCGCGTGGTCGAGATGGTCGACGGCCAGCTCTCCGCCGTCCCGGCCTGATCCACTCCCCCGGGCCCAGCCCGAGGGCGGGGCCCGGAGGATCGGCATACCCCACCACAACGACGTCGGCGCCCCACCTCGGAAAGGTGGGGCGCCGACGTCGTGCTTCAGGGTTTACCCCGGCGGGGCCGGGAACCGGAGCTACCGGGTGATCAGCCCTTGTAGCCGGTGCGCCAGCCGCCCTGGTAGGACTCGCGGGCGACCGCGGAGAACGGCACCGGGGAGACCGTGGCGGAGACCTCGGTCTGGACGTGCGGCTCCACGGTGGTCTTCTTCGTGCCACCGTCCGGCTCGCCCCAGATGACCTTCAGCTCGGCGCCCTCGGGGACGTCCGCGTTGATGGTGGCCAGGGACAGCGCGCGCTTCTCATTGGCGGAGTAGCCGGTGAACATGGACATGCCGACCACGTTGCCGTCGGCGTCCACCACGGCGTCGTAGTTGGAGGAGCCGTAGTTGGCCAGCGGCAGGTCGAAGTACTTGAAGGGGGTGCCCTCCGTGTCGTACAGCGAGGACTGGATGCGCTTGATGTCCTCCGGATCCCAGGCCAGGGTGACCTTCTTGCGCTGGGCGGCCGGATCGATCTTCTCCAGGGCCTCACGGCCGATGAAGTCGTGGTCGAACTTCACGAAGTTGCCGTAGCCCAGCTCCCAGGGGTTGAGGTAGTAGTCCTCGATGTTGTCGGAGACGAAGGAACCGGCCACGGCGTTGTTGGCCTCGTAGGAATCGGCGCCCAGCCACTGGCGGTACTCGGCCATCATGCCGTCACCGGTGTAGATCGCCGGCAGCGGGGACGGGATCCAGCCGGACTCCAGGGTGTTGGAGGGGTAAGCACGGGAGCCCACAGCGAGCATGCCGAACTCGGCACCGGCGGCCAGGATGACGTCGCGGATGCGGTCGTAGTCGGCGTAGGGGCCCCAGATCTCCAGACCGGGGGCGCCGGACATGCCGTGACGCAGGGTGCGGACCTGGGTGCCGTCGATGTTCATCCAGGACATGTTGAAGAAGCCCAGCTGCTCCAGCTTGCCGCCGTGCAGCTTCTCGATGATCTCCCAGGCGCGCGGGCCCTGGATCTGGAAGCGGTAGTACTCGCGGTGCACCGGCTTGCCCATGGGGCGGGACGGGGAGCGGCGGTCCTCGACGATCTCGAGGTTCTTGTAGTCACCGCGCTGGGCCTGGAAGAGCATCCAGTTGGTGACGGGGGCGCGGCCCACGTACACGTACTCCTCCTCTTCCTGGCGGAAGAGGATGCCGTCGCCGATGACGTGGCCGGCCGGGGTGGTCGGAACGTACTGCTTGGCCTTGTTCACGGGGAACTTGGCCACGGAGTTGATGGCGGTGTCCGAGATCAACTTGATGGCATCCGGGCCACGCAGGATCAGGTTGTCCATGTGGTGCGACTGGTCGAACAGCACGGCGGAGTCACGCCAGGCGCGCTGCTCAGAGCGCCAGTTGGAGAACTCCGGGGCCACCACGGGGTAGATGTAGGCGCCGATCTGGGAGTTGCGCAGGTGGTCGACCACGTTGCCGGACGCATCCAGCACGTCCTGCAGCGACTTGGTGTTTGCAACGGTTTCGGTCATCGAAACGTTCCTTTCTGGGGGTGTACTGCCGGGGATACTGACTAGTAGCTGACACGATTCTGTACGGCAGCGGCTCGCCGACAGCTACTCCGGACGGTGATCCGCACCACAAGTGGTTCACTCCACACCATATACCTATGCCCATAGGTATGTCGAGTGCCAGCTGTCACACTCGGGACTAGTCTCGATCCATGACCACCGAACAGCCCGCGGACCGCACCGCAGCCCTGCCCACCGTAGGCCCGGACGGGACCGTCGACCCGGCCGGGGACGGCGTCAGCTTCCACACCCGCAAGTGGGTCAAACCCGAGGACCTCAACGCCAACGGCACCCTGTTCGGCGGCTCGCTGCTGCGCTGGATCGACGAGCAGGCCGCCATCTACGCCATCATCCAGCTCGGCAACCACCGCAGCGTGACCAAGCTGATCTCGGAGATCAACTTCGTCTCCTCGGCCCGCCAGGGGGACATGATCGAGATGGGCCTGAAGGCCACCCACTTCGGGCGCACCTCGCTGACCATGCGCGCCGAGGTCCGCAACATGATCACCCGCCAGGTCATCCTGACCATCGAGCGGATCGTCTTCGTCTCCCTCGGCGAGGACGGCCAGCCCGCCCCGCACGGCTACACGGACATCACCTACCACCGAGACCGGCTTCCGGTGCAGCACCGGGACTAGAATCCCGACGCCGGCCCGTTACCCCGGTGCGGCACCTCGACCCCCAGCGGCGGCGGGCAACCCGTGCACTGAGCGCCCGCCGGGACCATGATGGAAGCAGTATCGAAGCACTCGAGAGGAGTTGCCATGAGCGATCCGAAGAACACCCCGGGAACCACCTCGGAGACCATCACGGTCACGAAGACGGTGACCACGAACGACGCCGAGGTGGCCAACAGGCTGGTCGCCGACGCCACGAAGGCGCAGGTCCAGCACGACTCGGACGACGCCCGGGCGGATGACTGGGGCCAGGCCTCCTTCCCCGCCTCGGACCCGCCGCAGAACTACTGACCGCCACGCCACGGGGACACGGGCGGGGGCACGACGCCGGCCCCTACAGCCCCAGCACCGCGATCCCTCCCAGCGAGGTCGCCAGGATGACGACGGTGGACGCCGCCCCGAGCAGCACCGGCCGGAAGCCCACCCGCAGCAGGCTCCTGACGTGCACGCCGAGCCCGAGGGCGAACATCGCCGCCGAGAGCAGCAGGGTCTGCAGGATCTGGGTGCCGGCCAGCACGGGCTCGGGCAGCAGGCCCGTGGTCCGCAGGGCCATCATCGCGATGAACCCCAGCACGAACAGCGGGACCAGGGGTGGTCGCCGCACCTGCCTCGTCCCGCCCTCGTCCGTACCCTCTCGACGGCCCTCACGCCGCCGCAGGTAGATCGAGAGCCCGGCCATGATCGGCGCCAGCGTGAGCACCCGGGCCAGCTTGACGGTCACCGCCACCGCGAGCGCCCCGCCGCCCACGGCCCCGCCGGCGGCCACCACCTGGGCGACCTCGTGAGTGGAGGCCCCGATCCAGATCCCCAGCGTCTCCTCCGGCAGGCCCAGCAGTCCACCGAGGAAGGGCACGAGCGGGATCATCAGGGTGCCGAACAGCACCACCAGCGTGATGGCCGTGGCCACCTCCTGCTGCCGGGCCTTCACCACCCCGTCGGCACCGGCCACCGCGGACGCTCCGCAGATGGAGAACCCGGCGGCGATCAGCATCCGCAGCGCCATCGAGACCTTCAGCAGGCGCCCCAGCCACAGGGTGGCCAGGAAGGTCACCGTCACCGAGAGCGCCACCACGGCCAGCACCCCCGCACCGAGGTCCAGCACCGCGCCCAGGGAGACCTGCAGGCCGAGCAGCACGATGCCCACGCGCAGCAGCCTCCTGCCGGAGAGCGCCACGCCCGGGGCGAGCCGTGCCGGCACGGGGGCCAGGTTCCGCCACAGCGCCCCGGCGAGGATCGCCACGAGCAGCGGGCTCACGCCCGGCAGCAGCATCCCGGCGCCCCAGGCGAGCACCGCGGCACCGAAGCAGACCGCCAGACCGGGCAGGGCCGTCGTCGGGAAGGCCGGGAAGACCCGGTCGCGTAGTCCACCCTGCGGCGGGCGGGCTCCCGGCGCGTCACCGGGCGGGAGCGCGCCAGGCCGGGCGCCGCCGGCGGTCTGGGGAGAAGTCACCCCACGACGATTCCAGCTCCCGCCGGCCGGCAGTAGCCCCTGGTAGACCATCGCGGTCATATGATGCTGATATGCCTTCCGCCGCCTCTCCCCTGCCGCCGATCGACTCTTGGCTGAATCTGACCATGCTGCGGTTGCTCGTCGGCACCGCCGACCACGGAAGTCTGAGCGCCTCGGCGCGGGCGGCGGGGATCGCGCAGTCGAACGCCTCGCGGTCCCTGGCCACGCTCGAGCGGCGGCTCGGCTACACACTGCTGCGCCGCTCCACGCGGGGGTCCACGCTGACACCGGAGGGCGTGCTGACCGTCGAGTGGGCGCGCGAGGCGCTGGAGGCGGTGGACCGGCTGGCGGCCGGTGCGGACGCGCTGGCGCACCGCGGGCACCAGGAGCTGGCGATCGGCTCGAGCATGACCATTGCGGAGCACCTGCTGCCGGGGTGGATCGGGGCCTTCCGCGCGCGGCGGCCGGGCGTGGCCACGCGGCTGACGGTGATGAACTCGGCGCAGGTGATCGAGGCGGTGGCCGGCGGGGATGTGGCGCTGGGCTTCGTGGAGACGCCCGACCTGCCCGCGGGCCTGCAGCACCTCACGGTGTTCACGGACCAGCTCGTGGTGGTGGCCGGGCCCGGACACCCGTGGGCGCGGCGTCACGAGCCGTTGGAACCGGCCGAACTCGCCGTCACGGCGCTGGTGGAGCGGGAGGAGGGCTCGGGCACGCGCGCCTTCCTCGACCGGCTCGTGGACGACCACCGCCCCGCCCCGTTGGTGGAGCTCAACAGCAACTCCGCCATCTGCCAGGCGGTGGTGGAGGGCATCGGGCCGGCGGTGCTGTCCCGGCTCGCGGTCGCGGGCTACCTGCGCGCCGGCCAGCTGATCGAGGTCCCGACGCGCGGGCGGCGGCTCGGCCGGACCCTCCAGGCGGTCTGGCGGGACCGGTTGCCCGACGGCGGCGTGGCGGCCGAGTTCGTGGAGGTCGCCAGGGGTGCGGAGCGGGCGGCAGGCCCGTAGCGTGGGCCGTGGCGACAACACTCATCCGAACCCGACGAAGACATCAGACGAAGGAGGACGCATGCGCGCAGTGATCGTGGAGTCCCAGGGTGCCGAGGCACAGGTCAAGGAGCTGGCGGAGGACGAGATGCTGGTGGGCGTCGGCCAGGCCGGCACCGTGGAGCTGGACGTGCTGTACTCCAGCTACAACTACAAGGACGGCATGGCCATCACCGGCGGCGGGCGCGGGATCCTGCAGTCCTGGCCCATCATCCCGGGCATCGACATCGTCGGTACCGTCACCGCCTCCGAGGACCCGGACTGGGCAGCCGGGGACACCGTGGTGTTGAACGGGGACGGCATCGGCGAGTCCCTGAACGGCGGCTTCGCCACCCGGGCGAAGGTCAGCCCGGCGGCGCTCGTCAGGCTGCCCGAGGCCCTCAGCCCGAAACGCGCAGCCGCCCTCGGCACCGCCGGGTTCACGGCCATGATCTCCGTGCTGCAGCTCGCCGATGCCGGCGTGACCCCCGAGTCCGGGGACGTGCTGGTGACCGGCGCCGCCGGCGGGGTGGGCTCCGTGGCGGTGTCCCTGCTGGCCGGACGCGGCTACCGGGTGGTGGCCTCCACCGGACGCGTCGAGGAGGAGGGCGACTACCTGCGCGGGCTCGGTGCGGCGGAACTGCTCGACCGCCACGAGCTCTCCGAGGAACTCGGCAAGCCGCTGCAGTCCGAGCGGTGGGCCGGGGCGATCGACGTGGCCGGCAGCACCACCCTGGCCAACGTCCTGGCGCAGGTACAGTACGGCGGCACCGTCTCCGCGTGCGGGCTGGCCCAGGGCATGGACCTGCCCACCACCGTCACCCCCTTCATCCTGCGCGGGGTCACCCTGACCGGCGCGAACTCCGTCTACGCCCCCCGGCCCCTGCGCGAGCGGGCCTGGACCGCGCTGGCGCAGGAGCTGGACCTCGACCAGCTCGACGCCATGACCACCACGATCGGCCTGGAGGACACCATCCCCTACGCCGAGCAGATCCTGGCCGGCCGCACCCGCGGGCGCACCGTCGTCGACGTCAACGCCTGACCCCCATCACTTTCAGGGCGATCCCACCCGTGGGATCGCCCTGAAAACGCACCAGGGTGCCGTCAGCGCAGGCCGCGGCCACCGCCCCTGAACCTCAACGATCCTGCCGCGCCACAGTGAAAATTGCTGTGGCGCGGCGGGATCGCTGTGATGCTGGCAGGGCTGTCCGGGACAGCTTCCGAGGGGCTCCTACAGGATTGCCGTGGCGTTGGCCGGTGATCCGGTGGCCCCCACCACGTTGAGGGGCTTCACCGTCAGGAGGCACTCCCACTGGGCGTGCTCCCGCATCCGCGCGGCAATGGGCCCGAGCTGCCACAGTTCACCCAGCGGGATGCCCAGCTTGGCCAACAACTCCTGGTGCATCATGCCCTTGTCATTCGGAGCGCTGCCGGTGAACGGCGAGGAGTTCGCCACCGGCAGGCATTCGACCGCGAAGTTGTCAGCGGCCACCAGGCTCACGCCGCTGTCCCAGGCCCAATCGACGAACTCGGCGGACTGGGCCATGCCGGTGGCGCGACGGCTTTCCTGCTGCCGGTGTTTGCCGTCCGCGGACAGTCCCAGGAACCATTCAGCCCAACCGGTGTGCAGCATGACGGCGTCACCGGTCCGCAGCGTGACGTCCTGGGCGGCCAGTGCCTGTTCGATCAACGCGAAGGGCAGCTGTTCGCCGCCCGGGTGATCGATGTCCCGACCTTGGGCGGCCCGGACCCCCTGCAGGTCGAGCAGGATCCCACGCGTCACGATCGGGGTCTCGGCCCAGACCTGGACCCCGAGGTCTGGAGTGCCGGCCCTCACCCGTTCGTCCGGGACACCGGCGTAGAAGCCCACGTCGTCGGACCGTCGATGCCGCAACCCGTCAATCTGGGAGGACCCCTGGAGGTAGAACCCGTCGAGGTAGTCGTCCCGGTGGGCCGGGTGGTTGGCAAAGATCGTGTGTTCAGGTGCCCCTCGCGTGCGGGACATTCCCGGGACGAAGGCGTCCGCGGGGTAGTCCAGCCCGAAGGCCTCGCCCCGGCGGACCACCCGGGTGGCCGCCAGGACGTTCTCCGGCGCATCGGCGAAGGACGGCGCACCTCGCCACGGGTCGGGGAAGATGCCCCACGAGGTGCCCGGTTCCCCGCCATCGGATCGCTGGAGGAGTTCGGCACGGGTGGGCCAGCCCGTCACGTGGGGATCCGCGTGCCGGCTGGTCATCGGGCCTCCCCGGAACCTTGTCCGCCAGCGTCAGTGCCGGTATCGGATCCGGGCCGCGCGTACAGGGTGAAGTACACGGCGATGGAGGCGATGGAGGCGGCGATGCACAGCACCGTCTTGAACCAGCCGTTGAACACCTCGAGCAGCGCCACCTGACCGGTGATCATGCCCAGGGCCTGCGAGGCGACCAGCAGCAGCCCACCCAGGACTGCCACGGAGATGGAAACCACGAAGATCGGATTCATTACGCGTTTGATGGTCATGTCGATTCCTAGATGGGCAGGAAGCCCGAGGCCACCAGCACGCCGATGGCCAGCAGCGGCAGCGCGTAGTAGACGAGCATCTTCGGGAAGGTGTAGAGCGGGTTGACGCCGGCGATGCCGGTCGAAACATACAGCGGTGCGCCGCCTGGCGGTACCGCCGCCTCACAGGAGGAGAAGATGAGGACTGCGGTGGCCGCCGTCGTCGCCGGGACCCCGGCCGCCACGAGTGCCGCGACGGACACCGTGCCGACGGCCGCCATGGTGGCTGTGGAAGACAATGGCGCGGCCACGGCGATGACGATCAGGCCGATGACCAGGGCCAGCAGCCAGACGGGCAGGTCCATGCCCTCCAGGACCCCGGCGAGCTGCTCGGGCAGTCCCGTGGTGGCCAGGGCATTGGCACCGGCGAAGGCGAAGAGCACCGTGATGCCGACGATCCCGAGTCGTGGAGTCGCGTCCACCAGGAAGTCCCGCCACTGCCGCAGGCCGCGGGGCAGGTTCTTCCGGCCGAGCACCGACCCGACGACGATCAGGACGATGGGCAGCCAGAAGATCACGCTCACCTGGTCGGTGATGTCCTCCACGTCCACATAGCCACTGATCGCGGTCTTGACCGGGCCGCTGGTGATCACCATCGGCAGGGCCACGGCGGGGAACAGCAACAGTGTCGCCCACCCCTTCCGGAAGGCCTCGCCGAACTTCGCCCGGTTCGCCCGGTCGGTGGCCACGGCCCCGCTGCGATGGACCTGGATGGCCGTCACGATCAGGCGGTGGAGCACACACCAGAGCCCGCCGATGAGCAGCGGGATGAACAGTTCCTCGATCTCCAGTGTGAAGCCGACCGCGCCTGAGCCGACCAGGACGAACATGGAGGCGCTGAAGGGGAAGGTGATCCCCATGCCGGCATTTCCTGCCACGATGGCGGCCGAGGTGGTGCGGTCGATCTTGGAGCGGTCCATCCAGGGGATGGTCACGGAACCCACGGTGGCGGCGATGGCGGCCTGATTGTGCACGATCGACCCCAATCCGGCGGAGGCGACGGTGGAGACGTAGGCCGGGCCGCCCTTGATGCCGCCGAGGACCGAGTCCAGAAGGTTGATCATCCGTTCCATGACACCGACTCGCTCCAACAGATAACCCATGAGCACGAAGAGAACCGTGGCATAGACGATCTCATCAGTCAGGGCATCGTAGAGCGCCGTCCAGCCATGGGCCAGCGCCTGCGTCCCGTTGAAGGCCACCGCCACCACGAAGCCGACGATCATCGCCTCACCGACATTGCGCTTGAGCGCGGTGACCATCACGATGATCACCGCCAGATAGACGAGCAGTGCCCAGATACCGATCATGACCCGGCTCCCTCTGCACGCTCGCCGCGGCGCAGGATCTCCTCCATGGAGAGAGCCGAGGCCTCGGTCATCTCGTGGGGTACCCCCAGTGTCTCCAAGAAGGCGGCCACGTCACGCATCTCCTGCGAACGACGGGTGGCATGCTTGACGGTGCCGCTCAGGAACCGGTCGATCGTGGCCTGGCCGTCGCCAGCCAGCTGGCGGGCGATCTGTTCACGGATCCACGGCTCGAGCCCGGCAGCCCGGCCGGCCTGCACGGCCTCGATGACCACCGATGCCAGCCCCTTCATGAAGACACTCCTGACCAGCTTGTGTTCCATGGCCGCGCCCGGCCCGCCGGGGACCACCTCCACCGGGGCGCCGATCGGCGAGAGCAGTTCGGCGAACGCCTCCGCCCCCTTGCCGCTGGCCATCAGCGGCGTGGATTCCCGTTTGGCCACGACCGCACCCAGGATGGCGACATCTGTGAACCGTACTGCACCGGCCCTGCCACCGAGATCACGCTTCAGGGACGGGGATGCGGACGTCAGGTCCGCGTAGACGGCATGGTCCGGCAGGGCCGGAAGCACCTCCTCGGCGACGGCAGCGGCACCGCGTGCACCGGTCAACACGAGTACGGCGTCTGCGTCGGCAGCGGCCTCCGCACCACTCGACGACAGGCGGATGCCCTGCGGGACCTTCGTGATGACAGGGTCGAATCCCGTCACGTCATGCCCGAAGTCCGCAAGGGCGGATCCATAGATGGTGCCGGCCTCACCGAGGCCGATAATGGCGATCTTCATGGGTGGTTTCCTCAGTTCTCGGTGGTGCGCTGGGCCAGGATGCGCTCGCGGCGCCCGGCCTCATCGACGAAGACCGCTTCGGCGGCCTCCGCAATCTGTTCCGCCTCGGCGGCGGGGACGAAGACGACTCCGTCGGAGTCAGCCACCACGATGTCCCCGGGGCTGACGGCCACGCCGCCGCAGGCGACCGGCACGGACATCCGGTAGGGGCCGTGGTGATAGGGACCGGCCGGCGTGATCCCGCGGGAGAAGACCGGCATCCCGATCTGCCCGAGGTCTTCCGCGTCCCTGACTGCGCCGTCCACCACGAACCCGGCCAGGCCGGCGTTGATGGCGCGCTCGCCGATCAGCTCGCCGAGGAGGGCACGATCTGTGTACCCGGCGGCGCCGACCACGATCACGTCCCCGGGAAGGGCTGCCTTCAGGGCCTCCTGGATGCCCAGGTTGTCCCCGGCCGGCACCGCCACGGTGAAGGCCGGGGCGGCGATGCGGGCGCCGGGCCACGCCGGACGGATGGCCGAGCTGGCCACGTTCAGTCGCCCCATGGCATCGCCGACGTTGGCGGCGGGCAGCCGACGGAACCGGTCGAGCAGTTCCGGTGCGACCCGAGGGTGGTTGTCGATGGTCATGCAGTGCCCCTTAGACGGTCCATATTGCGTACTATGCAATCTTCTTCCAATGCATGGAAGTCTTTTGTTCAGAGTGGAGTCTGCATGAGGTGGATCACAAACGTCAAGTACATGCCGCGAAATGGGTCTGCGTCGCCGGCGACAGCCCACGCCACGACGGGCACCATCAAAGTCGTTGAGTAGGATGAAAGTGATCCAGAGGAGGAACTCCATGGCCGATTCCGCAGCATCGAATCCGATGCGGTCGCTGTCCCGCGCCATCCAGGTGTTGGAGCAGCTTCAGCGCTACGACGGGCCCCGTCGGCTGAAGGTGATAGCCGAGGACTGCGGCATGAGTTCTCCCACCGCGTTGCGCATCCTGCGGGTGCTGTGCGGATCCGGCCTGGTCAACCAGTCCGACAAGTCCTACAGCGTGGGCCCGGGCGCCTTGCCGGCGGCTCGTTCCTATCTGGAGACGGATCCCCTGCCGCGAGTCTGCAGGCCCGTCCTGCAGCGTCTGGCGGCTGACACCGAGGTAACGGCGTCGCTGTACAGCCGACTGGGGTTCGAACGCGTCCTGATCGAGCGGTCCATCGGCTCCGCCGAGCTCGGCTATGAGTTACCCCAGGGTCGGCGTCTCCCCCTGACCGTCGGCGCCGGCGGCAAGGCGCTGATCAGGGACCTGCCAGACGGCGAACTGGCCAGCGTTCTCGCGGCCTCGGTCACCCTGCGCCATGAGGCTGGGGACCTGACTCTGGACCGGCTCAAAGAGCGGCTGACCCTCGGCGGGGACGGCTACTCACTCTCGTCCGACGAGCGCGAAATCGGCGTCGTGTCCGTTGCGGTGCCCATCCCCACCCCGAAGGGATGGGCGGCTTCCGAGTCCATCGCCCTCAGCGCCCCGATCAGCACCGTCACGGCCGCGGACCTGACCCGGCGGGTTCCCCAGCTGCACCTGGCCGCCAGGACCATCGCCGAGTCACTGCCCAGCCGGCACGCCTGACCCCATCACTTTCAGGGCGATCCCACCCGTGGGATCGCCCTGAAAACGCACGAGGGTGCCGTCAGCGCAGGCCGCGGCAGAACTCCGTGATCTCCCGCGCCAGCGCCTCGGGCTGCTCGAGGGCCGCGAAGTGCCCGCCCCGCGGCATCTCACTCCAGCGGCGGATGTCCGGGTAGAAGCGTTCCACCAGCGAGCGCGGCGGCAGCCGGATCTCCGCGGGGAAGGCCGCGTAGCCGGTGGGCACATCCACGGTGGCCCCGCCGTCCAGCGGCCCGATCCCGTGCACCTGGTCGTAGTAGGGGCGGAAGGAGGAGGCGATGGCCCCGGTGAACCAGTACAGGCTGATGTTCGCCAGCATCCGGTCCCGGTCCACGGCCTCGAAGACGTCCCCGCCGTGGTCCGTCCAGGCGTGGAACTTCTCCCCGATCCACGCGGCGAGGCCCGCCGGGCTGTCCATCAGGGCGGCCGCGAGCGTCTGCGGCTTGGTGCCCTGGATCTGGCCGTAGGCGCCCTCGAGGGAACGCCACTGGGTGGACGCCTCCCGGTAGTCCAGCTCCTCGGCGGTGGCACCCTCCACGGGAACCGCCCCCGGGGAGATCGCCATGAAGTTCACGTGCACGCCGGCCAGCTTCTCCGGGTGCCGCACCCCCAGACTCGTGGAGATGTGCGCACCCCAGTCGCCGCCCTGCGCGGCGAACCGCTCGTAGCCCAGCACCTGGGTCATCAGCTCGGCGAAGAGGTCGGCGATCTCGGGGACGGCCAGCCGGTCCTGCCCGGGGCGGAAGGACAGCCCGTAGCCGGGCAGGGAGGGCGCCACCACGGTGAACGCGTCCGCCGGGTCCCCGCCGAACCGCGCGGGGTCGGTCAGCCGCGGGATGAGGTCCAGGAATTCGAACACCGAGCCCGGCCAGCCGTGGCTGAGCAGCAGCGGCATCGGCTCGGGTCCCTTCCCGGGCACGTGCAGGAAGTGCAGGGGAATGCCGTGCAGCTCGCTGCGGAACTGCGGGAAGGCGTTCAGGGCGGCCTCCTGCGCCCGCCAGTCGAAGCCCTCCCGCCAGTACCCGAGCAGCTCGGCCAGCCAGCCGACGTCGGTCCCGTGGGCCCACGGCTCACCCGGCGCCGGATCCGGCAGCCGCGCCCGGGACAACCGCAAGGCCAGGTCCTCCAGCTCGGGCTCGGGGACGTGGAGTTCAAAGGGTTCGGGCAAGCGGGGATCATCCGTCGTCATGGCCCCATTGTGGCGCACGGCACGGTCATCCGGCCCGACGCCGGCCCCTCGCCCCGGCGCCCGGCCGCCCCTACCATTCCCCCATGGCACCCACACACCACGCGATCGACTACGTCGAGCTCGCCGCGCCGGACCTGGAGACGTCCACGGCCTTCTACCGCGAGGCGTTCGGCTGGTCCTTCAACGACTACGGCCCGGACTACGCCGGGATCCGCTCCCCGGACGGAGACGGTGAGGCCGGCGGTCTCACCCCGCACGCCACGGCGGGATCCGGCACGCCGCTGGTGATCCTCTATTCCGAGGACCTCGAGGCCACCGTCGCCGCGGTGCGCTCGGCCGGTGGGCGGGTCACCCGCGAGCCCTACGACTTCCCCGGTGGCCGGCGGTTCCACTTCACGGACCCGGGCGGCAACGAGCTGGCTGTCTGGTCCACGGCCTGACGAGCCCCGGCTCGCACCACAACTTCTGCCCGCACAACGCATCCGGGCCAGGAACGTCCGGTCCCCGGGCCGGGCACCGCTGGGTAGCATGCACAGGTGCCACCCTCAGAGTCGCAGTCCAGCACTGCCCCCGCCTCGCCGCCCCCGGCCGCCTCACCGGCCGCTGCCGCACCGGCGGCGGCCGCCCCGACCGTGAGCCCCCGGCTGCTCGTGGCCGTCCTCGCCGCGACGGGCATCGTGGTGTCCCTGGCGCAGACGCTGGTGGTCCCGATCCTCGGGGAGCTGCCCGTCATCTTCGGCACGGACGTGGCCACGGCCTCCTGGGTCATCACCGTGACGCTGCTCGTCGGTGCGGTGAGCACGCCCGTGATGGGCCGGCTGGCCGACCTGTACGGCAAGAAGCGGATGATGCTGGTGGCCGTCTCCCCGTTCATCCTCGGCTCCGTGGTCTGCGCCCTCGCCACGGACGTTCCGGTGATGATCCTCGGCCGCGGCCTCCAGGGCCTGGGCACCGGCATGATCCCGCTGGGCATCTCCCTGATCCACGACGTGCTGCCCCCGAAGAAGGCCGGCTCGGCCATCGCCCTGATGAGCTCGTCCATGGGCATCGGCGGCGCCCTGGGCATCCCGATGGCGGCGGCGATCGCCCAGTTCGCCAGTTGGCGCGTGCTCTTCTGGGCGACGGCGGCCATCGCCGTGGCCACGGCCGTCGCCATCGTGGTGGTCATCCCCGCGCTCCGCCCCGCAGCCCGGGTCGAGACAGCGGGCCGGGCCGATTCGGGCGGGAAGGCCGGCAGGGCCCGGAAACCGGCCGGCTTCGACGTGGTCGGCACCATCGGGCTGGCCATCGGGCTGACGGCCCTGCTGCTGGGCATCTCGAAGGGCGCCGAATGGGGGTGGGGCAGTGTCCTGACCGTGAGCAGCCTTTGGGCGGCCGCCGCAGTGCTGGTGGCCTGGGGCGCCTACGAGTGGCGCCGTCCGGCGCCGCTGGTGGACCTGCGGACCAGCATCCGGCCCGTCGTGCTGCTGACCAACCTCACCACGATCCTCTTCGGTTTCACGATGTACGCGATGAACCTGATCATCCCGCAGGTCATGCAGCTGCCCGTAGACCTCGGCCATGGGCTCGGTCAGACCATGATCCAGATGGGGCTGTGGATGGCGCCGATGGGCCTGGGGATGATGGCAGTCTCCGGCATGGGTGCCCGGATCAGCTACCGCCGGGGCCCGAAGACGACTCTGACGCTGGCCGGCGCGGTCATCGCCGCCGGCTACGGGGCCACCGCCCTGGTGCTGGCCACCCTCGGAAACCGTGCCCCGGGGCCGGCCGACGGCACCATGATCCTGTGGACCCTGGTGCTGCTGTGCGGTGCGGTGGCCGTGGTCGGCTGCGGCATCGGCTTCGCCTACGGGGCCATGCCCGCCCTCATCATGAGCGCGGTGCCGGCCACGGAGAAGGCCTCCGCCAACGGCCTCAACGCGCTGATGCGCTCCCTCGGCACCACCACCTCTGCCGCCGTCATCGGTGCCCTGCTCGGGGCGATGACCCAGCAGGTGGGCGGCGTGCCGGTGCCCACGCACACCGGTTTCCTGGTGGCGTTGCTGTGCGGGGCCGGCGCGGCCCTGGTGGCGGCCGGGATCGCCGCGGTGATCCCGGTGCGGGGCGAGGGACGTCGGTAGGGACCGCCGGGGCGCGCTGCCTGGACGCGCTGTGACCCTTGACACTTCGATCACGCCCGCTCAAAGATATGGCGGTAGACGGTCGGCACCCACCACCCTGGTCCACCCCACACCCGGTTCAACTCTCAGCTGCTGACCGCGCATCACTCGTTGGGCTCTGCAGCCAGCCGAGGGCGGGGCACCACCCACAGCACCGCCGGACGTCAGCGCTGGATCCCGCACCTCGGGAGGATTCAGCATGTCAGGATTCACGAAGGCCGCCCTCCGATGGGCCGGCACACTCGCGGCGGCATCACTGCTGACGGCGGGGCTCACGGGACCGGCCCAGGCAGCCGGGCCGGGGCAGACGCCCGGAGTGGCCGGCGTCGGGCCCGCCGTCCTCACGGCAACGGCCGGCGGACTCACGGGGACGGACTGCGCCGACCTGGCCGGTCTGGAGATCGGCGCGGGGAAGATCGGGGTGCCGACCTCCGGCGCCGTGGTCAGCACCGCCGAACAGGTCACGGATGAGACCGACGGCTCGTACTGCAAGGTCATCGGCAAGACCCTGCCGGTGGACCCGGAGGCGCCGGGGGTGACGTTCCAGGTGAACCTCCCGGCGGAGTGGAACGGCGATTCGCTGCAGTACGGCGGTGGCGCGTTCAACGGGACCCTGATCACCGGCACCGGCCGCCACAACCTGCAGCCGCACGACCTCGCGACGCCGCTGGCGCAGGGGTACGTGACCCTCGGCTCGGACGGCGGTCACGAGTCCAGCGCCGGCTTCGACGCCACCTTCGCGCTGAACGAGGAGTCCCTCAAGGACTACGGGCTGTGGTCCATCAAGAAGGCCCACGACGTCTCCGAGGTCCTCGCCGAGACCCACTACGGGCAGGCCCCGGACCACGCCTACTTCATCGGCGGCTCGCAGGGCGGGCACGAGGCCCTGGACGCCGCGGCCCGGTACCCGGACGACTACGAGGGCGTGGTGGCCAACTACCCGGCCTACAACGTCATGATGCTGCACCTGGCCTCGCTCAACGCCGGAAAGGCCGTCTACGCCGAGGACGGCGCCGCCTGGCTCAGCCCCGCGGACACCAAGTTGCTGACGGACACCGTCTACGAGGTATGCGACACCGTGGAGCTGGACGGCGTGGTGGACGGGGTCATCTCCAACGTCTCCGGCTGCAACGACGTGCTGACCCTCGAGAAGGTCGCCGAGCTGCTGGGCTGCGAGGCCGGCGCCGTCGAGGAGGACGCCTGCCTGGCGCCTGCACAACTGGCGGCCATCGACACCATCGCCTCGTCCTACTCCCCCGGCGTCGAGATCGCGGGGCAGACGGAGTTCGGGCCGTGGCCGATCCTGGAGGGCGCCCTCTGGGAGCGCTCCACCTTCGGAGCTGAGCCCCAGCCCTCCAACCCCCTCTCCGGTTCCGAAGGCCTGCTCTACAGCGTGGGCGCCACCAACGTGAAGTACCTCATCACGCAGGACCCGGACTATGACGCCATGGAGTTCGACCCCACCGAGTGGGAGGACCGGATCCAGGAGCTCGCCGCCATCACGGACGTCTCCGATGTCAGCCTCGAGCCCTTCTTCGAGCGCGGCGGCAAGCTGCTGATGACGCACGGCACCGCCGACGACTTCATCAGTCCCCACAACTCGGACGCCTACTGGGAGCAGCAGCTTGAACAGCTCGGCGACGAGTTGGCGGACAGCGCCCGCTACTACAAGGTGCCGGGCCTGGGTCACGGCTTCGGCCCGTTCAACGCCACCTGGGACGGCCTCGGGGTGCTCACCTCATGGGTCGAGGACGGCGAGGCGCCGGGGACGCTGACGGCGTTCGACGCCAACGCGGACACCGACCGGACCCGGCCGATGTGCCAGTACCCGGCCTGGCCCGAGTACCGGGGATCCGGCTCCGCGGACGACGCGGCCTCCTTCGAGTGCGTGACCGCCCGGACCGAGCAGCCCCCGGCCGACTTCACGGACAACGAGCCCGGCTCGCGGTACTACGCACCGGTCCGATGGCTGCAGCTGCAGGGCATCACGCAGGGCTACGCGGACGGTTCCTTCGGCAAGGACCGGGACATCTCCCGCGGGGAGTCGCTGGCCTTCCTGTACCGCTACCTGGACCCGTCGTTCATGGAGCCCACTGACGCCCCGTTCCCGGATGTCCCCGAGGACTCGACGTTCTTCGAACCCATCAGCTGGGCCGCCAGGGCAGAGATCACCCACGGTTACGCGGACGGGGAGTTCAAGCCCAAGCGGCCCGTGACGCGCGGGGAGTTCGCCACCTTCCTCTACCGCGCCGTGGACCCGGAGCACCAGGGTCCGGAGGACACCGAGTTCTCGGACGTCGAGACCACCGACTCCCACTACCAGGCGATCACCTGGATGGCATCGGAGGGCATCTCCGTGGGCTACAGCGACGGCTCCTACCGGCCGGGCCAGCACATCACCCGCGCCGAGTCCGCCACCCTGCTCTACCGCTACCAGGAATTGGTGGTGGACCAGGGCTGAGTGGTCACGGACCGGTTGCCCGCCCACACCCATCCTGCCCGGCCACAGTGATCATCACTGTGGCCGGGCAGGATCGCCGTGGCCCTGGCCTCCCAGCCGCGTGAACTATCCTGTATGTCGGCGTATGACGGCATGAGCGCGCGTAAAACTACGCTTAACCGGTCACCACCCCCTTGACAACAGGAGCCCCACCCATGATCCGTACCCGCGCACTCTCCCTCTCCGCCCTGGCCCTCGCCGGCGCGCTGGCCCTGTCCGCCTGCGGCGGCGGCGGGTCGGACGCCGAACTGGGCAGCGAGGACAACCCGGTCCAGCTCGGGGTGGTGGGCGCCTCCGAGCCCTACTGGACCACCTACGAGGAAGCCGTGGAGGCCGAGGGCATCGCCCTGGACATCGTGGACTTCACCGAATACACGCAGCCGAACCCGGCCCTGTCCGAGGGCGAGCTGGACGTCAACCAGTTCCAGCACATCCAGTACCTGGCGGACTACAACGTGGCAGCGGAGGATGACCTGCAGGTCATCGGTGCCACGGTCATCTACCCGCTGGGCCTGTACTCCACCAAGCATGACTCCCTGGAGCAGATCCCGGATGGCGGCCAGGTGATCGTCCCCAACGACACCGTGAACCAGGCCCGCGGTCTGCTGGTGCTGCAGGCGGCCGGCCTGATCACCCTGCAGGACGGCGGCAACGCGGCCTCCACCTTGGAGGACGTGATCGAGGAGGAATCCAAGGTCACCGTCTCCGCCCTGGACGCCGCCGCCATCCCGAACTCCCTGCCGGACGTGGACGGGGCCGTCATCAACAACGACTTCCTCAACAACGCCGGCCTGAGCGCCGAGGACGTGCTGTTCGAGGACGACCCGGCCGATCCGGCCTCCTTCCCGTACATCAACATCTTCGCCACCACCCAGGAGAACGCGGACAGCGAGGTGCTGGCAAAGATGGTGGAGATCTACCAGAGCAACGAGGACGTCCAGGCCGGGGTCCAGGAGTCCGCCGGCGGCACCGCCGTGTTCGTGGACACCACCCTGGAGGAGCTGCAGACCTCCTTGTCAGACACCGAAGAGGCCATTCGCAGCACCGGAGAATAAGGCACGACGCCGGCCGCGCACCACGCGCGGTCGGCCGCCGGTCGGCGCCGACGGAAGGACACCCACCCCGCATGCCCCACATCGCCCTGCGAGACGTCACCAAGCAGTACCCGCCCGCCAAGCGCGGCGGGGAGCCGGTGGTCGCCGTCGACAGCGTCTCCCTCGAGATCGAACGCGGTGACGTGTTCGGCATCATCGGGTACTCCGGTGCCGGCAAGTCGACCCTGGTGCGCCTCGTGAACGCGCTGGAGCCGGCGTCGGCCGGGTCCATCGAGATCGACGGCACGGACATCACCCGACTCTCCGCCGCCCGGCAGCGCGAACTGCGCACCGGCATCGGGATGATCTTCCAGCGGTTCAACCTGCTGAACTCACGCTCGGTGCGCCGCAATGTGGAGTACCCCCTCGAGGTGGCCGGCTGGGACAAGGCGAAGCGCAGGGCACGCGCCCTGGAGCTGCTGGACTTCGTGGGGCTCGCGGACAAGGCGGACAACTATCCTGAGCAGCTCTCCGGTGGGCAGCAGCAGCGCGTGGGTATCGCCCGGGCGCTGGCCGCGAACCCGGAGATCCTGCTGGCAGACGAGGCCACCTCGGCCCTGGACCCGGAGACCACGGACGAGGTCCTGGACCTGTTGGCCAAGGTCAACCGGGAGCTCGGCGTGACGATCGTGGTCATCACGCACGAGATGGAGGTCATCGCGCGGATCGCCACCAAGGTGGCCGTGATGGAGCGCGGCCGCGTGGTGGAGTCCGGGCAGACCTACGACGTCTTCACGAGTCCGCAGACCGCCACGGCGCAGCGATTCGTGCGCACCGTGGTGCGGAACCTGCCCTCCGGTGACGAGCTCACGGAGTTGCGTGCGAAGCACGAGGGACGCTTCTTCACGATTTCGTTCACGGACTCCGGCGCCTCCGAGGCGCGCGTGTTCGGCGCGCTGGCCCGGGCCGGCGTCGACTTCAACCTGGTCTATGGCGGCGTGGACTCGATCCAGGGCCGCGTCTACGGGCTGCTGACCATCGCCGTGCGCGGTGAGGATGCGGCCGTCCAGACGGCGCTGGCCTCCATCGGCGAGGGCGTCACGGTGCAGGAGGTGGCCGCATGAGCATCACCGAGCAGGTCGTGGACCTGATGCCGACACTGCTGGAGCAGACCGGCATCATGATGTGGATCGTGGTGCTCTCGCTGGTCTTCGGCGGGATCGCCGGGACCATCGTGGGCACCGCGCTATACGTGACCCGCAAGGGCGGGATCATGCAGCAACCGGTCATCTTCTGGGTCCTGAACGTCATCGTCAACACGTTCCGCCCCGTGCCGTTCATCATCTTCATCGCCGCCATCCAACCGTTGGCGCGGCAGGTAGTGGGCACCGGCATCGGCTCGGACGCCGTGGTGTTCGGCATCTCGATCGCCGCCACCTTCTTCATCGCGCGGCTGGTGGAGCAGAACCTGATGGCCGTGGACCCCGGCGTGATCGAGGCCGCCCGGGCCATGGGCGCCGGCCCCTGGCGCATCATCCGTACCGTGATCCTGCCCGAGGCCTTCGGCCCCCTGATCCTGGGCTACACCTTCGCGGTCATCGCCCTGATCGACATGTCCGCCGTGGCCGGCATCATCGGCGGCGAAGGCCTGGGCAACTACGCCGTCGCCTACGGCTACCGCCAGTTCGACCCGGTCGTCACCTGGGCCGCCCTCGTGATCATCGTGATCGTGGTCCAGCTGATCCAGGCCATGGGCAACCTCCTGGCCCGCAAGATCCTGCGGCGGTAGGCGGACTTCCCTCTCCGACACTGCCACGGCCACAGCCAGAGCCATGGCGGGAGGCGCCCCGCCCGGCCGGATGAGAGGTCACAGGCCGGACCTTTGACCCGGGTCCTCCATCCGTCGTGCGACGGCCCCGCGGTCCCCGTCCACCGTGACCTCCGGCCCGTCGGCCAGCACCCCGCAGGCGTCCGGCACCGCGAGCACGGCGGGGATCCCGACCTCGCGCGCCACGATGGCCGCGTGGGAAAGTACCCCGCCGGTCTCGGTCACGACCGCAGCGGCAACCGTGAACAGCGGCGTCCAGGCCGGGTCCATCTCGCGGCACACCAGCACGTCGCCGGGTCGGAAGGAGCGGAAATCACCGGGGGCGCGCACCACGCGGGCCCGGCCGGTGGCCCTCCTGCCGCTGGCCGGCACCCCCCTCAACCCCTGCCCGACGCCGGCCGGCCCCCTCCCGGGGTCCTGCACCGGTGCCGTGACGGGCCGGGCCTGGAGGATCCAGACCTCACCGGCGGCGATGGACCATTCGATGTCGCGGGGCCCGCCCAGCACCGTGGACACCTGCTGTCCGAAGGCATGCAGGTGCAGCACCTGGGCGTCGGTCAGGCACCGCTCGCCCTCCACCCCGGCCCGGTGCTCGAGAATGCCCGAGACGTCCACCCGCCAGGACTCGGGAGTGATCCGCCCGGACACCACGGCCTCGCCCGCGCCCGGGGCCGCCTCGATCAGGGTCGGCACCGGAGTCGCCGTGGGAGCCTCAGCGTCGCCTCCGGTGAACATCACCCCGGAGACCTCGGCCGCCACGAAGCGTTGGACCAGCACGGCCATCCCGCCCGTCGAGTCACCGGCAGCAGCGCCAACACCTGCACCGCCGCCACCGCGCGACCGGTAGGCCACAGCCCGCTCTGACCACAGGGAGGCCCAGCACCGCAGGACCGCCCGGCGCACCTCCTGCTCACCCCGCACGCCCAGGACACTCTCGTGCTGTCCGGCCCCCGAGGCCACGGCGCCGTCCTCGCCCACCGCGGAGGATCGCACGGCCACGGCGCCCTTCACTCCACCGGAGAACAGCTCCCCCAGTCCCTCCCGGACCACCGTGCGAACTGCAGCGGGCAGCGTGGAGGTGAGGAGCCGGCGTCGTGCCTCTGCGGGGTCTGTGAGGCCGTCCAGACCGAGCGTGTCCGCCGCCTGCCGGTAGGTGGACGCCGGGATGACGAAGCCGGCCGGCACGGCGAACCCGGCGCGGATCAACGCGGCCAGGGGCGCGGCCTTGCCGCCGTACTCACCGGCGTCCGCGGCCGCGGCGAGGTCCACCGCGCTCACGGCCGCCGCCCGCCGGCGAAACCCGTCCACCGCAACTGCTCGGGCAGGTGAGAGAGATCGTTGAGCATCACCACGCCCGAGGGTTCGCCGGCGTGGTGCTCGATCACGGTCAGGGCGGCGTTGGCGATCCCGGCCAGGGACAGCCACCGGGCCGGCGGCGCGCCGAGGGCCTCCCGCACCAGCCAGGCGCTGGGGTAGGCGTGGGTGACGAGCACCTCGTGCGTGGGGCGTTGGTGCCGTGCGTTCGCCCGGCCGAACCGCTCCACGAGCACCTCCGCCGACCGGCGACCGGCCTGGGCCTCGGCGCGGCCGTAGCCGTCGAAAAAACCGGTCCCAGAGGGGGACAGCTCCTCCGGCGTCGGAACATGGGGGACGTGATCCACGAGCTCGGGCGCCGCATCCACCAGGACGCGCGGCGGCTGCGCGCCCAGCTCGCCGGCGAGGATCGACGCACTGGCGGCGGCCCGGGGCAGCGGGGAATGCCAGACCGCGTCCAAGGGCACCCGCGCGAGCCGCCGGCCGATCAGCCGGGACTGCTCGCGGCCGGTCTCGGTCAGCTGGCCCAGTGCGTCGGCCTCCCCGTGGCGCACGAGGTAGAGCGTTCGGCCGGCCCCGGTCACCTCCCGTCCGCACCCGGGCCCGAGCTGCCCGGGTGACCGCGGCGGCGGCCGAGGCTGGAGAGCAGGTCCTGGTGGAGTTCGGCCCAGACGGTGTGGCAGGACAGGAGCCCGACGCCGGCCACCCACTCCTCCTGGCCCGCGCGCGCCTTCCGCGCGGCGGCGGTGAACTGGCGCGGGTAGCGGGCGAACCGTGGCAGCCGGATGATGAGGTCGGCGAGGAGGCTCTCCAGGGAGTCGGCCAGGTCGGTGAGCTCGGCCAAGGTGTCCTCGCGCAGCTCCGCCCGGTCCGTCGGAGTGCCGAGCTGCCACTGCGTCAGGGTGCGGACGAGGCGGCCGTTGAGGTCCTCGAAGCCGGCGGCCGTCGACTTCAGGACGGCGTGGGCACCGGCACTGGCGCGCTCCTCGGCCAAGAGGGCGGTGACCCGTCCCGTGCCGGCGTCCGTGAGGATCCAGCCTCCCGTTCCGCCGAAGGACATGCGGTCCACGAGGCCCCCGCGGGCGAGCTCGATGAGGTGCCTCTCGATGGTGCTCGCGTCCAGGACGGAGCGTTCGGTGACGGCAGCCGTGTCGGCAAAGCCGGCCAGGCGGACGGCGTGGAGGACGATGAGCTCTGGGCTGGAGGGGCCGGTGTCGCCGGGAAGGCCGGGCACGCCGGCCGGGGTAGGGGGTGTGCTCATGCCTGCCGCACCGTCGCCCGGCCCGGATCGTCATCGCCACGAGTCTCTGCGCGGCTGGAAACCCGCTGGAACCGCTGCTGGGCAGCCTGGGGCGATCCCACCCCGAGCTGCCGGCCGATGTCCGGCCAGGTCAGACCTTCCGCTCGGGCGACGAGCAGCAACCCGGCCTCCAGGGCGTCGAGGTCGGACCGCGCCGACTCCACCAGTCGCAGGGCTGCTCGCAGTTCCTCGTGGTCGGCCTCACCGACCGAGGCGTTCGCGCGCCACAGCGCATAGCGGAGCAGGGTCTGGTCATCGACCGGGGCCTTGGCGTGCTGCCACGGGAACCGCGGGAGCTCGTCGGCACCGGAATCCAGCAGCCGTCGGCGCGTGGCGTCGGCGTCGTTCGGTTCGGCGAACTCGTCGGGGAGGGCGGGCGCCATGGTCCCTACAGTCCCATCACCAACAAACCGTTGTCAACTAGATGTTGATGCCCTGTGCTGCTCTTCAGCCTGACGGAGCCTGAGCCGTCAGGCCCCGGCGTCCTGCCGCGATGACCGCACCAACCGTTCAACGAGGTCATCCGGGATCGGCCTGCGCGGCGTGAAGGTGACGCCGGTCTTGGTGGCCTTGAGGCCGGCCGCCGCGATCCCCTCGGCATGGTCGGCTATCGCGCTGGCGAGGACATACAACCCGCACTGCCTGCTGAACGCCGCATAGCTCGCCACGACTGTCGACCCGATCGCGAATCCGGGCATGTTGTAGGCCACCATCTCCTCGGCGTCCGGCAGGGTGCGGGCCAGGATCGAGCGCAACCGCTCCAGCGAGGGCCGGAAGGCCTCCGGCGCCGCGGCGATGTAGGCGTCGTGGTCGGTGATCATCGTCATCACGTGCTTTGGAAGATAGGGGTTGGATGCCCCGCCGTTGTGGTCGCCCCAGCGGGTCTCGACCACGTCTCCTTCGGAGAGGCACGGTTTCATTGTTCACCGGCACCTGACGTGGAGTCCATGGTCGGGCACCGGCGCAGTGCATCCACCCCTACGACGCCGGCCCGATCGCCTCCCGCGCCGCGGCGATCGGCACGTCGTGCTCACGACCCCAGGGCGGCGAGCGCCGCGGTGACGGCCTGCTCGGCGGCCAGCAGGTCGGGCCCGCTCAGATCCGCAGGCCGAAGATGAACTCCTCCGCGTGGCGGACGGCTTTGGTGAACGCTTGGTTGCGCAACGTCACCCGCTCCCTGTCCACCCCGCTCGCGGGCTCGGTGTACTGCGTCACGCCGGGATGCAGGATCCAGATGTCCCCGTTCGGGGGCAGGTAGAACACCCCGAAGGACCGGTGCTCGGAATCGTCCGCCCACATCGGCACCACCGCCACGGCAGCACCGGTGTCGGCGTTGATCCACTGCGCGCGGGGCATCGGTGGCTCCAGCACCTCGGGATCGAGGAACGGGGCGGTGCCCTCACCCCAGCGTTCCTCGAACCGCTCGTGGAAGGCGGGCAACAGGGAATGGTTGTACGGTCGCCATGAACTCATGCCGGTCTCCTCGACTCCGGTACCTCGTCACGGTCACGGGCACCCAGACTCCCGGGAACTCGGGGCTGAGGCCCGGGCGGGGCCCCGGAACGGCATCCGGAGCCCCGCCTCGATGACACTGGGCACTCGATGTCCCTAGGCGGCGGACTCCACGAGCTGCTTCTGCTCGCCGGTGGACTCCACCTGGATGCGCCGTGGCTTGGCGTGCTCCGCAACGGGGATCCGCACGGTCAGGACGCCCGCCTCGTAACCCGCCGAGATCGCGCTGGTGTCCAGCCGCTCACCGAGGATGACCTGGCGACTGAAGAGGCCCCTCGGCTGCTCGGCCGCCAGCATCTCCGCACCCTCGGGGGCCTGCTGCTTCCGCTCGGCCCGGACGGTCAGCGCGTTACCCTCGATGCCGAGGTCGATCGAGTCCGCCTCGACGCCGGGCAAGTCGAACGCGATGATGAACTGGTCTCCGTCGCGCCAGGCCTCCAGGGGCATGGCCGCCGGCCGGGACCGGGTGCCCAGCACCTGCTCGGCGAGTCGGTCAAGGTCGCGGAAGGGATCGGTACGCATCAGCATGATTGCTCACTCCTCACAGATGGTCGGTTTCACCTATGCTGGCCAGTGGGGAAGATCTCAACTGGCTGGCACATATTTATATAACCCAGGAACGCAGATCGCGCAAGGGCGGTTCGAGGGTGAATTCATGGACGGACCGAGGAGGGTCGGAGTGGCGGCACAGAAGGACAGCGAGGGCGTCTACAGCATCTCGGTGACAGCGAAAATGGTGGGCATGGGGCAGCAGAACCTCCGCCAATACGAGAGTCGCGGCCTACTGGAACCGGACCGCACGGCCGGCGGCACCCGCCTCTACAGCACCCGGGACGTCACCGTGCTCCGCCGCATCGGCGAACTACTGTCCGAGGGCCTGAATCTGGCCGGCATCCGCCTGGTCCTGGAGCTCGAGGCCCGCAACCGGACGTTGCAACGGCAGGTGGAGCGCCTCAGGGAACAGGCATAGGCAGGAGGTCTGGCGTCCGCCACGGGAGACTCAGCGTCCGAAGAGTCGGCCCAGCCAGCCGGAGCCGGTGTCCGACGATGCGCCGCCACCCACTCCGGCAGAGGCCTTCTGATCGCACGAGCACCGATTGGCCACCGGGACGTTCCGCATCACCTGGTCCACATGGTTGCCGCAGCCGGCCCAGGTGGTCTTGCCGCATTTCCTGCACGTTGCCGCCTGGCACATTTTGCACTCCTTGATGGTTCGGTCTCATGGTCCGCAGTGGCCGACATCGACCCTCCGACTCCATTGCTCTATACCCATGGGGGTATTTGTCGACCATCGTACATGACCTTGCGTGATACCCCCCGTCGTATTAGGGTCGAGCCAGCAACAGATACCCGTGGGGGTATCTTGAACCCATCGGAGGAGACCCTATGCTGCTTGAACGGATCTATGACGAGGACCTCGCCCAGGCCAGCTACTTCATCGGCTGCCAGGCCAACGGGACGGCTGTCGTAGTGGATGCCCGCCGCGACCTCACCCCTTACCTGGAGCTCGCCGCCAAGCACGGCATGACCATCACGGTGGTCACCGAGACCCATATCCATGCCGACTACCTCTCCGGCACGCGCGAGCTGGCCGCGAAGACCGGCGCCGAGCTCTACGTCTCCGGCGAGGGCGGCCCGGACTGGTCCTACGGGTTCGAGGCCAACCTGTTGAACGACGGCGAGTCCATCCCGGTCGGCAACATCACCATCCAGGCGGTGCACACCCCGGGCCACACGCCCGAGCACCTGTCCTTCCTGGTCACCGACGGGGCCTTCAGCGACGCGCCGGGGTACATGCTCACCGGCGACTTCGTCTTCGCCGGGGACCTGGGCCGCCCGGACCTGCTGGACGAGGCCGCCGGAGGGGTTGACACGCGCTTCGACGGCGCAAAGGACCTGTTCCGCAGCCTGAAGGAGAGGTTCCTGACACTGCCGGATCACGTCCAGGTGCACCCGGCCCACGGCGCGGGCTCGGCCTGCGGCAAGGCCCTGGGTGCCATCCCATCCTCCACCGTCGGCTACGAGCGCCTGTACTCCTGGTGGGGCAAGTATCTCGCCGAGGACGACGAACAGGGGTTCATCGACGAACTGCTGGAGGGCCAGCCGGACGCCCATGCCTATTTCGGCCGCATGAAGCGCGAGAACCGCGATGGCCCGGCCGTGATGGGTGATCGCGCGCCACTTCAGGAGCTGTCCCTCGAGGACGTCGCCCGCGACCTGGAGCAGGATCGGATCACCTTCGTGGATACCCGCCCGGTGGACGAGGTCCATGCCGGGACCGTGACCGGTTCGATCAGCATCCCCAACCAGGACAAGATGGCCACCTACGGCGGCTGGGCCTACGACCCGGAGGCGGATGACCGCCCGCTGGTGCTGCTGGCGCAGGATCAGGAGCAGGCCCAGGAGTTCTGGGACCACCTGGTGCGCGTGGGCATCGACCAGGTCAAGGGCTACGTCACAGGCCTCGAGGGCCTGCCGACCACCACACCCCGGGTCATCCAGCCGGAGCAGCTCGAGGACTTCGACGCCGCGCTGATCCTGGACGTGCGCAACAAGACCGAGCACACCGACGGCCACATCCCCGGCTCGCGCCAGTTGAACGCCGGCCGCGTCCTGTGGCACCAGGACCAGCTACCCGCCGAGGGAACCATCGTGACCTACTGCCAGTCCGGGGTGCGCAACTCGGTGGCCGCCAGCACCCTGCGCCGGGCCGGGCATGAGGTCGTGGAGCTCGACGGCAGCTACAACTCCTGGTCGGCGTGGGCCGGACGTAACGGCGTCCAGCCGGAGACCTCCGCGGAGACTCAGGAGCCGGCGACCGCCTGACCCCTCGCGGGTCAGCGCGATGACCAGACGGTGACAAAACAGAGAAAGGGCGCCCCGCTGTCGCGGGGCGCCCTTGGCGTCGATCCGGGGACTCGGAGGGTCAGGCCAGGGAGAGGAAAAGCTTCTCCATGTCAGCCTTGTCCATAGAGCCGTCCTCCTTGGTCAGGCACTGCTCCAGGCCGGTGGCAATGATGGCGAAGCCGGCCCGGTCCAGCGCCTTGGAGACGGCGGCGAGTTGGGTGACCACGTCCTTGCAGTCCCGCCCCTCCTCCAGCATCCGCGTCACCGCGGCCAGCTGCCCCTGGGCTCGTTTGAGGCGGTTGATGGTGGGCTTGAGTTCGGTGGGATTGAGTTCCATGGGATTTCCTTAGGGGTCAGGGGAATCGGCGTCGACCGCCATTCTATACCCCCGGGGGTGTGTTGCATACCCGTGGGGGTATCTGTCAGACTCGTGGAGACATATCCACCGAACGGAAGGGATTCCCCTTGACCCTCACGGCCCCCGCCCTGACCGACATCGACCCCCACACCCTGCGCGAGCGGATGGAGGGCCACGATGACCTGATCGTGCTGGACGTCCGCTCCGCCGCGGAGTTCGAGGGCATGCACATCAAAGGCTCCTACAACGTCCCGTTGCCGCTGCTGTCGGAGCACGCCGATGAGGTGGCCGAGCGCCTGGACCGCCACGTGGTGCTGGTCTGCCAGTCCGGTGTCCGCGCAGGACAGGCCCGCACGCGGCTGAACACCGCCGGCCTGGAGAACGCGATGGTCCTCACTGGCGGTGTGCCGGCCTTCGAGGCTGCCGGCGGTGACGTCGTCCGCGGCGCCGGGCGCTGGTCCCTGGAGCGCCAGGTCCGCATGGCCGCAGGTTCCCTCGTGCTGGCCGGGATGCTGGGCGGCAGGCTCATCTCCCCCAAGGTCAGCGTGGTGGCCGGCGCCATCGGCGCCGGACTGACGTTCTCCGCCGCCACCAACACGTGCGCCATGGGCAATGTCCTGTCGAGGATGCCGTGGAACAAGACCGCATCCGAGCCCACCTCCCGGTCCGCGATCCAACAACTGCCGTGACGGCCACGCTCATCGTCACCCTCGCGCTCTCGGTGCTGATCGGGGTCTCCCTCGGCCTGCTGGGCGGCGGGGGGTCGATCCTCACCGTCCCGATCCTGACCTACGTGGCGGGTCTGCCTGCCCGGGAGGCGATCGCCGCCTCGCTGTTCGTGGTGGGCACCACCTCGATCGTCAGTGTCGTCTCCCACGCCCGCAGGGCCCGGGTGAAATGGCGCACCGGCCTGGTCTTCGGTGGTGCCAGCATGGCCGGCGCTTTCGGCGGCGGCCTGCTCGGCGGGCACGTCCCGGGCACCCTCCTGATGATCGCCTTCGCGCTGATGATGGTCGCCACCGCGGCAGCCATGATCCGCGGCCGCAAGGACTCGGTCGCCGCCGGTGCGGATGAGGCCACGAGGCTGCCCGTCGTCAAGGTCGTCATCGAGGGGCTCGTCGTGGGCCTGGTGACCGGTCTCGTGGGTGCCGGCGGTGGGTTCCTGGTGGTGCCCGCGCTGGTGCTGCTGGGCGGACTGTCCATGCCGGCCGCCGTCGGGACCTCCCTGGTGGTCATCTCCATGAAGTCCTTCGCCGGGCTGGGTGGCTACCTGACGAGCGTCCAGTTGGACTGGGGGCTCGTGGCCGGGGTGACCGCCGCCGCGATCGCCGGTTCGCTGATCGGCGCGAAGCTCACCGGGATCATCCCCGAGAACGCGCTGCGTGAGGGCTTCGGGTTCTTCGTCCTGGCGATGGGCGTCTTCGTGCTCGTCCAGGAACTGCCGTCGCCTGCCGGACCGATCGTGGGCGTGGTGGGCTCAGCCGCCGTGGTCGGCGCGCTGCTGTGCCGCTACGCCATCCCGGTCTGCCCCCTGTATCGCCGCCGGGCCAGCGTGGAGGCATCCCAGCCGGCCTAGCTCCAGCAGCAGCGGAGTGCCGCTGCGGCCGTCCTCACCGCCCGCAGCGGTCCAGCCGCTCCCAGGGCCAGTCCTCGGCGATCCACTCCACGAGCGCGTCGGCCAGGGGACCGTCCAGGCCGGCGTGGCTGGCCCGCACCCAGGACTGGACGGTGACGTCGTACCCCTCCTTCTCGGGCGGGTAGAGGTAGACGCAGCCGATCACGTCCCCTTCGCCGGGGCTCAGCACCGTGAAGGTGAATCCCCTGCGGGCCTCGAAGTCGGCGGCGTGCCGGTTCAGGTCCTCGAGGTTCCGCTCCAGCGGATACCCCTCCGGTGGCGGCCAGTTGCCGTCCGGGTATCCGGGCGTGGACCGGATGTGCTCCACGCTGGACATCCACGCCGCCAGGTCGGCCTCATTGTGCTGCGGGCCCAGCGGTTCCAGGCGGAATCGGTCAGTGACCAGCAGGACCGGCGGATCGAAGTCGGCAGGGATGAAGGTCTGCGGAGACATGGGTGGAGTGTATCGAGACCGCAAGGCGCCTAACCATGCCGGCGGAAGAAGTACTCGTCCCCCGCCTCCCTCCTGCGGAAGTAGAACCCACCGGTCCGGCAGGCATCGTTCGGCGAGGCCTCGGGATGGTAGTCGAGGACCACGCCGACACCGTTCATCCCCTGGACCCAGTCCAGCAGATCCCGGCGGTGCGACTCCTTCACCTCAAGGCATTGCTGCATCCGGTTGAACGTCATCAACCTCCGCATGGCCCCGGTGTTCCGGTGACGGGCGTCGATGTCCCACCCGGTCATCTCCTCGACGGAGCGAGGATCTCCGGCAGCGCTCCCGGCGGAGGCCTGCGTGTCCTGCTGCGCGCCCTGCGCACCGTCGGTCAGCTGGCGCCAGACCTCGGAGGGGGTCACGTCGAGGGCGTCGGCGATCTCCAACAGTGTTCGTCCCTCCCGCCGCATCCCCATCAGGGTGGCGTGGTCCGGGAGTTCTGGTGGGACGGTCATGGAGGGCCTTCCTTCGGTGTGGCTCGGCGAGGGTCCGGTCGGTCCGATCCGAACGCGGTCCCCCGAAGGTAGCTCCGCCCGGGGACGTGATAACCGGTGGGCGCTGCCTCTGACTGATCTGTGCTGGGCTGGGCTGGGCTGGGGCAGAACTACCTGCAACTTCTGCCCTCAAAACGCGGGGTTGGATGCTGGCCGTCGAATCATGATGACGACTCTGAACTCAAGGACCCGAGAACCCCGTCAGGACCTCCCGCACCACAGCCCCCGGATCCGCCGCCTCCATCAGCGCCCGGACCATCACGACGCCGGCCACGCCCGTCCCCGCGAGCGCGGCGGCATCCGCGACGGTGACGTCCCCGATCGCGACGACCGGCAGCCTCGTCGCCGCCACCAGCGGACCGTAACCAGACACCCCCAGCGGTGGCCGCCCGGAATCCTTCGTCGGGGTCAGCCGGAACGGCCCGGCGCCGATGTAGTCGAGCGCCCCGCGCAGCTCCTCCGCCGCGCGGACCAACTCCAGGGTGCCGGTGGTCAGCCCGATGATCGCGTCCGGCCCCAGCAGTTCCCGCGCGTCCGCCACGGGCAGGTCGTCCTGCCCCAGGTGTACCCCATGCACCGCGGCGCCCCGCGACCGCGCCGCCCAAGCCACGTCGGCCCGGTCATCCACCAGCACCCGCGCGGTCGGGTTCGCGGCGCGCACGGCCTCGGCCACGGCACACGTCAGCTCGAGCAGCTCGGTCGCGGTCGCGCCCTTGGCCCGCACCTGCACGACGCCGGCCCCGGCTCCCGCCGCGGCGGCCGCCACCTCCACGGTGCGCCGCCCGGTCCCAGAGGTCACGAGGTAGCAGCGCAGGTCCAGCGGCCCCGACTGACGAGCACCGGCGTTCACTGCCCCAACCCGTTCTCCACCATCTGCCCCACGGCGTCCAACGCGTCCAGGAGCTCCACCCGGAAGCTCCCCGGCCCCGCGGCCCGCTCCGCGGCGAGCTCCCCGGCCAGGTCCAGCCACGTGGTCGCGGCCAGCGCCGCACGGAATGGATCCACCTCCACCGCGCAGCACGCCGCGGTCAGCGCCCCGAGCAGGCACCCCGTGCCGGTGACCCGGGTCAAGAGCGAGGTGCCGCGCGCGACCAAAGCCTGCCGGCCGGCGTCGAGCACCAGGTCCGTTGCCCCCGAGACGGCGACGGCTCCCCCGGTCCTGCGCGCCACCTCACGGGCCGCGGCCTCGGCCGCCGCCGGCGCAGCCACCGAGTCCGCCCCACGCCCGCCAGCGCCGGCTCCCACGAGCGCGAGCACCTCCGAAGCATTGCCCCGCACCACCTCCGGATGAGAGTCCAGCAACCGCCGGGCCAGGGGCGTGCGCACGGGGGCCAGACCGATCGCGGTGGGGTCGAGCACCCAGGGGCGGCCGTCGCGCACGGCGGCGGCCACGGTGGCGGGGATCCCGTCCATCGCGTCCGTGCTCAGGGTGCCGAGGTTGACCGCGAGCGCGTCGGCCACGGTGGTCACCACGGGGGCCTCGGCCAGGGTCTCGGTCATCATGGGGCGGGCGCCGGCGGCGAGCAGCCCGTCCGCCACGATCCCCATGGAGACGGTGGCGGTGAGGCAGTGCACCAACGGCGCACGCTCGCGCGCCGCACGGATCACCGGCGCGACGGCGGCCAGGTCCGGATCGCTCTGCGCGCGCCCGGGTGCCGGGCCGGTCACCGGACCACCCCCGCGGCCACGGCGTCCAGATCATCCACCAGGTCCCTCGGGGCGAGCCGGGGCCCGAGCGCGCCGCCGAGGGCCAGCAGCAGCCCCCCGAGGCCGACGAGCACCATGACCGAGCCGTGACGGCCCAGCGCCGGTTCGATCAACGGCAGGTAGAACGGGTAGAGCGCCGGCACCACCAGGGACAGGCTGTAGCCCATGCCGTAGCCGGTGGAGCGGACCTCGGTGGGGAAGCGCTCGGAGAGGTAGGCCGACACCGGCCCGTAGGCGGAGACCGTGATGACCTGCAGCACCGCGGCGAACACGGCGGCCAGCAGGAAGGCGGAGGTGGTGACGGCGAGCCACCACACCACCGGCCCGGCCAGGGCCGCCACCAGGCCCCAAAGCACGAACAGCCGGCGCCGGCCGGTGAACGTGGAGAGGTGACCGGCCACGGCCATCACGATCGCCTGGGCCACCGAGGCCAGGCCGATGACCACCGGGACGGCCGCCGGATCCAGCGCCGAGTCCGTGCTCAGGCGCTCGGTCAGCAGCAGCACCGTGCTGTAGGTCAGTAGCCAGAGCCCGGTCATGAGCAGGAAGACCTGCCAGAAGGCCTTCGCCCACCGGCCGGTGAGCAGCGATCCCAGGCCCGACGCCGGCCGCCCGCCTGCCGCGGCCGGCTCGCCGGAGGTGCTGGTCGCGTTGGGGGCGGCGGAGGAGTTGGCTGCGGCGTCCCGGGAGCGGTGGAACACGGGGGCGTCGGCCACCTGGCGACGGTAGTACACGAACATGCCGAGGGAGAGGGCCGCACCGAGGACGAACAGCAGGCGCCAGCCCCAGGCGGCGTAGTGCTCCGGGCCGATCAGCGCGAGCAGTCCGGCCACCGAGAACGCGATGGTGGCCTGCGCCCACGGGGCCATCGACAGGATCAGCCCGCTCATGAGACCGCGGCGCTTCCCGGTGGACCATTCCATGGCCAGCGGGATGGCAGCGGAGTACTCGCCGGCCACGAAGATGCCGCCGAGGAACCGCAACGCCAGGATCAATGCCACCGTCCCGGCACCGAGCAACTCGTGGGTGGGCATGGCGGCGATGGCCAGCGCGCAGACGGCGGTCCCGGCGATCGCGATGCGGGTGGTGCGGGTGCGCCCCAGACGGTCGGAGATCCGCCCGAACACGATCCCGCCGACCGGCCGGCCGAAGAGCATCGCCACGATGATCAGCGCCCCCGTGGACGCGGTGGCGGCCGGGCCGGCGAGCACGAGCATGGCCGGTGCCAGGGCGGTCACGGGCAGGAAGACGTGGATGTTGTCGATCCAGTTGCCCACCACTCCGGCGCGCAGGGCGGCCTTGCCTTCGGGCGGCATTGCCGCGACGCCGGACTGCTGCGGGGGATGTTGTGGGGACCGTTGTGGGGTGAGGCCGTTTGAGAGTCCCTGGGCGGCGGCGGTCATCGGGTTGCTCCGGCCAGGGCCGCCACGGAGGCTGCGTGCTGTGAGGCCTGTGCCGGTGTTGGCGCCTCCGGCTCGAGCCGCGTGGCCTGTTCGAAGAACTCGAGCTCGTGCCGACAGGCGGTCAAGTAGGCCCGCGCTGCGGCGGCCCGCACGGATGGACTGGCGTCGGCGAGTTCGAGCTCCACCTGCTCCAGGGCGCCCTGCACCGCGGTGACGAAGCCGGGGTCCCGGTAGGTGTCCAGCCAGGCGGCATAGGGATGGCCCGCCGGGATGTCCGGGATCCCGCCGCCTACTTGTGCGTAGAGCCAGAAACACGGCAGCACCGCAGCCGCCCCCACGGCCCGGTCCTCGCCAAGCGTGGTGGCGAGCAGGAAGTCGGTGTAGACGCTGGTCACCGGGCTGGCGGCGGTGCGGGCGGCCTCGGGCCGAGTGGCCATCCACGACCTATGCAGTTCGGCCTCCTCGGTGATGGCGCCGGTGGAGGCCTGGGACCAGAACAGTTGCGACTCGGTGCTGGAGGAGCGCGCGGCGAGGGCGGCCAGGGAGCGGGCGTAGCGGTTCAGGTAGAGCGCGTCCTGGGCCAGGTAGAACGTGAAGTCGGCCTCGGACAGGCTGCCGTCCACCAGGGCGCGGACGAAGGCCGAGGCGCCGATGGCAGCCGTGGTCTCCGCGCCGGCCTCCCACAGCGCGGCGGTCCAGGGGCCGGCGGGCGCAACGGTGGCAGCCACGGCCTGCGCGACGGCGGCCGGCGCCTCGGTCATGAGCGTCCGGTTCCGTTGGGCCCGGGGATCCCTCGGGGCACCCAGGTCCTGCGGTGCCTCGAGAACTGCGGGGACGGCGTCGTGCCTCAACCAGGGGTTGGCCGAGCCGGCGGCCTGCAACCGGCGGGACCGGTGGGCGTGGTCCACAGGCCCGTGCCCGGAGCCGACCTGCAGGGCGGCACCGTGGAGAATGGCCTCGTGCAGCCACCCGGTGGCCCAGGTCAAGGCGGCCTCCGGGGTGTCCCCGCGGCCGAGGCGGGTGGCCAGGGCGGAGGACAGGGAGCAGCCGGTCCCGTGGGTGCTGGTGGTGTCCACGCGGGTGGAGGGCGCAGGGATACGGGTGCCGTCCGGGCCGACCCAAGTGTTGGTGACCCGGGTGCCGTCCAGGTGGCCGGTCTTGACTACGACGGCCACGCCGGTCTCGGCCGACCAGGCGGCGGCCTGCTCGAGGGCCTGGTCCTCGGTGGCCGCGCGGGGCTGGCCGGTGAGGACGGCAAGCTCATCGATGTTCGGGGTGACCACGGTGGCGCGGCGGCAGAAGGAGACCATGGCCTGCTCGGCCTCGGGCTGCAGGAGGCGGTGCCCGCTGGTGGCGACCATGACGGGGTCCACCACGAGGAAGTTCGGTGGGTTCTCGTCCAGCCAGGCGGTGACGGTGGCGATGATGTCCACGGTGCCGAGCATGCCGGTCTTCACGGCATCCAGGGTGACGTCATCGCTGACGGCGTTGAGTTGTGCGGTGAGGAAGTCGGTGGGTGGGACGTGGAGGTCCCGCACGCCGTGGGTGTTCTGGGCGACGAGGGTGGTCACCACGCTCATGCCGTAGCCGCCGGCCGCCGTGATCGACTTGAGGTCCGCGGCGGTGCCGGCACCTCCGCTCGGATCGGTCCCGGCGATCGAGAGCACGCGGGGAACAGAGGAATGCTGGGTAGGGCAAGAAGAAGTCACGCGGACATCCCTTCGCTAGTACGAGCTAGATCAGGTTCCACGGGTGTTATCTCAGCGCCAGCCGGCGCACCCCGTGTCCACGGGCCAGTGTAGGGCAGGTCACCAAGTGCAACGCTTCCTGCCATGTCGCCATCGAACAGCGGGTCACCTTGCCTTCCTCCTGCCGGCCACGGGCTCGTCATTACGGGCCAGACGGGCGGTCAGAAGCTCGCACCTGCCGGAGGCGAGAACGGCCCCGGCACCGTGGGTGCCGGGGCCGGGCGTTCAAGGCCAGAGACTCAGGGGCGCCGCCTCGTAGACAAACAGCTCGGTCCCGGCGACCTCTTCGCCGTCGTCCGGGGCGGCGAAGAGCCGCAGGACATCGCCTTCGGCCTCGAGTGCGGCTGGGTTGCGGGTGATCGTGTGGCCGGCCGTGGAGACCATGGGGACGGGCACCTCGTGGAGGATCTCGTGGGTGCGCAGGTCGGTCAGGGCGATGCCGCCGAGCTCGAATGACTGGCCGGCGTCGTTGCTGAGGTTCGTGATGCCGTAACAGAGCTGGGTCCGGCCGCCGGAGTAGTCGCAGTCCTGGTAGTCGAAGAAGTGGCTCGGGTTCAGGGTCTCGTCCTTGAGCTTCCCGTGCTGGTTCCAGGCGAAGAAGTCGCGCGAGCCCCAGCTGACCCCGTGGATCTGGCCGGTCTGCTGATCGCGGACCACGCCGCCGATGTGGTCGTCGTGCCGGAACTGCTCGGTGACCTCAAGGGTCTCGGGGTCGATGGTGTAAACGATCGAGGCGCTGTCCGGACGGTACTCGGCCACCGGGACCCAGAGCTTCTCGCCATCGAAGTCCACGCCGCCCGGGTGGTACACGTCCCCCTCCCCCAGCTCGATGTCCTTGATCAGCTCGCCCTCACGGGTCAGTACGAAGACGTGCCCCTTCCCGACGCCGGCCGTCCGGTCCATGCCGTCGACCGGCTCCTCGTACTTCACCGTGGGTTCGATGATCTCCACGCTGGAGAGGTAGATCCGCTCCCCCACCACGGTCATGCCCTGCGGGTGGTAGGTCTCGAAGTCCAGGGACAGCTTCTCCACCAGCTCCCACGCAGTGGACCGGGTGGTGGCCTGGAACAGCTCCGCTTCCGGGGTCAGCTTCTGGTTCCCTCCGGTCCGCTGCTGGGCCTCGACGCCGGGCGCCTCCTTCGCCGGTTGGGCGGCGGGTGCAGAAACGCCAGCGATCGACCCGGTCAGGGCGAGGGCTGCGGCGGCAAGGGCGCCGGTGGCGGGGAGGGATAGACGCATGATGGACGCTCCAGGTGTGGTGGGCCACGTGGCGTGGCGGGGATACCGAGAAACCTAAGAGACGGAACGGATCATGCGGTGACCAGCACAGGAACGGCGCGGGAATTGTGGTGGGCGCGTCGGCGTCCTCGGCACATCAAGGTTGACTGATCCCAGCAACCAAAGCGGTTCAGTCGCTCCCGTCTCGATCTTGACTTGCTTCCCCCTGCCAATGCCTTTGCCGCCGATTCCGTCCCCATGGTCAGGCGACCGCACCGGCGGTTCGGAGTACCTCGACTGGCATGTCGCGGTGCAGTTTCCAAGTTATCTGCATTGGGCGCTCGCCTTGCCACGAGTCCAGATCCGCAGTTCCGAGGCAGACGAATGGCGCAGTGCCGATCTCATTGTTGGGGGCCTCACGAACGAACAGCATCGTGTTCGTACCATTCGTCAGCTTGGTCACGTAGCGACTGCCCGCGACTGACGATGCCCGGGTGCTGTTCTGGCTTTCCCAGTGGAACAGGTCGCGGCTGATAGCGTAGTCGCGGTACATCGTGGTGGGCGAGAAGTCGCGCTCTGACTTCTTCAGGTTGATGAGCAGCGCGTCCGTCGAAAATTCTTCAGACCATGCGACTCCGGACACGTGGGCCATGTCAGGTGACTTTTCGAAAGTACGGATCCCGAGCGCTGGCAGGATTTCCTCGCGCCGGTAGTGCGCATGAGCAAGAAGCGGAGTCGCACGACCTAGGGCCGTCTCACTGGGGTTCGTTCGCGTCGCCGAGAGGGTGTGTTCAAAAACCTCCTGAACCTCCCGGACGAACTTTGACTGCGTCCGAACCCAACGATAAGCGTCGTCAAGGGATTCGAACCGGCCCTTCTCGTAGATCGCTGTGAAGTAGAGCATCTCGGCGAACTGACGTTCCCGAACAGTCAGAGAATCCATCGCAACGTCTTCTTGTAGCAAGCGCAAGTACGTCTCGGCACGCTCCTGGTCGTCAACATGGATCAGCGATGATGCACGAAGGACTTGATGTAGCTCGACTGGCGGCCATTCAGCCTTGGGCTCGGCACGGTCAGCGCGCATCTTCAGGGTCGTCCACGAGCGCCCGCTCTTTCCTGCCCGGTACACATCAGACAGGCTCCGGCCTGCCTCATCCAAGTACTGATTCAGGCGGAACTCCCAGATGGACCGCTCACCTGCGTGCTCTCGGATGTCCTGGGCCAGCTGATTCGCGTTCATGGCGATCTGGCCCTTGACGTTGTTGATCACAACGTCCTTGGCCACGGCATCCAAAACGATCTGGGAGCCGGCCGGGAGAAATGGGAAGTCGTTCTCAACGTCGTCGATCAGTCGCTTGCGCCCGGATCCAGTGAGGGCGCGGAGCTTCTGGTCGAACCTGAACTCCTTGCGCTGCATGCCGATGAAGTCCAGGACGGTCAGGACGTCCTTGCCAAAGGATCTGCGCAGCCCACGTCCGAGTTGTTGTAGGAAGATCGTCGCGCTCTGGGTCGGACGCAGGAACAGGACGGTGTTCACCTGGGGAATGTCCAGACCTTCATTAAAGACATCGACGGTGAAGATGCACTTGATCGCACCACTGCGTAAGGCTTCGAGGGACGCACGGCGTGCCTCACGTGGCGTCTCCCCAGTAACGACAGCTGACGGGATGTTTGCGATGTTGAACCGTTCGGCCATGAACTGGGCATGTCTGACCGAAACGCAGAAACCTAAGGCTTTGACGTCGTCGAGAGAAGAAGACTTGTCCACCAGTTGTTTGGCGACCAGTCTGGCGCGGGCCTCGTTGCCGGTATAGAGGTTCTCCAGCTCCCCGATGTCGTACTTTCCCGCACGCCAAGAGATGCCGGACACGTCCACTTCATCGGCCACCCCGAAGTAGTGGAATGGGACCAGGATGTCGGAGTCTAGTGCGTCCCACAGCCTCAACTCTGACGCGATCCGGTTGTCGAAGAATGCCTTGACGTTGACGCCGTCGGACCGCTCCGGTGTCGCAGTAAGGCCCAGCAACTCCGCGGGCTGGAAGTGTTCCAAGATCCGTCGATACGTCGCCGCTTCGGCATGATGGAACTCATCGATCACGACAACATCGAAGTGGTCTGGTCCGATCGAGTCGAGACCCATTGAAGCCAGTGACTGGACGCTTGCGAAGACGTGGTTCCACCGGATCGGACGTTGGCCGTCGACGAAAAGTTCACCGAAAGACCCGTCACCCAGAATGTTTCGATAGGTGCTCATGGCCTGTTCGAGAATCTCTTTGCGATGGGCGACAAACAGCAGCCGCAGATCCTTCTTGTGCTCGGTGACGAGGTTTCTGTAGTCCAAGCCAGCCACCACGGTCTTGCCGGTGCCCGTAGCGGCAACAACTAGATTCCGATGCCGACCGTGGACTGTCCGCTCGGCCTGTAGGTCCTCAAGGATGAGTGTCTGGTGCGGATACGGGCGCACGTCGAGGCCAGACAGATCGACGGGCTTGCCTTCACTGCTAAACGACCCGTTGCTGATTTCCCGGTCCAGCCGTGCAGCGTCCGTTTCTGGGTCATACGGTTCGAAGGCTGGATCCTGCCAGTAGCTCTCGAAGGTCGCCTCGAACTTTCTGATCAGCTCGGGCGTAGTTACGGACGACAGCCGGACGTTCCATTCCAAGCCATCAAGCAACGCAGACTTGGAGAGGTTCGACGAACCCACGTAGGCCGTGCTGAATCCGCTGTTGCGGTGGAACATCCACGCTTTCGCATGGAGTCGGGTCGACGTCGTCTCATAGCTGATGTGGACCTCGCCACCGAAGTCCCGCACGATACGGTCAAGCGCACGACGCTCGGTGGCGCCGACATAGGTCGTGGTGATGACCCGGAATGGCACCTGGCGGCGCTTCAGCTCTGCGAGCTGTTCTTCCAAGACGCGCAAGCCATGCCACTTGACGAAGGCGCAGAGCAGATCCACCCGGTCGGCGGAGTCCAGCTCGGCACGCAGCTCAGCGCCCAAGCTCGGTTCGTGGGACGAGTTGGTCAGGAGCGCCGCTGCAGAAAGTGGCGATTCCGGACGGTGGAAAGGGACAGAAACTGGTCCACCCGAAGCACGGATTTCGGTCAGAGTCGCCAGGGCCGTCTCAGCCTGAGGAGCCGAAGCGAGGTAATCATCGCCCAGGACTGCGATGAGTTTTCGAGCCAGCTCTACGCGATCAGAAGCACCCTTTTTCGATTCCAAGGCGTGCCTGATGACTCCGGTGAGGTGGGTCGTTAGCTGGTGCGGTTCCTCCCCGTCATCAACGTCAGCCGTCTCGTACCGCATGCTCTCAGAATCGTTCAGCCGGCTGGCCAACTCATCGGTCAGCAAGGTCTCGTAGATCCCCACAGGCATTTCCGAAAGCGCGCCGTCGCCGACCGGATCCACTGGAACGACCTTTCTCGTTATCGGCATCGAATTGCGGGATACCAATAGCGAGCGCATCCCGAATGATCGAACCGTAACAGGAGCTAAGAACGGGCCGAATTACTGTGCCTCGTACCCGCCATCCACGGACCATGCGGCGCCGGTGACGAAGCTGGCGGCATCGGAGGCCAGGAAGCAGATGAACTCGGCGACCTCCTCGGGGATGCCCAACCGGCTCGTCGGCTGCCGGGCGGTCATCTGGGTGAGTACCGAATCATTCAATCTGGAGGTCAGCGGGGCGTCGCGGTTGAACCGGTCGATCGTGGCCGATGCCGTACTTGCGCATGAGCTTCTCATCGCCCACGGTCCAGGCGTACACCAGCTCCTCGTCCACTGTTTGTTGCAGACCAGGTCTTTTAATACTGTCTCCGGCCGGCACCACACCGAGCCGTGCCTGAGCTCGACCCGCGCGCCCCGCCGATGACCGCTCCGGTGACCGCGCCGTCGTCGTTGGTCACCAGGTCCTCCACCGGGGTGATGGTCCATACCCGCACCCTGGCCTCCAATGCGGAGGCCACCATCCGGGTCATCAACGCCGAACCGTTCGTGCGCTTCAGCGGCTGGCTGAGCACAGCCGTGTCCGCCCAGGTGCGCAGCAGCTTCGGGGCCGTGTAGGTGATGGTTTTCACGGACGCTCCATTGAATCGAACGCTTTCATCCTTTCATCAGGACGCCGGGTCCGGGGGGCGGGGAGCACGAATAGGATGTCGGGATGACCACCTCTTGGCGAGACATCCCGGAACGCACCCTGCTCGTGGGCTGCGGCGCGCTGGGCACCCGGCTCGGTCAGCGGCTGGCCGCAGACGGCGGGCAGGTGTTCGCCCTGCGTCGGCAGCCGGCCGGGTTGCCTGCGCCTTTCACCGCGCTGGCCGTGGACCTGCACGAGCCCGTGCGAGCAGAGCTGCCGGCCGTGGACGCCATGGTCATCACCTTGCCTCCCGGCGGTCCGGTCTCCGGTCCGACGCCCGGCCCCGGGCAGGGGCACGACGACGGCTACCTCGCCGCCCTGCGGAACCTCGCCGCGGCGCTGCCGCATGTTCCAGACCGCGTGGTACTCGTCTCCTCCACGCGCGTCCTGGGCGGCCACACCGGCGGCCGGCCCCTCACCGAGCGGGACGAACCGGCCCCGGCGGGTCCGCGGGCCGAGGTCCTGCTCGAGGGCGAGCGGCTGGCCGCGGATCTCCTCGGCGCGCACATCCTCCGCCCGGCCGGGATCTACGGCCCGGGACGGGAGATGCTGCTGCGCAAGGTCCGCCAGAGCACCCCGGTGCAGTACGCCCGCCGCACCAACCGCATCCACGAGGACGACCTGGTCCGCACCCTGCACGCCCTGCTCCTGGCGGAGCAACCGCCCGGCCTGCTTCACGCGGTGGACCAGTCCCCCGCACCGCTGGGCGAGGTGGTCACCTTCATCGCAGAGCGGCTCGGGATGTCACCACCACCGCCGCTGGAGCCGGAGGAGGCCACGGGCACGGTCCTGGACGGCACCCTGTTGCTGGATCTGCTGGACACCCTGGTGCACCCGACCTACCAGGACGGCTACGGCCGCCTGATCGAGGCCCGGGGCGGGGCCGACGAAGGGACCGGTGCTCTGCGCCAGGACGGGACGGACTCCTCGCGCCAAAATTAGGGCACGTGGTGCCCGGCGGCCTGGATCAGCCCGTACCACTCGGCCCGGGTGAGCCGGAGGTCGGAGCCGGCGGCGGCGTCCGTGACCCGCTGCGGGGTCGTGGTGCCGAGGACCACCTGCATGCCGGCGGGGTGGCGGGTGATCCACGCGGTGGCGATCGCGATGGGGGGGACCCCGTACCTGGCGGCCAGCCGGTCCAGCTCGGCGTTGAGTTCCGGGTGGTCCGGGGAGCCCAGAAACACCCCCGAGCCGTCACCAGACTGGATGGTCGAGTAGGCCTGGAGCGTGATGCCGTGGGCCCGGCAGTAGTCCACCAGGCCACCGCCGTCCCGCACCAGCGCATCGTCCTGGCCCGCCATGTTCGAGGCGATCCCCTGGGCCACGATCGTGGAGTGCGTGAGCGAGAGCTGGACCTGGTTGGCCACCAGCGGCTGGCGGACGGCGCTCTTCAGCAGCTCGATCTGCCGCGGCGTGTGGTTGGAGGCGCCGAAGGCCCGGACCGTTCCGGCGGCCTCGAGCGCGTCGAAGGCGCGGGCCACCTCCTCGGGCTCCACGAGGGCGTCCGGGCGGTGCAGCAGCAACACGTCGAGGTAGTCCGTGCGCAGAGCCCGCAGGGACTGCTCCACCGAGGACATGATGTGCTCGTAGGAGGAGTCGTAGTGCCAGGTCTCCCCGTCCACGATCCCGGTCTTGGTCTGCAGCGTGATCTGTTCCCGCTCGGCGCCGCCGAGGTTCAGCGCCTCGGCGAAGCGGCGTTCGCAGTGGTGGTAGCCGCCGGGGTGGTTGAAGCCGTAGAGGTCGGCGTGGTCGAAGAAGTCGATCCCGGCCTCTCGGGCGGCGGTGTAGAGCGCACGGATCTGCTCGTCGGTCTTGTCCGCGATCCGCATCATTCCGGCGATCACGTTGGGCACTCGGGTCTCGGTGGTGCCGAGGGGAACGGTCTTCATGGGGCTCCTTGCCGGTGGTCGGGCTCGGTCGGGGTGCTGCTGTCCATGATGCCCCGTCACGGCATCCGCCAGACGGGATGGTTGACTGGTCCGGTGGCAGCGGCGGGCGATCCCCGTTGCGGCCACGTCCATCCGTACCGACAGTGCAAAGGACTCTGATGACTGCTGTTCCCGCCTACATCGCCGCGAACGCTACCGACCCGATGACCCCCGGGACCATCGAGCGGCGCCCCGTCGGCCCGCATGACGTGCGGATCGACATCCACTGGTCCGGCATCTGCCACTCGGACATCCACACCATCCGCGGCGACTGGGGCCCGCAGCCCTACCCGCTGACCGTCGGCCATGAGATCGCCGGGATCGTGGCGGAGGTCGGCTCCGAGGTGACCACCCACCGGGTGGGCGACCGGGCCGGCGTCGGCTGCCTGGTGAACTCCTGCGGCGACTGCACCAACTGCGCCAACGGGGACGAGCAGTACTGCCTGAACGGCGCCGTGGGCACCTATGGCGCCAAGGACCGGGACGGCACGATCACCCAGGGCGGCTACGCCACCGGGATCGTGGTGGATGCCGACTTCGTGCTGCGCATCCCCGAGGCCATCCCCTTCGAGTCCTCCGCCCCGCTGCTGTGCGCCGGGATCACCACCTACTCCCCGCTCAAGCGCTGGGGCGCCGGGCCGGGCAAGCGCGTCGGCGTGGTCGGCTTCGGCGGGCTGGGGCACATGGCCGTGAAGATCGCCCACGCCATGGGCGCCGAGGTCACCGTGCTCTCCCAATCCCTGCGCAAGCAGGAGGACGGCGAGCGCCTCGGCGCGGACCACTACTACGCCACGAGCGACCCGGAGACCTTCAAGACCCTGTCCCGGAGCCTGGACCTGATCATCAACACGGTCAGCGCCCGGTGGACGTAGACGCGTTCCTGGGCCTGCTGGCCGTCAACGGGGCCCTGGTGAACGTGGGCGCCCCGGCCGAGCCGATGAGCCTGAACGTCGGCTCCCTGCTGGGCGGGCGGCGCTCCTACGCCGGCTCCATGATCGGTGGGATCGCCGAGACCCAGGAGATGCTGGACTTCTGCGCCGTGCACGGCATCGCAGCGGAGGTCGAGGTCATCGGCGCCAACCAGATCAACGAGGCCTGGGAGCGGGTGCTGGCCTCGGACGTGCGCTACCGCTTCGTGATCGACGCCTCCACGTTCACGGCCTGACCCCAGGCCCAGTCGGCGCACTTCCTGAGAGAATGTGCTCGTGAACACACCGCAGTCCTCCTCGGCCTCCAGCCCATCCCCCCTGCCGACAGAACCTCCGACCCCCACGCATCCGGACCATGTCATCGTGTGTCCGGGAGGTGGCTATGTCGGCTACGCGGAGAACGACGGCGGCCCGGCCGTCGCCTGGCTTCGCCAGCTCGGGCTGTCCGCCAGCGTCTTCCGGTATCCGATCCACACCCGGCACCCTGGTCCGGTGGACGCGGTCCGGGCCGAGGTGGCCCGGATCCGTGCCAGCGGGGCCCGGCGCGTGGCCCTGATGGGGTTCTCGGCGGGCGGTCATGTGGCCGGCCAGGCCGCCCTGACGGGCACGGGGCCCGACCGCGTGGACGCTGCCATCCTCTGCTATCCGCTGGTGTCGATGGAGATCGATGCCCATTCAGGCTCCCGGCGCGAGCTGCTGGGGGAGGCACCCGGCGCGGTGGAGATCGCGGCCACGTCTCTGGAACAGCTGGTCACCCCGGAGGCCCCGCCGTTCTTCCTCTGGCATACCGCCGACGATCCCTCGGTGTCCGTGCGGCACTCCTATCTCCTGGCTCAGGCTCTGGCGGACCAGGCGGTGTCCCATGCCCTGCATGTGTTCCCCGAAGGGGAGCACGGGCTCGGGCTGGCCGTCGGAGCGGGCGAGCCGGAGAGCTGGACCGCGCTGTGCGCTTCCTGGCTGACGGCCAGAGGATGGCTCTAGCCACCGGGCCTTCGCGGAAAGCCCGCGGGGCCAGCCCGCGGGTGCAGGCTGCGGTGGCTGCACAGGGCTCAGGACCCGGGTTCCAGGCGGAGGATCCGATCGTCCTCGGGGCCGGGATCGCCGCGGCCGTCGGTGTTGTTTGTCAGCACCCACAGTGAGCCATCGGGGGCCTCGGTGGCGTCGCGCAGGCGCCCGTACTCGCCGGCCCAGTGCTCGGTGGACTCGCCGAGCGAGCCCAGGGGAACCTGGCGCAGCACCTCGCCGCGCAGGTTGGCGATGTACACGGCACCTCCGAGAACCGCGATCCCGCTGGGACTCGCCTCGGCCGGCGCCCACTGCTGCACCGGATCCACGAAACCCTCCTGCCCGGCGATGCCCTCCACCTCAGGCCAGCCGTAGTTGGCGCCGGCCTCGATGATGTTGAGCTCGTCCCAGGTGTTCTGCCCGAACTCGCTGGCGTACAGCGTGCCGTTCTCATCCCAGGCCAGGCCCTGAGGGTTGCGGTGCCCGTAGCTGTAGACCGGGGAGCCCTCGAAGGGGTTGCCCGCAGGCACCCCTCCTTCCGGCGTCAGCCGCAGGATCTTCCCGGCTAGCAAGTCGAGGTCCTGAGCGTTCTCAGCCCGGCCGGCATCACCGGTGGTGGCGTAGAGCATCCCGTCCGGACCGAAGGCGATCCGACCCCCGTTGTGGTTGCCGGCGGCCGGAATCCCCGCCAGGATCGTCTCCGGCTCCCCGAGGGCCAGGGCGCCGGGTTCGCCGCTCAGGGGAATCCGGTCGATCCGGTTCTCGCCCTCGGCGGTGAGGTAGGCGTAGAGGTGGTCATCGTGGACGGCGATCCCCAGCAGACCGCCCTCGCCCCGTGGCGCGGCGTCCTGAACGGTGATGATCTCCCGAGCGGCGCCGGCCTCGTCGAGCTCGAGGATGCGGGCACAGTCCCGCTCGCTGACCAGCGGCACCTCGCCGTGGAAGGCCACGGACCATGGCGCCTCCAGCCCCGAGGACACCACCACGACGCCGGCCGCGTCCGGTTCCGTAGGCGGCGCACCGGAGCCGGCCGTCCCCTCCGAGCCGGCCCCGGCCCCGCTCGGTGACTGCGATGGGGCCGGAGCCGGCGTGCAGCCGGAGAGACTGATCGCGGTGCCCGCGAGGGCGAGGGCCGCGAGGATGCGGCGGGGCATGGGGGCCGCGCGCACCTCGGGGTGGTTGTCCATGGGTCCAGCGTAGTGAGGCCGGTGCCCGGTGGTTACTCCTCCTCGGCCTCCATCATCGCCGAGGCCGTCATCACGCCGATCATCACGGGGGTGCGCAGTTCCAGCGGGAGAGTTGAGTTCGCGTGGGTGTTGGGGCCCAACACCCACCCGAACTCGACTCAAAGCAGGCGGCGGAGGATCAGCGGGGGCGGGGCTCGCTGCGACGCTGCATGCCGCGGGCGGATGGCTCGTAGCCGAGACGGCGGGTGATGGCCCGGGCGGCGAACTGCAGCTGCGGGATGGTGACGGCCAGATGCTCCTCGCCGCGAGGCACGATCACGGTGAGCGCCCCCACGGCGCGCTGGTCCTCCACCAGGATCGGCACCGAGATCCCGCTGGACTCCTCCACAATGATGCCCGCCATGGAGACGTAGCCGTTGCGGCGGATGTCGGCGAGGACCCCGCGCAACTGCTCCGAGTCCGTAATGGTGTCCGGGGTGAGCTGCTCCAGCCGCCGGCGCAGGAACAACTCCTGCTGCTCCTCCGGCGCGTAGGCCATGAACACGAGTCCGGCCGAGCAGCCGTGGACCGGCAACCGGCCGGCGATCTTGGTGATGTTGATGGTGGCGTCGTCTGCGGCGAGCCGCTCCAGGTAGAGCACGTCGGTGCCCTCCAGGACGCCGAGGGAGACATGGTTGCCGGTGTGGTTGAGCAGGTCCTCCATGGGCGGCAGGGCGGCCTCCCGCAGAGACGAGGCCCGTGATCCCCGCGAGGCCATCTCCCACATCCGGTGGCCGTGGCGCAGCCGGCCGGAGTCGTCTCGCACCAGCAACCCCTCGAGCTCCAACTCGGCCACCAGTCGGTGCACCGTGGAGACCGGCAGCCCGACCGTCCGCGCGAGCTCCCGCAGGTGCAGTGCCGGGGCATCGTCACCGAAGGCGGAGAGGATGCGCACCACGCGGTGGATCACGGATTCCCCGGAGGGCGAGTTGGCCACGGGACTGCCTTTCGAGACGTCTATGAGAGTGACGCCGATCATACCGTTCAACGGAACAGGTGGATCCGTCCGGTCGGCCGAGGTCCTAGCGTGACGGCCATGAACGAGAATTCCACCCCACCAGCCGGCCGCGCCGCCGGCAAGGTCGCCCTGATCTCCGGAGCCGCCCAGGGCATGGGCGCCTCCCACGCCCGCGCCCTCGCCGCCGCGGGGGCCTGCGTCATGATCGGTGACCTGCAGGAGGAGACCGGCGCCGCCCTGGCGGAGGAGATCAACACGGCCGAAGGCCGTGCGGCCGCCGCCTTCACCCCGCTCAACGTGACGGACCTCGAGGCCTGGACGGCCGCCGTCGGGCAGACGGTACGGGAGTTCGGGAAGCTGGATGTGCTGGTCAACAACGCGGGCATCTACACGCCCGGCACCGTGGAGGAGGCCTCTGTGGAGGACTGGACGCGGACCTTGGACATCGACCTGACCGGCACGTTCCTGGGGATGAAGGCGGCCGTGCCGGAACTGCGGAAGCAGCAGAGCTCCTCGATCATCAACGTCTCCTCGATCGCCGGGCTGGTCGGGTTCAAGAACCGCGCGGCGTACTCGGCGGCGAAGTGGGGCGTGCAGGGGCTGACGAAGACCTCCGCCCTGGACTTCGGCCCCGATGGGCTCCGGGTGAACTCCATCCACCCCGGCTCCGTGGAGACGCCGCTGACCGCCGGGCTCAAGCGCGGCTTCGGGCAGGTGCCGGCCGGGAGGGCGGCGCAGGTCGAGGAGATCAGCTCGCTGGTGCTCTACCTGGCCTCGGATGAGTCGCGGTTCGTCTCGGGCGCCTCCATCGCGATCGACGGCGGCGAGACGGCCGGGAACAACCTCCGCCAGGACTCCTGACCTCCGCAGGGTCGGCCCGCGCGCGTTGCGGGTGGGCCGACCCTGCGGACGCCCGCCATTGCGGTCCGCTCCGGCTTACTGGGCCATCTCACTCCACCAGCACCGAGGAGTGTCTACTCGAGGCCCAAGGTGCCGACGATCTCGTCACGGTTTTCCTGCGCCCTCGGCAGAACATCGCCCAGCGGAACAAGGCCCTCGGACAGCGCCGGAGGCCCTTCGACGTCCGTTCGAGCTGACGAAGTCACCTCGCCGTTGAAGGCTTCCTGCCCCTCCTTCGAGGACAGGAACTCGAAGAACGCGGCCGAGCCCTCAGGATTCTGTGCCTCGTTGCTCACCACCGTATAGACCTCGATGGTCGTACTGGGAGCGAACGGCTCGATCGCCAGCGGCGCACCGGATTCCATCAGGGCATTGATGGAAGACAGCGCCACTGGCGCCAACACGTCGGCTCCGCCGGAACTCACCGTCTCGCCCCCAGGCACCGCGCTCGTCACGAAACGCGGTTCCTGGGCTGCCAAGTCGGACAGGAAGTCCTCGCCGTACTCCTCGGCCAGAACCTGATACCACGCGAGGTACCCCGGCTCACCGCGCGGATCGACCAGAACAAGCCGGCCCTTCAACTCCGGCTTCAGGAGGTCTTCCCAAGAACCGAGGCTTTCCGGGAACGCCTGCGTGCTGTGACCAAGCATCATCTCGTGGTAGGAAGCCACCAATACGCCATCGTCATAGGCCTCTTCCGGATACCCCTCGTCAATCTCGGAATCCGTCTTCCACCAGCCCTGGTCCTGTCCCTCGGCAAGGAAGGCCGAATCGCTCTGGGTGACGACATCCGCAGTGGCCGCGCCAGCCGATCGCTCGGAAGAGTACCGGACCGTGATGTCGCCGGTAATGGCTCGCATGACCTCGACGTTGACATCCGGATACTGCTCATTGAATGCCTCGATCAGCGCATCGTTGTAATCGGGAGCCTTGGAGCTGTACCAGACGACAGTGCCCGAGGGCCCCTCCCCTTCAGCACCGCCGGACGCGCATCCAGCGATGGATGCGATCAGCCCTGCCGAGACTGCGACTCCAGCCAACATTCTCAACTTCAGATTCCCTCTTCGGCTCCATGCCACGCGGAACGCCTCCCTTGGTTCGCTACTTGATCAACTGCGACGGAACTCACAATCACTAAACAGTATCATGGTAGTCTCGTAATACGGAGTGACGAACAGTGGGCAGCGTCTCACTCATTTAACTACTCACGGAGGTACTAGAACGTGAAAATACGTGGAGCGGTCTTCGAGGCGAAGGACAAGCCCCTGACCGTCGAAGAGCTTGAGATGGATGAGACACCAGGGCCCGGCAATGTCCTCGTGCGCTACAAGGCCAGTGGCATCTGCGGCACAGACCTGCACAAGTCCAGGAATCTCGATATCCCCCCGCACCTACTCGGTCACGAAGGTGCCGGCGTCGTCGAGGCGGTCGGCTCCGGAATTGACGACCTCAAGGTCGGCGACAAGGTCATCATGTCGTTCCGCTCGTCGTGCGGCAATTGTTTCTACTGCCTGCGCGGACAGAACCCTCAATGCGAATGGGGAGGTGGTCCCGCACGGACGATCCTGCGGCAGAAGAGGTACCGGCGCGCCGATGGCACCATGCTTGATGCGGACCTGGGGACTTTCGGCGAGGCGGCGAACGTCCCCCGCCAGTACGTCGTGAAAGTCGAGTCAGACCTACCGTTCGAGCAACTCGCACTTGTCGGTTGCGGAGTCACCACTGGCTTCGGCGCGGCGGTCAACACCGCGGGCATCAGAACCGGATCCACAGTCGCAGTCATCGGCTGCGGCGGAGTCGGACAATCGGCCATTCAAGGTGCTCGCATAGCCGGTGCAAGCATGATCATCGCCATCGACACGGTACAGAGCAAACTCGACTACGCGATCAAGAACGGCGCAACTCATACGGTCCTCGTCGCAGACAGCGTCGACACGGTCGCGGAGGTCAAGGCCCTCACCGCAGGTCGCGGCGCCGATTTCGCACTGGAGGTCACCGGTTTCGCCGAGAACGTGGTCAAGGGCTACGAAATGGTCCGCCGTCGCGGCATTGTCGTGGCCGTCGGCATCAAGGCGGCCCAGGTCACGCTTCCCATCCACGAGATGATCCTCGAGGAGAAGCGGCTCTATGGCAGCCTCTATGGCTCCTCCCAAGTGCCTGTCGAGTTTCAGCGCATTATCGATTTCGCCGAACGGGGCGATATCGACCTCGGAGCGATGGTCTCGAACGTCATCGGCCTGGACGAGGTCAATGAGGGTCTCGATGCCATGGCTGAAGGCAAAGTCATCCGATCAGTCATCTCTTACGGCTAAAGCCACACCAAACAACGCGACGGCTCCCACGAACACTTCGTGGGAGCCGTCGCGTTTCCGTTTCAATGAAGAGTTCAGTCGTCCAGGACGAGAATGGACCGGCCGAGCACCTTGCCCGAGTTGAGATCGTCCATCGCTTCGACGACGTCCTCGAACGTGTACCGATTCGTGATCATGGTTTCGAGATCGAGCGTGCCACCCGCTGCCCAGTCGAGATATTCATGCACGTCCGCCTGGAGGCTGGAGCCACCGAGGGTCCCGATGAGATCGAATTCGCCCAGCAGCATTGGCCGCGTGCTGATGGTGAGCGGCTTCTCCGGAATGCCCACGAGCACGTGAGACCCTCCGCGATTCACGCCCACCTTGCCCTTGCGCAGCGAGCTCAGACCCTGCTCGACAGTATGGTCGTTGGTGACGCAATCGATGACATAGTCGACGCCCCCGGTGAGTTCCAGGATGCGTGCCACGACGTCCTCGGTCCGTCCGTTGATCCCGGTCGTCGCGCCGAATCGTTCTGCGAATTCAAGCTTCTCGTCGCTCAAGTCAACGGCGATCACCTGGCTGGCGCCCACTTCTCTTGCCGCCACGACAGCTGAAAGCCCAACTCCACCGAGGCCGATCACCGCCACCGTGCTGCCGGATTCGATGGCCGCTGTCCGCTTCACCGCACCGGCGCCGGTCAAGACGGCGCATGCGACGACCGCCGAAACGTCGCGGTCAGCCGAGTCGTTGACCGCGACTACGTACAGTTCGTCGACGATCACGTGGGTCCCCCAGGTGTAGATGTTGGGCGCGGTTGCCGTTCGGCCATCTGGCAGAACAACGGTTCCGATTTCGGGCACACGCTCGTCATCCCTCGGGATCCAGGTCACCAGAACTGCCTGACCAGGCGTCACCCAAGTGACGTTCGCGCCGACACTGTCGACGACCCCGAGCGCTTCGTGCCCGAAGAGCATCGGTTCGGCATGCGGCTGGGTGGACCAGAAGATCTGACTCTGGCAGACTCCGGTGCTCTTGATTCTGACAAGGACCTCGTGTCCCGAGGGGTCCGGTAGCTCAACGTCAACGATCTCGAACGGTTCACCGACGTTCTCTTGGACAACAATTCTGGCGGCAGTGGTCATGCCCATTCCTTTGTTCGTGGATCAATTGGCTTTGCGAGGGGCGCGCGTGGCGATTTGGACGTGCCGGGGCTCGAAATACGCTTCGAGTCCCCAACGGCCCAGCTCGCGACCGACACCGCTTTGCTTGAACCCTCCGAAGGGGGCATCGACTCGAGCGCCGCCACCGCCTCCATTGATCACGACAGTCCCGACGCGCAGGCGTCGGCCCACAGCGGTCGCCTCGACGACGTCCGCACCGAAGACGTATCCCTGTAGGCCGTACTGACTGTCATTGGCCAACTCGACGGCTTCGTCGACGGTTCGGTAGCTGGACACCACGGCAACCGGGCCAAAGACCTCCTCCTGCACGATCTCTGCGTCTTGGGCCAGATCGGCCAGAATCGTGACGGGGAAGAAGTACCCCACCCCTCCCTCGGGAAGGTCCCCTTGTGCAAGGAGTCGACCGCCCGATGCGATCGCCCGGTCGACCATGCCCGCGACGTTGGCTCGATGCTCGTCACGGATCAGAGGGCCCACCAAGGTGTCTTCGTCGAATGGGTCTCCGATGGTGATCTCGGCGACAGACTCCTTCGCCAGTCGTTCGAACTCTGCGAAGTCATTTTCGTGCACGAGGTAGCGCGTCGGAGCAGCGCAGGCCTGCCCGGTGTTACGGCTCGTGCGCTGAATCAGTGGAGCCACGACGTCTTCCAGATGGGTTCCTGGAAGAATGATTGCGGGTGACTTGCCCCCGAGCTCGAGGACGACGTCCTTGAGCGATGTCGCAGCCTGTCCCATGACGAGCCGGCCCACGGTCGCAGACCCGGTGAAGCCGACCTTGTCAATCGACGGGTGCGTAGTCAGCAATGTGCTGACCTCCGCTCCCCCAGCCAGAACGTTGATGACGCCGTCGGGGATCCCTGCTTCAGCGATGAGTCGACCAAACTCCAGCGTGGCAAGCGGCGTCTTCGGCGACGACACCAATACCACGCTGCAGCCAGCGGCAAGCGCGGGTCCGAGCTTCCACATTGCCAGAGTCAGCGGGAAATTGTATGCGGAGATCGCAGCGACCACACCGACGGGAACGTGGTCCACGATGCTGATCCCGTCCAGCAAGGGGGCGGGATCCAACGCTTCCGAGAAGTCGCTCCCCGCCAACTCCGAGTAGTAGCGCAAGGTGGCCACCGGCTGGCCGATTTGAATCATACGGGCCGTCGAGATCGGCGTGCCGACCTCTGAGACCAGCACATCGAGTAGAGCGTCGCTCTGTTCGAGCAAGTCCGCAAGCTTGCCGATGGCAGTGGCACGCGTTGCAGGAGGAAGACCAGACCACCGTCCGTCGTCGAAGGCCTCCCTCGCTGCGGCAATGGCGGACTCAGTCTGCGCTTCGGTAGCGCCCGCCACCTCGCCGATCGGTTCCCCCGTCGCCGGGTTCACGACCCGGATGACTTCTCCCTCGCCCGGAACGGATGCGCCGTTGATGGTGAGATTGGTAAACAAGGTCCGAGGGGTGGAAATCGTTTCGCTTGTCATCGTTCCTACTTTCGCGGTGTCAGTGCGTTTCGCTGGGTGAGCACGTCCGGTTACTGGATTCCGAGCAACCCGACGATTTCGTCTCGTCTGTCATTGGCCGCAGGAAGAAGATCCCGGAGTTGGACGTAGTCCTCAGGCAACGACGCCGTGCCCTCAACGTCCTCCCGAGGGGATGCCCCCACGGCCCCGTTGTATGCCTGCTGCCCCTCCTTTGAAGTCAGGAATTCGTAGAGCGTCGCAGCAGCCGCGGGATTCTCGGCGTTCGAGGTGATCATGGTGTAGTACTCGATGCCCGTCGTCGGCTCCGGCTGAAGGAGCTCGATGGGTGCACCCGCGTCGATCATCGTCGTTGCCGAGGGGACAGCGTTCGGTGCCAACACGTCGCCGCTTCCGGCCCCCAGTGACTCGTTTCCGGGCACGACGCTGGACACGAATTGTGGGTCCTGAGCGGCGATCCCGCTCAAGAAATCGTCGCCGTACTCCTGCGTCCAGAGTTGCATCAGTGAGAGATACGCAGGGTCATTGCGCACATCCGGCATGATCAAGCGTCCTCGATACTTCGGATCGGTCAGGTCTTTCCACTCCTGCGGCGCCTCCGCTGAACCCAACGAGTCCGTGTTGTAGCCCAAGAGGAGTGGCAGATATCCGATGGTCGCCACCCCATCGGCATACTGATCTTCTGGCCAGCCTTCAGCCGTCGGGACGTCCGTGTCCCACCAGCCCTCATCGGCGCCGCTCTCCACGAATACCGGATCTGAAAGTGTCACGAGGTCGGCGCTCGCCTGACCAGACGCTCGCTCCTGGCCATACCTGGTGGCCAACTCGCCGGTGACCAAACGAAGAACCTCAACGTGGATATCCGGGTTCGCTTCTTGGAAGGCAGTGACCACGGCTTCGTTCTGAGTGGGATTGTGCGAGCTGTACCAGACGACTGTGCCTGAGGCGCCTTCCGCAACCGGCCCGCTCGCATTTCCCGGCGAACAAGCCGACATCGTCCCGGCGAGGCCAATCGCGACAGCGACTAGCACCGCACTCTGTAGTGATCGTTTCATCTGTGACTCCTCAGTGAGTGGCAAGTTTTCCTGCCTGGCGGCGGATGCTAAATCGCATGGCCTAATCCAGTACCACCGTAATATGTGATACTGATCATATCATCTGCTAGCTTGGGATTCTCCGCTCGCGAACAGCTGGGGACTACCGAGAAGGACAACTAGAGCTGTGAGGACATGATGAGGACAGCGTTCAGAACTTTCACCACTACTGCAGTTGCGCTTTCGCTGGTAGGCGCGCTGTCGGCTTGCTCTACTGGCAGCGATGCCAACTCGTCCGGTGAGGCCGGCGGAATCGTCTACTGGTATTCGGGCAATTCGCCTGAACGCAATGATGCCGTCGTCGCAGGCTTCAACGAGGTCTATCCAGACATCGAGGTGGAGGTCCTTCGCGGTGTCACAGGTGACCTCACGGTCAGATACGCCCAGGAGAGCGAATCGAACGCACCGACTGCGGATGTCATCTCCCAAACCGACCCACTTTTCGTGGAGGAGGGATTCGACAAGGACTGGTGGGACACAGGCGTCGAGCCCGCCGATGGGTGGCCCGAGGAATACAACAACAACGGCGACGCGCTGACCTCCTACCACGTACTTGAGTTGGGCATCAATGCGGACGCCGTCCCAAGTTCCGAGGTCCCAACATCGTGGGAACAACTGCTCGAGCCGACATACAGCGGCCGACTCCTCCTGCTCGATCCCAGGAGTGACCCCGGATACCTTGCCCTGCTCCAATTCTGGAGCGAAGAGTACGGCGACGAGTTCCTGACCGGCCTTGCTTCACAGGATCCGCGCTTCGTGGCCAGCAATGTCCCGGGCAGTGAGGCCCTCGCCTCAGGCAGTGCCGACATCATGGCACCAATCGGTCGCACTGGTGCCCAGCCCCAGATCGACGCTGGTGCGCCACTGGAAGTACATACCATCGAGCCCACGCTAGGCATTGAATTCCACACGACGGTCAGTTCGAACTCGCCGAATCCTGAAGCTGCAGCACTTTTCTTCGAATACTTGACCTCAGTGGACGGACAGCAAGGCTTCAACGGCGCTCTCACCGTTTCGGTTCGCGACGACGTTGAAGGCGCGCTTCCCCGTCCTGAAGGAATGCGCCCACTCATGGATTACCTCCCCGCCGCGAACGAGCGGAAGGATGAACTCCTGGGTCTCATCGGAGTCCAATAGACCTCGTCCACCCGAATGCGCGCCCTTCCAGAAGGCCAGATGCGCAGTCCTTCACCTCGTCTCAGCAAGCAACCGAAAGGCTCCCAGATGACTTCCACCGATTCCCGGCGCTCCGTCGCAGACCGCATTGCCGAACATTGGAAACATGGCGAGCTGGTCTATCCCCATGACTCCACGGGAACCGCGTTCTGGCCTCCGAGCGATTACACGCCGGTCAACGGCGAGGACTCGCAGTGGTCGACCAGCGCTGGACACGGCACCGTCTACGCAGCCACGAAACAGTACAGTCGCACCCATCCGCCCAAGCACTTCGCGTTGGTAGAACTCGACGAAGGCTTCCGGATGCTCGGGCTCTTGACCGGTGACGTTGATCTGGATGACCTCATCGGCTCCCGTGTGGCCACCACGTTTAGCCCACCTGACGAATATTCCGGATCGCGGCACCCCATTTTCGAGCTCCTGAGCGAGGACCACCAACGATGAACCTTCGAGGAAACACAGCAATTGTCGGCATCGGGGAATCCGAACTGGGCGAGGCTCCATCAGGCACCCGCCCCCAGGACCTTATGGTGCAAGCGTCAGTGCGCGCGCTACGAGACGCCGGCTTGAAGCCGTCGGACGTCGACGGCGTCTTTGCTGCGGCGGGCCAGCTTCTCATGGCCCCCCTCTACCTGGCTCAAGACCTCGGCATGACGCCGCGATACATCGACGGCACCAACATCGGCGGATCGTCGTTCATGGCGCACGTGAACCATGCGCGAGCAGCAATTGCGGCAGGGCTGTGCAAGGTTGCAGTGGTCGCCTACGGAAGCACAGCCCGACTTGACCGCGCCTCGAGTGCGCCAGAAGTGGACCCCTGGGAGAAGCCATACCGAGCGATCGAGCCCCTGGCCTCCTATGCGTTCGCGGCTTCTCGACACATGCACGACTTCGGCACGACTCGCGAACAGCTCGCCTCGGTTGCAGTTGCCGCACGTCGATGGGCACAGCTCACTCCGGGGGCCTGGGACCAGGATGATCTGGCCCTGGAGGATGTTCTCGGCGCACGGCTCGTATCTGACCCGCTCACCGTCAGAGATTGTTGCCTCGTCACCGACGGAGGAGCCGCCGTCGTGATGACCTCGGCAGACGTCGCCAAGGGGCTCCCTCACGCACCCGCATACGTGCTCGGGGCAGGCGAATCTTCGGCACACATGTTCATTTCCGGGATGCCCGATCTCACTCGTACGCCAGCTGTCGCATCCGGTCTACAGGCCTTCGACGAAGCCCGACTCAAGCCGAGCGACGTTGACGTCGTTCAACTCTACGACGCCTTCACCATCACTCCGCTCCTCTTTCTCGAGGACCTCGGATTCGTCGACAAGGGCCAGTCAGGTGCGTTCGTGGCGGATGGAAACACGCTTCCTGGCGGCAGTCTCCCGATGAACACGAATGGCGGCGGAATGTCCTATGGGCACCCCGGAATGTATGGACTATTCGGTTTAGTGGAGGCGGTGAGACAACTTCGTGGGCGCGAAGGTGAGAGACAGGTCGAGAATGCCAACGTCGCCCTGGCACACGGTAACGGCGGGCTGCTCTCAAGCGAGGCGACAGTTCTTCTCGGCACTGAATCAGTCCTCTAGCTGCAGCCGGAAGAACTAGAAGGGAATGCGGATGCAGTACACGAAGCTCGGAAAGACCGGGTTGGATGTCTCAAGGATCTGTGTCGGAGCGATGAGTTTCGGCGTGGCCGAGAGCGGTCGTCATACCTGGACACTCGACGAAGACCGAAGTCGACAGATCATCACTGCCGCGCTTGATCACGGCATCAACTTTTTCGATACGGCCAACATCTACTCGGATGGCACCAGCGAGGAGATTCTCGGCGGGGTCCTCGGGGATCTCGGCGACCGCGACAGTCTAGTGATCGCCACGAAGGTCCATGGGCCCACGCACCATGGACCCAACGGGAGGGGACTCTCGCGCAAGCACATCATGACCGAGGTCGAGGCGAGCCTCCGGAGGCTGGATACCGACTACATCGATCTCTACCAAATTCATCGGCTCGACCCTTCGACACCCCTCGAGGAGACGCTCGAAGCACTCCATGACCTCGTCAAGTCAGGAAAAGTGCGTTACCTCGGGGCGTCGTCGATGTTTGCCTGGGAGCTCACGAAGGCGCTCTACACCGCAGATCTTCGCGGGATCAGCCGATTCGTCTCCATGCAGGATCACTACAACCTTCTCTACCGGGAGGAGGAACGTGAAATGCTCCCACTGTGCCTTGACCAGGGACTGGGCGTACTGCCATGGAGTCCACTCGCGCGAGGGCGCATCGCGCGCCCCTGGGGCGAAGCGAGCGAACGTCTTCGTACCGATAAATTCGGGAGCAAGCTGTACGCGGCCGACCACAGTGACCGCGAGATCATCGATGCAGTTGGCCATGTCGCTGAACGCCACCAGACGTCTCGCGCCACCGTTGGCCTCGCCTGGCTTCTACACCAACCGGGAGTGACGGCACCCATCGTCGGCGCAACGCAGACCAGGCACCTCGATGAAGCGGTCAACGCTCTCGACGTAGAGCTCACCGAGCGGGACCTCGATGAACTCACATCAAGCTACCTGCCACGGCGCGTCAGCGGCTTCTAGCTGTATCCAGCATCAGGTTGGTGGCAGTCGGCTGGTTGGGGGGTCGGCCTCCGAGCGCGCTCAGGCCTCGTTCAGTGTTGTAGTGATCGATCTAGGGCGCAAGGGCGTTGCGGCGGTCATGGTTGCTGGTGAAGGGCTGGCGGTAGGCCCATTCGTTGGCCAGGGTGTGGTTGAGACGTTCGACCTTGACGTTCTGCCAGGGGCAGTGGGCCTTGATGAATTTCTGTCTGGCCCCGAGGAGCTCGACTTGGTCCTTGAAGGCGTGGCTGTTCTAGTAAGCGGAAGCGTTGTCCGTCATCACCCCTTCATTCCCACAGGCGGCGAAGTAGTCCGCGGCTCGGGCCAGAAACCTGGCGCAGGTGTTCGTGGTCTCGTCATCGTGGATCTCGCTGTAGGCCAGTCGTGAGTGGTCATCGACCATCGAGTGCACGAAGTCATAACCGATCCTTGCCCGCTTGTTCCCCTGGGCGGCGCTCTGGGCCCGGCCATGGGCCCTCCAGCCGCCCCCGCCCTGGATGCGACCAAGTTTCTTGACATCGATATGGACCAGGTCCCCGGGTCAGTCGCGTTGCCGAGAGACTCGGAACCGGGCCGCCGCCTGAGCGACCGTGAGCTGAAGATCCGTGACGGAGCGGACGATGACGAGGTTCTAGGACTTTCCCATACCCCGGTCTAAACCCAGGCAGTCAACGATGTCATTCGACCAGACACCCAGCGGTGTTTGTGGGCGTCGATGAAACGTCGACCTCTTCTGCGGACGGTTGAATTCCGCCTTGGCTAAGCCTTGATCCACCGATCGTCGCGCTGGGTGAGGCTCATAATTGAAGACGAAATGCCCGCCTGACCGGGAAGAATGGGACTTGTCTAAGGTTCCGTTCCGCCGTGTCAGTTTCCTTCGACGAACCGAATCTCGTGGGTTCCGTAGGGTTGGTTCCACTGATGAAACTGGTCACCGAATCGAGCCTGCATGAACTGGCAGGGCAGCGGTTGATCGTGCCGACCGATAAAGGCTCCAACGCCGGGGCGAAAGTCGCCGCCCTCGTCGCGGGGATGTTCGCCGGCGCCGACAGCATCGATGACATGGCCATACTGCGCCACGGGGCGATGAAGCGGCTCTTCAACGCCTGTTATGCGCCCTCGACGTTGGGGTCGTTCCTGCGTTGCTTCACCTTCGGCCACGTCCGCCAGCTCGATGCGGTCGCCTCCCGCTTCCTGGCCGGACCGGCTGACCGGGCCCCACTACTGGGAAACCCTGCAGCTGCCGATTCGAGTTCGGGGTTGGTGTTTGTCGACGTGGACGTGGACGACACGATCATCGAAGTTCACGGCTATCAGAAGCAGGGCTCGGGCTGCGGGTACTCCGGGGTCCGCGGGCTCAACGCGCTGCTGGCCACCGCCAGCACCGCCGGCACTGCCCCGGTGATCCTGGGCCAACGCCTGCGCCAAGGATCGGCGGGCTCCCCACGCGGGGCAGCCCGGCTGATCGGTGACTCGCTGGCCACCCTGCGCCGAATGCGTCCCACGGACCGGAGCCGGGTCCTGATGCGCGCTGATTCGGCGTTCTACGGCTACCCGACGGTGGCTGCAGCGTTGAACCCGACTTGGCTCACTGTTCGGTGATTCGGTCGTTTTTGGTGCCTAGTTCCGCATGATTCCGGGGTTCTTGGTTGCGGGGTGGGGCACTAACGGTCGGGGGGGGTCTAGGCTGTTTGGATGTACATCCGGCGGGTGAAGACCGCTTCCGGGGCGACCGCGGTCCAGCTCGTGGAGAAGCGCCGTGGGGTGCGTCAGATTGTCGAGCATCTCGGCTCGGCTCATGACGAGGTGACCCTGGCCGCCCTGGAACAAGTCGCCAGGGAGAAGATCCATGCCGGCCAGATGGCCTTCGACCTCGATCTACACACCGATGACGCCACCACGGTTCGGGCCACGAGTGTTGATGCTGGTGGTGGGCTGGTGTTGCACGGGACCCGGCCTCGGTTGCTGTGGGAGGTCCTGGAGCAGGCCTACGAGAGGATCGGCTTCCCTGGTGCCGTTGATGACGCGGTCTTCAAGCAGCTGGTGCTGGCTCGGATCGTCGAGCCAACCTCGAAACTGGACTCCCTCCGGGTCCTCGAGGAACTCAACGTGGGCAAGGTGCCCTCCTATGCCACTCTCAAGCGCCGACTGGCGCGCAGTGTGGAGGAGAAGTGGCAGGATGCGGTCAGTGCCGCGGCCTACCGGTTCGCCGCCGGCGACGGGGCCGTCAGCCTCTGCCTCTATGACGTCACCACCCTGTATTTCGAGGCCGATGAGGAAGACGAACTACGCAAGTCCGGGTTCTCCAAGGAACGTCGGATCGATCCGCAGATCCTCGTCGGGCTGCTGGTCGACCGGCACGGCTTCCCGTTGGAGCTGCACTTCTTCGAGGGCAACAAGGCCGAGACCAGGACCATGATCCCGGTCCTGGACGCGTTCCGGGATCGCCACCAGGTGGACGACATGCTGGTCGTGGCTGATGCCGGCATGCTCTCCTGGGCGAACATCCAGGCCCTGGAAGAGGCCGGCTACCAGTACATCGTCGGCTCGAGGAACTCCAAGGCCCCTATGGACCTGGCGAAGACGTTCGCCACGAAGGGCAACCACTTCGCTGACGGCCAAGTCATCGAGACCACCACCGAGCTGAAGAAGGGCACCGAGTCCTCACGCAGGCGCGCGGTCTGGCAGTACCGGCTGGCCCGTGAACACCGTGACCGGCGCAACCACACCCTGCAGGTCCAGCGGGCCGAGGACATCGCCGCCGGCCGCAAATCCCAGCGCAAGGCCCGATTCTTGACCACCGGCCAACGAAAGACACTGACCGTGGACTACGAGGCCGCCAAGGCCGCAGAACAGCTCTTCGGACTCAAGCCTGACTCGTGCCACTTTTAGTGCCCTGCGTGGGCGCTGACCATGTCGAGGATTTTCTGAATGTCGGCATCGATGGCCGGGGCCGCAGTGAGGTCGTGGCCGTTGACGTCGATCGTGACCGTCCGCAGGGGCCTGAGTGTCTGGACAAGCTTCTTGATGCTGATCCCAGTGACGTCCTGCAGGTGCCGGGCGACGGCCAGGGCGCAGAACACCACCGTCAGGTGCGCTTCGATGGAATCACGCTGGTGGTGGAACATCGGCCTCGCACGGATGTCGGACTTGGCCATGCGGAATGACTTCTCGACCTGCCACAGCGAGTGGTACGCGGCCACCACGGCGGGCCCGTCGAGGATCTCCGGACCGATATTGCTGACGTAGCCTTTCAGGCCCAGGAGCTGGCGGGCGCGTTCGACCAGGGTCCAGTCCACGCCGGGTTTCTTCCCGGCGAGCTTGACGAACCGGTCGCGTTTCAGCGGCCGCTGTCCGTTGGCGACCTTCTCGGCTTTCTCGATCTGCTTGTTCAGGGTGTAGTTGTCTCGCTTCTCCCGCTTGAAGGAGTAGTGATAGACCACCCGCCGGTCCCGGGCCTTGGCCCCGGTGCCCATGCTCCGGACCGATTCCAGGGTCTGGCCGTCTGTGAAGTGGTTCCCGTGGCGTTCGAAGTGCGCGGCGAGGTCGTAGGGAGCCTTGGTGATTCTGGAGCCCACGATGAAGCTGAATCCGGCGTCTTCCAGGGCGTTGAGGTTCGCCGCGGAGAGCATCCCGGCATCGGCCACCACGACCAGGTCCCTAGTCCCGTGGCGGCCCTGGAAAGACTTGAGTACCGGGATCAGGGTGAGAGTCTCCGCTTTGTTGCCCTCGAAGCAGTGGATCTCCAACGGAAAGCCTGCCGAGTCCACGAGCAGCCCGACCACGATCTGGGGGTCGACGCGTCGCTCCTTGCTCATCCCGACCTTGCGCAGCTCGTCTTCGTCGGTGGCCTCGAAATACAGGGTGGTCACGTCATAAAGAACGACCGAGAGCCCGGTGGGACCTGCCTTCGCCGCGGCGAAAGCGTATGCGGCCCGGCAGAAACCGTCCCGCCAGTCCTGCTCAATGCAGGCGGCCAGGGTCCGCCAGATCGTGCGCAGCGACGGCGGCTGAGCCCCGATCTCCTCGAGCACACGGATGGTGTCGGCCTTCGACGTCGGATCAACCAGCCGGGCCAGCACCAGTTGCTTGAAGGTCTCGTTGCCGATGCCCTCGAATCCGATCCGGCTGTAGGCCTGCTCCAGGACGTCCCAGAGCAGCTTCGAGGAGGAGCCGGTGACGACCGGCCCGGCCGGCGCCGCCGACGGGGCCGGCTTGTCCGTGGGAACGGGGATCTGCAGGTCCAGCTGTTGCTGGTCGCCGGCAATGCGGTCTTTGGCGACCTGGACCAGGGCGGCCACTTCGGCCTCGGTGTGAGCGGAGCCGAGGTGCTCGATGATCGTGCGGACGCCCCGGCGCTTCTCGGCGATCTGCACTGCCGTCGCCCCGGAAGCAGTCTTCACCTTCCGCACGAACAAGCCCATTCCAGCAGTCTAGAAGCACCCGCTTAGTGTCCGATCCAACCGACCGAACCCCCGGAAAATCAACGATCCAAGGCCATGAGCCCTCAAATCAGCTCACAGTGGCACGAGTCAGGTCAAGGGATACGTGACAAACACCAGCATGACGGTACTCACGGGCGCCGAGGTCGTGGCCGCCTACCACTCGCTATTCGAGGTCGAGGCCTCGTTCCGGATGGCTAAATCCGACCTTCGGGCCCGGCCGATCTTCCACCACACCCGGGATGCGATCCAGGCCCACCTGACCATCGTGTTCTGCGCGCTGGCCGTGGCCCGCCACCTACAGACAGCCACCGGGCTGAGCCTGCGCCGGATCATCAAGACCCTCCAGCCCCTTCGTGAGGGCCTGGTCGAGATCAACGGGACCATCACCACCATCCCCGCAGCCCTCACCGCCGAAGCCAAGGAGATCCTCAACAGTCTCAGCCAGTCAGGGCACTAATTCTGAGCCAAGTCGGGCCACCGCCAGCACCGCCGGCACTGCCCCGGTGATCCTGGGCCAACGCCTGCGCCAAGGATCGGCGGGCTCCCCACGCGGGGCAGCCCGGCTGATCGGTGACTCGCTGGCCACCCTGCGCCGAATGCGTCCCACGGACCGGAGCCGGGTCCTGATGCGCGCTGATTCGGCGTTCTACGGCTACCCGACGGTGGCTGCAGCGTTGAAGGCAGGAGCTGAGGTCTCGGTCACGGTCAGGATGGATAAAGCCGTCAAGAAGGCCATCGCCACCATCGACGACAAGGCTTGGACCGGAATCAAGTACCCGCAGGCGATCTACGACGAGGGCACCGGGACCTGGACTTCCAAGGCCGAGGTCGCCGAGATCCCCTTCACCGCCTTCAGCTCTCGCAAGAATGCCGAACGCGTCGCCGGCCGGCTGGTGGTGCGCCGGATCCCTGAGTTGAACCAGTAGCAGGATGAAGGTCAGCTGACCCTGTTCGACACCCACCGGTTCCACGCATTCTTCACCACCACCGATCCAGAGGTCCTGGATACTGTGGCCGCCGACGCCACTCACCGTCAGCATGCGATCATCGAGCAGGTCAACGCCGACCTCAAAGACAGCGCCCTGGCGCACCTGCCCTCCGGCCACTTCGGGGCCAACAGCGCCTGGCCGGTTTGCGCAGTCATGGCCTACAACCTCACCCGCACCGCCGGGCTCCTCGCCGCCGGAACCTTCACCAAAGCCCGCACCGGCACCATCAGGGCCAAACTCGTCAGTATTCCGCGCCGGCTCGCTTCCAGCGGCCGCCGGCTTCGGATCCGAATGCCCGATTCCTGGGCCTGGCAACACGCCTTCGACCTGCTCTTCACCGCCATCTACCCGACACCACAGATCGCATAGAACCAGTCCACCAGCCGATCAACGGCACGATTCAGGAGCTTCAGTGGAACTCCACCGGCAGCGAGGCCGACCACACTGATCTGCCCAGAACCGGCTCACCCGGGGTTCACGGAATCAACCCTCGACTCCGATCCTCGTCGGTGGATCAAGGCTTAGTGGGTCCGGCTGAAACTACTCTGATCCGATGAGTAGGACCACCCGCTGCGAGATGGTGGCGTTCTCCAGGCTGACACGGATGACCAGGGGCGCTGGCTGGAGAATATGAAGAGGTCATTCAAATTCCATTGACCGCCATACGGTCTGGTCGTATGCTCATGTTATGGGCGAGTAAATATCGCGGTAATGCATCCGCGGTTATCCGCATTGGATCTTGGAGGTCTGTCAATGGGCAGGAAAATGAAGGCGGTTGCATCAGCTTTTGCGGCTCTTAGTCTCATGGCTGTGTCTGGGTGTTCGGGCAGTGAAAGTGTCTCGAGCGTCGTCGACGGCAATCCTGAGGTGTCCGGCACCGTCATCTGGTACAGTTCGCACGCGCCGGATCAGAATGAGCGTGTGACGGCGGCTTTTGCGGAAGAGTATCCTGATGTGGATCTTCAGATTCTTCGTCTGGTGACGGGTGAACTCTCGGTGCGCTATGCACAGGAACGTGGGGCGGATACGCCGTCTGCGGATGTGATCACGCTCGCGGACGGGGCGATGATTGCATCCGGGCTTGAGAAGGACTGGTGGGAAACCGATGTCTCTACGGCCGAGGGGTTCCCTGCGGAATCGATCAATGACGGGGTCATGGTCGCCGGGATTCTTCCGATGATCGCGGCCATCAACACCGACCTTGTTCCGGAGGGGGAGGAACCCAACTCTTGGGAGGACTTCCTGAGCCCGGAGTACAAGGATCAGATCATCCTGGCGGACCCCCGGAATGTACCGTCCTACCTTGCGATGGCACAGCTATGGACCCAGGAGTACGGGGACGACTATCTGGAGAAGCTTGCTGATCAGAACCCTCAGCTCGTCGGTAGCACTGTTCCCGGCAATGAGGCTCTCGGCGCTGGTGCGGCGAAGGTCGTCTTCCCCAACTCCGCCCCCGGGATCCTCTCGGTGATCGACGCAGGGGCTCCTGTGAAGATGCTTGATATCGCTCCGACGACTGGCAGCGAGTTCTACACGGTTATCGCAAGCAACGCGCAGAACGCTGATGGAGCTGCGGCGTTCTATGAGTTCCTTTCGACCAAGGAGGGGCAGGAGGCCTTCAACGGCAAAACGATCTCCGTTCGTGAGGACGCCGATACCGGAGACCTGCCGGAAGGCTTCATCCCACTGAACGAGATCCTGCCCGAGGCGGAGGAGCGTCGTGCTGAGCTTCTCGGTCTTCTCGGTGTGGAATAGACCGTGATCCCATTGGCCCGGCGCATCGCGCCGGGCCAATGGGATCGCAAGACCTTAGCCGGATGGATGTGTCCGCGCTGGGCCACGGGGTGTTCGTCTTGTCGCCATGGGGCCGCGCACTCCGGAACCCCAGCGTTGGTGTCAGCCCTGGTCCGGAGAGGCGGTGGGGCTTGTCAATGCCCCGTTCAAGACGTCGATTGCATCTGCCTCGGCGATCTGGATCGGCGCGGAAGAGAACGCGAAGTCCGACGTGGCTGCCTTGGCTGCCTCCTCCTGAGTCGTGCCATTTTTAGTGGCTCTTCACAATTGAGGGATGCTCCTATGTTTGTCAAGTCCCGGGTTTAGTAGAGGCTGAACGGTTGTTCAGTATTCTGGCTGCGGTGGCAATGCTCTGGTTCTCAGTGAAAAGAGCGGCCTCGACCTCAGCTGGGATCTGGTAGTCGAGCCTGGAGTGGAGCCGTTCGGCGTTAAACCAGTGGACCCAGTCCGCGGTCGCGGCTTCGACGTCGTCCCGGCCGGCCCAGGGGCCCTCGAGGTGGATCAGCTCGGCCTTGTAGAGCGAGTTCAGCGCTTCGGCCATGGCGTTGTCGTATGAGTCGTCCTTCGAGCCGACGGAGGCCACGGCGTCGGCCTCCTCGAGCGCCTGGGTGTAGCGCAGCGCCCTGTACTGCACACCGCGGTCGCTGTTAGGCCGAATTCGGCTTAACAGCGATGCCGGGTCGCAATATACTGCGATCCGCTACACCGAGCATCTCGACCTTGAGGGTATCGCCCCGTCGATCGGAACCGTGGGCGACGCTTACGATAACGCGCTCATGGAATCCGTGAACGGGCTGTTCAAGACCGAGTGCATCCGCACCACCGTCTTCCACACAGGCCCGTACCGGACGCTGGCTGACGTGGAATACGCGACCGCGGGCTGGGTCGATTGGTACAACAACCGCCGCCTCCACAGCACCCTGGGAATGCTCACCCCGATAGAGTTCGAAACGCTCCACTACGAGGCCCTCACCCGAGAGCCTGAACCCGCAAAGTAGCGGCAGAGAACCTGGGACGATTCACACGCCACAGCCGGCCCCCAAGCCCACTATCGACTAATCAGCGCACTGGCCCCCAAACCCACGACCAATGGCCCCCAGCGAGGCGAATATTCACCCAGCGATGGCCACCGGAACTGCCCGGTGCTGGCCGTCTGGTTTGCCCGCGCTACTCGTTGCCCGCCGCGTCGTGTGACGGCGGGGGGCCCTTCACCGGGTTGGATATCGGTGTCGAATCGAATCCAGCGAGGAAGAGGCCCTGAATGAAGGATGCCGTAGAAACCATGAGAATACTCAGTGCCTATGACCTGACCAAGTCCCTGCGGGGCGCCGCCGAGCTGACCGGTTGCTCCCACCACACCGTGGCCCGGCTGGTTCAGGCCCGCGACGCCGGCCAGGCACCGGGAGCCGGAGCCAGTCGCCCGAGGGTCACCGACGCGTGGCTGCCCATGATCGAGGAATGGGTCGAGGTCTCCGCCGGGCGGATCCGCGCCGATGTCGTGCACGACAAGCTCACCGCGATGGGCTACACCGGCTCAGAGCGTTCCACCCGCCGGGCGGTGGCCGAGGTGAAGGCCGCCTGGCGGGCCGGGAGGCGGCGGGTGCACCGGCCCTGGATCACCGAGCCCGGGGGCTGGCTGTTATGCGGAGTTCCGCTGATGGCGCTCATCGATTCTCCTCAGAGTTGCTCGGTGAATCTCCCCGGGTCGCGGGGCTAGGTTAGCCGAGGTTCGTGCCGGTGGTTGCGCGACGGATTTCTTCGGCGGCTGTGGCGTGGTGGCGGAGCCTGTAGGACGCGCCGTCGAGGGTGACCACGACGGAGCGGTGTAGGAGTCTGTCGAGCATGGCGGCGGCGACGGTGGTGTCGCCGAGGATCTCGCCCCATGCGCCGACGGGCCTGTTTGTGGTGATCACGATCGAGGTCTTCAGGTAGCGCTGGTTGATGACTTGGAACAGGGCTGATGCTGCTTCGGCGGGCAGGGGGAGGTAGCCGAGCTCATCGATGATCAGCAGGGTGGGGCCGGCGAAGAACCGCATCATGGTGGACCATTTGCCCTCGATAGCGGCGCGGTGGCAGCGGGCGGCGAGGTCGGCGGCGGAGGCGAAGTAGACCCGGTGGCCGGCGTTGACCGCGGCGTGGCCGAGGCCGGTGGCGATGTGGGTCTTGCCCACTCCGGGCGGACCGATGAGCAGCACGTTCGTCGCGTTCTCGAGGTATCGGCAGGTCCCGAGCTCGTTGAGCAGGTTGGGGGTCGATGCCGGAGGCGGCGTCGTGGTCGAAGTTTTCCAGGGTGGCGCCGGTGGGGAGGTTCGCGAATCGGAACCGGCCTGCGAGGCGACGTTTCTCGGTGGCGGTCACCTCGATGGCCAGCAGGCGCTCCAGGGCGTTGGTGAGGGTCCAGTCCTCGGTCTGGGCCTGATCGAGGATGCCTGGGAGGGCCTCGGCGGCGTCGGCCAGCTTCAGCTCGGTCAGGTGGCCCCTGAGCTGCTGATAGACGCTCGCGGGGGTCGGGGTGGTCGAGGCAGTGGTCATGTCAGGGTGTTCCTGTTCTTCGCGGCCTGCTCGTAGGCGGCCAGATCGATCACGGTGGCAGTCGGTACGGGCGGCCCGATCAGAGCCTGTGCGGCGGCCAGAGCGGCGGAGCCGGGTGGGATGCGTTCTTTGCGGCGGTGAGACCGTCCCGGTGGTGCGGAGGCCAGCGCAATGGCTTCCAGTGCGGTGACGTGCTGGTCGGTGCGCTGGGTGATGCCGAGGCCGGGTTCGGCTAGCCGGTGGCGAGCGACCATGGCGCCCGAGGTGGTGGCGATCTCGATGTGGTCCGCGCCGAGGTGCTGGTGGATGGTCACCGTGGCCATAGCCAGTTCGGGAGGGACGGAGTAGCGGTTGCCGCGCCAGTGGATCAGGGCCTGTCGCGAGACGGTCCGCGGCTCGGTCACCACCACCGGGAACGCCATCGGCGGCAGGGGCCGGAGCCGTTCAGCAGCGCGCATCGTCGCAGCGGTCGTGGTCCCGGTGGCGCTCTCGCGTCGGCGCCCGTCCTGTTGGGCCGCGAACTGTTCAATCGAGGTCTGGGCCTGCTCCGCAGTCAGCTCGTCGGCCAGGGTCCGCCACCAGCGCTGGGCAGCGGTGTGGTTGTTCTTCTCGACCACGCCCTTGCGGTTCCCCGAGCGGGGCCGGCAGACGACGGCCTGGACCCCGTGATGCTTCGCGAAGGCGGAGAACATCGCGGTCAGGTCCCCGGTGGCGGGGTCCAGCACGGTTCGCATCCGATCGAACCGCCACGCCCGCGTCAGTCCGCCCAGCAGAGTCAAGACGGTCGTCATCGCGGCCAGTAGGTGGGGCAGGTCCATCGAGGGTGCGATAGCGGCCCGCCAGACGCCGGAGTGCGCGAGCGACCCCACCAGCAGGAACGCTCTTTTGGTCGGGTAGCCCCAGCGCTCGGGCGCGTCGGGCAACTCGAGCCAGTCGAACTAGGTCTCCTCCCTGGCAGGATGATCGATTACCGCGTTCGGGCGCCTGGTGACGTGGGCGCAGGCCTGACAAGCCGGCCGAAGAGACCGGTCACGGATGTGCCGGGTCAGACTTTGGTAAGAGCCCTCGAACCCCAGCGGGCGCAGCTCATCCAGCAGCGTCACTGCCCACAGGTGGGGGTCCTCGACCAGCCTGGCGGTGACGTAGTCGGTGAAGGGGTCGAACGCGTCCGGGCCGGTGCGTTTGCGCACTCCGGGCTCGCGGTCGCCGCGGAGGTAGGAACGGATGGTCTTGCGGTCGTGGCCGGTGCGTCGGGCGATCTCGCTGATCGTGATTCCCTGCCGGTGTAGAGCGTGGATGTCCACGCTGCTCCTCTCTGAGAGCATGAGCGTTGGGCCTCCCTGGAAGGCTGGTGAGTGGTCAGAGACCACCAGCATCCAGGGAGGCCCGCCTCATGCGGCGGAGCGACCCAGACTGAGGAATTTCGGTGAGCACAACTGGGGGATTTCAGCGAGCGTCATCACCGCATTACAACCACTATGCGTAACCGTGGATTATGCGGAGAACGATCCCGCTTGCCGGCCCGGATCCCTGTGGTGGCGGCGAAAGGCATCGACGACTGCTCTGCATAATCGTAGCCTTCTGGATCATGCTTGCGCAGGGCCTCCTTGCCGATCCCAATCTGCTTCGTGCCCCGGGAGATCGCCCGGCACGGGTCGCCAATTCCCGGATTGCTGGGGGGGTATTTCGAGGGGCCATCGGTGAATCGATGTCATTACAGGATGTTTGGCTCACCCTCAACCAGACCAAGGACGCTTCAGTCAGCGGGTGGTCAAAGCCTCTGCCGGACCCACAAGATTGGTGGGTTCATGCGGTCGATAAGGTTCGGTCAGCACTTCCAGTTCGTCGTCCGTCAGATCAATTTCCAGCGCCGCTGCCGCATCAGCGAGGTGATGCCACTTTGATGCACCGACGATGGGTGCATCGACAGCGGGGTTGGTCAGCACCCACGCCAGCGCCACACTCGCCATTGACACGCCCCGACTAGAGGCGACCTTTTCGACGGCATCAATGATCGGTTTGTCCTCTTCGATGTCGAAGCGCCTGCCGGGGACATCGGTCTTCGTGCGATAGGTTCGCTCTCCCCAAGGACGGGCCAGACGCCCCTTGGCGAGAGGTGAGTAGGGAATGGATCCCGCTTTCTGATAGTCAAGGAGGCTGAACATCTCTCTCTCCTCCTCCCGCATCACCAAGCTCCTGAGTTGCACAGGTGGCCAGGGTTGCTGAGTGATCATGCCTAGTCAGCAGGATTTGGGTGGTCGTTTCGGGGCACTAATCGTAGGCTTTGGGGGTGTCCCCATTTGTTCGGAAGGTCCGCACTGCTTCGGGTGCGACGGCGGTGCAGATAGCGGAGAAGCACCACGGGGTGCGCCGGATCTTGGAGCATCTGGGCTCGGCCCACACCGAGGCGGACCTGGCGGTGCTGATGCAGGTGGCTCGGGACAAGCTCAACGAGGGCCAGCAGGTGCTGGACATCGAGTTGCCCGGCACCGAGTCGGCGCCGGCGGCCTCTGGTGCGGTGGTAACCGGATCGGCTGCGCAGGTGCTGTGGGAGGTGCTCACCGATGCCTACGCCTTGTTGGGATTCGATGTCCTGGATGATGAGGCCTTCCGGTCCATGGTGCTGGCCCGGATCATCGAGCCGGCCTCGAAGTTGGCCACCACCGGAATCCTGGCCGAACTCGGGGTCGAGGCCCCGCACCGCAATACCCTGATGGCGGCCCTGGTCCGCTGTCAGGAGCGTGACTACCGTGGCGTGCTGGCCACCGCCTGCATGTCCCACACGACCAAGGCCAACGGGGCGGCCACGATGGTCCTTTATGACACGACCACACTTCACTTCGAGGCCGAAGACGAAGATGACCTGCGCAGAGTCGGGATGAGCAAGGAGCGCAGGGTCGACCCACAGGTCCAGGTCGGGTTGCTTGTCGACCCCGGCGGCTTCCCGCTGGAGGTACACCTGTTCGAGGGCAACAAGGCCGAGACGACCACCCTGGTCCCGGTGCTGCGGCAGTTCCAGCACCGGCATGGCATCGCGGACATGGTGGTCGTCGCCGACGCTGGGATGCTATCGGCGGCGAACCTCAACGCCCTGGAGGACGCCGGTTACTCCTTCATCGTGGGATCGAGGATCGCCAAAGCCCCTTACGACCTAGCCGCCCACTTCGAGCGCCACGGCAACAACTTCGCCGACGGGCAGACCCTGGAATCCGTGCGCACCATGGGCACCGGGGCCAAAGCCAGGGACCGACGGGTCGTCTACCACTACTCGTTCAGACGGGAGAAGCGGGACAACTACACGCTGAACAAGCAGATCGAGAAGGCCGAGAAAGTCGCCTCGGGTCAACGGCCGCTTAAGAAGGACCGGTTCGTGAAACTGGCGGGGAAGAAGCCCGGGGTGGACTGGGACCTGGTCGAACGGGCCCGGCAGCTCCTGGGGTTGAAGGGCTACGTCACCAACCTGCCGGTGGAGAAGATGCCCGCGGCCAACGTAGTGGCCGCGTATCACGACCTGTGGCAAGTCGAGGCGTCCTTCCGGATGACAAAATCAGACCTCAGGGCCCGGCCTGTGTTCCACCGGACCAGACAGGCCATCGAAGCCCACTTGACCGTGGTATTCGCTGCACTCGCGATCTCCCGGCACCTGCAGGACATCACCGGGGTGAGCATCAAGAAGCTCATCCGCACCCTGCGTCCACTACGCAGCGTCACCATCGAGATCGACGGCCACACCCTCACCGCAGCGCCCACCATCGGAACCGAGGCCCGCGAGATCCTCGACATGCTCCCAGCCATCAACGCCCCGGGGCACTAACCCTGTGCAACTCAGGTCTCTCTCTCCTCCTCCCGCATCACCAAGCTGTATTGGTTTTGCATCGAGATGAACCGCGTCCATCCATGACGTTCCGCTACGTGTTGCATCTCTGAGAACTGCCAGGCAAACATCGATGACGCACCGATATACCGAACACGCCCCGAACGAATGATGTCGTGGAGGGCCTCCATAGTCTCCTCAATGGGAGTATTCGAGTCGAAACGGTGAACCTGATAGAGGTCGATGTATTCGGTCCCTAGGCGCCGGAGTGATTCGTCGACTTGCTCGAAGATCGCTCGTCGAGACAGTCCTTGCCCGCCCGGGCCGCCATGCATGGGGAGCCCTACCTTCGTGGCGAGCACGATGTCCTCGCGCCGCGATAACCGCCTCATCGCCCGGCCCACGATCTCTTCGGAGATCCCCCGATCGTAGTAGTTTGCGGTATCCCAAAAATTGATGCCCAAGTCGAGCGCCTGTCTGAAGATCGGCTGTGCCTCGTCTTCAGTCAAAGCCCACCTTTGGAACCCCTTCGACGGATCGCCGAATCCCATACAGCCCAAAGTGATCCGGCTGATCTTCAAGCCTGACGTGCCGAGACGCGTGTTCTGCACCTTTTCCCTTTTGCCTATTCGTCCCCTGGGCTGCATGGCCCAAGAATGTCTAGACGAGGCCAACCAATGCCATGAGTTCGTCGCGGCGTTCAAGCGCTTCAGGGAGCAGATCCTCCATCGGGATCAGATCATCCGGGAGCGGCGCGGTGCCCTCGGTATCCGTGCGAACCGAGGACGTGTCCTGTCCATGAAATGTCTCCTGTCCTTCCTTGGAGGTGAGGAATTCAAAGAAGGCCGAAGTCGCTGCCTCGTCGTGCGCTTCATTGCTTTGCACTGTGTAAACGCCGATAGCCGTGCTTGGGACGTTCGGATTGAGATCCACTGGCGCGCCAGAGTCGATGGCAGGCTGCCCTGACGAGAAGGCCGCCGGAGCCATGACATCGCCGCTCCCCGAACCCAGATTCTCGAACCCTGGGACCTGACTATTGACCCATCGGATGTCTTGAGAGGCGAGCTGCTCAAGAAACTCGTCCCCGTATAACTCGCTGTACAACTGAAGCTGCCCCAGGTATCCAGGCTCACCCCGAGGATCGAGCAGTATGACGCGACCTGCCATGTCCGGGTCCGCCAGGACCTCCCAAGAGTCCATATCAGCCCCCTCCGGGAAGGTGTTGGTGTTGTACGCGAGCATCTGGTGGTTCATGCCGACGGTCACCATTCCGTCGACGACGTGCTCTTCGGGGAATCCTTCCGAAACTTGTGGCTCAGACACCCACCAATCGTTTTCTCTGCCTTCGTCGACGAACGCAATATCACCCATGGTGATGAGGTCGGCCGTCTCCGCACCGGAGGAGCGCTCTTGAGCGTAACGAACCGTCAGATCTCCGCTGGGTGCACGCAACATATCGACTCTGATGTTCGGATACTCCTCATTGAAGTCGTCGATGACAGCCTGGCTGTACTCCGGAGCCTTCGAGCTGTACCACACGACGGATCCAGAGAGTTCGGTACCCCCTCCCCCATCACCGGGGCTGGCATCATCGCCCGAACAAGCGGTCAGCACCAGCGACGCGGCTCCTACTGCGGCTACCGCCCGCAGCCTTCTCATAGAAATGCTCATGGGATCTACCTTTCGGTCGACTTAACGTCCCAACTGCCGACAATTTCTGACGTCGACTCTCATTCATTCGAATGACACGAGTGTTTCGAATGCCGCGATCCGCCAGATCACCGTCCCGCAGAAAGGGACATGCATGGACTTATAATCATTCGGAACTATTACGGAGAAACTACTGAATTCGAAGAAGGTCTAGCAGTTCCTTGCGACGTTCGTTAGCAGCGGGCAACACTTCATTCAGCGGAATGAAGTCTTCTGGCAACTCGCCCGTCTCAGCGTCTTCGCGCAGCGACACGATCAATTCCCCGGTGAACTCTTCCTGACCACTCTTAGAAGTCAGGTACTCGAAAAATGCCTCGGCAGCCTCAGGGTTCTTCGTGTCACTCGGAATCACCGTGTAATACTCACTGCCCGTCGTCGGACCGATCTCGGCCAGTCCGACGGGCGCCCCTGCATCAATGAGCGTCGTAGCGGCGGGGCGCGCATTGGGCACCAGCACACTCGCACCACCTGCGCCCAGGGCCTCATTAGCAGGCACAATGCTCGACACCATCTGAAGATTCTGGTCGGCGAGAGCGCTGAGGAATTCATCACCGTATTCATCGCTCCAGATCTGAGCCAAGGCGAGGTAGGCAGGGACGTTGCGTGGGTCCGCGAAAAGGATCTGCCCCTTGAGATCGGGTTCGAGAAGATCTCGCCATTCATCCGGGGCCGCATCGCCGACCAGTCGATCCGTGTTGTACCCGACCAAAAGCGGCAAAATGCCCACGGTGGCGATGCCATCGTTCATCCCGTCTTCGGGAAACCCTTCGGCCGGAGCTACGTCCGTCTCCCACCAGTCCCTGCTCGCCCCTTCGTCGAGCATCGCGCCATCGGCCAGCGTCACGACGTCGGCGACGGACGCCCCGGATTCCCGTTCCTGCGCATACCGGACCGACAACTCGCCGGTCACCAGGCGCAGGACTTCAACCTGGACGTCCGGATACTCCGCATTGAACCCCGCGATAACCGCATCATTCTGTTCCGGGTTCTGGGAGGTGTACCAAACGACGGAACCCGAGACGCCACCACCGCCTCCGTCCGTGCCTGGATTCGAACAACCACTGACCACAAGCGCCAGCGAAATACCGATCGCTGATAGAGGTCGCAATTTAGTCCGCATTATAAACGCCTTTCGGCTGGCTTTGCCTTGAATGATGGGACGGCAAGATTAATTTATATAACTTGCTGTATTATGAGAACACAGTAATACGGTGACCGTCGTGGAGTCAATAGTTGACGCGGATTGAGCTAGCATCCACGACTCACTAACCCAACGACTTGGCGATTTCTTCTTCCGAGACGTGGTGCCCCCATGTCACCTCTTGAACTTCGCCCGCCGGATTTGAATGTTCTCTTAGTGCGACGTGGGACATGCAAGATTCGGCCGTCGCCCCGTGCCAATGCCATTCCCCTGGCGGCGTCCATACTGAGTCGCCTTGGCGGATCAGTTTGATTTCGTCTCCGTGTGATTGCACATACCCGACTCCCTCTGTCACGTACAACAGCTGCCCATTCGCGTGAGAATGCCAGGCCGTACGCGATCCAGGTGTAAACCGAACCATGTTGGCGTTCAGCCGAAACGGCTCGTTCCCGACCCATATCGTCTCTGCGTGTACGACGCCAGAAAAGGATGCGCTCGGCCCTCTCGTCGACGGTGCCTGGCTTGCGATCTCCATCGGATTCCTTCCATGGCGGTCTACTCTGCGGCGGACCCTGCATTGCTCGCAGACTGCTTCACGATCATTTCAACGATGGCCTCTGCCGACCTTGGCTCGAATCCGAACTCTTGTCGGAGCCTCTCGTTCGAGATCAGATAGTTCGTGCAACCATCACGACCACCGAACTCTTCGTGGAACTGGATCCGGGCAGACGGGACGACGCTGGTCACCAATCCGGCCAGATCACCTAAGCTCACGGTGTTCCCCCCGGTGTTGTAGGTCTGGTGACGCGGAGTTGCCAAGGCAATCCGAGCGAAGACCTCTGCCACGTCGTCGACGTAGACGATGTTGCGCATGATGTCGCGGAACGGCAGTTCAATAGCGATCCCCTGCGCAGGGTCGGTGATGATTCGAACGTGATCCGACGAACCGAAGATCTTGTCGTGACCGGACACATTGGACGGACGTATGACGGTGATGTTCATGCCGTGTTTTTCACGATAATCACGCGCTTGGTACTCGTTGAAGATCTTCTGCGCGGCATAGGCATTGTCTTCAACCCCTCGAAGAGGATGTGCTTCGGTCACCTCGACTTCACCGAATTCTCGCTGCTTTCCGTTGACGGCCAGGCTGCTGCTCATCACCACGTGATCAACTTCTGCCAGCCGGGCGGCTTCAAGGAAGTTGTCGACACCGCCAGCGTTGAGCACGAACGTAGAATGCGGTTCTGCTGCAAAGTTCATCATGTAGGCCAAGTTGATGGCTCTTGTCGGCCGGAATTCGAGCATCGTGGCCATGACACTGTCGAATCGCGTCAGATCCGCGCGAACGTGGTCGGCGGGGCCGTTCCTTTCAGCCCCAGTGGGTGGGGAAATGTCTGCGCAGACCACTCGTTCGCCCCGCTCAGCGAGTTTCTCGGTGAGTCGACGACCGATGAATCCGCTTCCGCCGAAAATAACCGTCGTCACGCTTGCACTCCCACGGCCCGGTCCCGGACAGGCCCAGTCGGCCGATACCCGACAGACGGGGCATTCTTGCGACGGGTTGCTTGGTCTCGGGAGCGGCTGAGTGTCGGGTCTTCGAGACCGTCGACGTTGAGGGGTTCATGCGGTCGATAGTGCTTCTCGAGCTCGGACACTTCCTGCTCCGTCAAGGTGAAGTGGAGGGCGCCGACTGCATCTGGAAGGTGGGATTCGTGAGCAGGCCCGAGAATCGGAGCATCGATCACTGAGTTCGTGTAAAGCCAAGCCATCGACACTTGAGCCATGGCAACGCCGCGCTCCTTCGCAATCCGCTCGACGGCGTCGACGATCGGTTTGTCATCATCAATATCGAACCGAAGGCCTGGCGGATCATTCTCCATTCGCTCGGTGCGGGCGCCCCAAGGCAATGCCAACCTCCCCTTCGCAAGCGGAGAGTAGGTGATGCTGCCAACTCCCAGATAGTCGAGAAGTCCGAACATCTCACGTTCTTCCTCGCGGAAGACGAGATTATGAAGATTCTGCATCGAAATGAACTGAGCCCAACCATTCTTGGCCGCTACATGCTGCATTTCAGCAAATTGCCATGCGTACATGGACGAGGCGCCGAGGTAGCGCACCTTCCCGGAGCGAACTATGTCGTTCAATGCTTCCATGGTCTCTTCGACGGGGGTGTTTGGGTCCCATCGATGAATCGAGTACAGGTCGATGTAGTCAGTATCGAGCCGACGCAAGGATGCCTCCACCTGCTCGAAGATCGCACGCCTAGACAACCCATTGCCGCCCGGGCCGTAGTGCATCGGCAGACCCACCTTCGTGGAAAGAACGATGTCTTCACGGCGTGAGTACTTCTTGATCGCCTGACCGACGATTTCTTCCGAGGAGCCATACGTATAGTAATTCGCCGTGTCCCAGAAGTTGATGCCGAGTTCGATGGCTTGCTTGAAATAGGGAAGCGATTCATTCTCTCGAAGCGTCCAGGCCTGCTGGCCCGGTATTGGTTCGCCAAACCCCATGCATCCGAGCGCAACCCGACTGATCTTCAGGCCAGACCTGCCCAACCTTGTGTACTCCACAGATTCTCCTGTCCGCTCTCACGATGAGCCATACGTCGATACGGCGCCGTAGTTCTTGGCGCACTTCTTCGCCTCATGGCAGAGCATGAGGATCTTCACTGAACTTCGCACTGGGAAACGGCCTGGCGACCGCCATGCGATCACGCAGGCATCTAGTCGGCGCGAGCTTCCACTACACCTGCAGCGAACAGGCGTTCGATCTCGTCCTGGCCGTAGGCGCAATAGCTCCTCAAGAACTCAGACGAGTAGGAACCGATCGTGGGAGCAGGGACGAGTTCGTCCGGAACCGAATCCCCGAGCTTCAGTGGATTACCCACCACATCTACGCTGCCGCGGCGCGGATGCTGTACCGTGCGCATCATTCCTCGGTGGCGCCAATGCGGGTCATCGGCCACCTCATGGATCGTATTGACCGGTGATGCCGGTACACCAACATCCAGAAGTACGCCTACTGTTTCGGCCCGCGAACGGAGCTTGGTCCATTCCCCGATGATGTCGTCGAGGGCCTCCATATTCTCGATCCGGTCGGCTCGCGTGGCGAATCGTTCGTCGCTGATCAGGTCATCCAGCGCCATGGCACGCATCGCATTCTCAAAGTGCCTCTGTGTGAAGCAGAAGAGCGCGACCCAGCCGTCAGATGAGGGGAAAACGTTGTAAGGGGTCACCGCCATGCCGGAATGGCGATTTCCCGTCCGCTCGGGAATGTCGCGGTCTGGATCGTTGTACAGCGCCCCCAGCGGGGACAACATTGCGGGGAATACCGCGTCATGCATGGAGACTTCAACCAACTGCCCACGCCCGGTGACGGATCGCTGATAGAGCGCCGTCACCGCAGCTGAATACAAGGTGGCGCCGGCAAGGATGTCGACGAGTGCAGGTCCCGTCTTGACGGGGGGGCCGTCAGCGAAACCTGTCGAGGCAATGACACCTGACATCGCCTGAACCGTGATGTCCATGGCCGGCATGTTGGCGTACGGACCGTCGGTGCCATATCCCTTGCCGCTCGCGTACACCAGGCGAGGGTTCCGCTCGCATAGCATGGCGGGGTCTAGGCCGAGGCGAGACATCGCGCCGGGGGCGAGATTCTCGACGATGACGTCCACCCTATCGAGCGCATCGAGAAAGATCTGTCGACCCTGCTCGGATTTGAGGTTCACGATGACTGACTCCTTCGAGGAGTTGAGCATCACGAACTCGTGCGACTCCAACGAGTCATGAGAACGGAATCTCAGCTGATCACCAGTTGCCGATTCAAACTTGATGACCTTGGCACCGTGCTGAGCGAACAGCAGCCCGCAGTAAGGCCCGTTGTACATGTGCCCGATTTCGAGTACCGTCAGTCCGTCAAATGCCTTTGCCATTATAAATTACTCCGATGTTTACTGTCGCATTCAAGCGACCATGATTATCAGTCTTGCTTGACGAAGAACTTAGTCGCGTACTCGACATACTGATCAACACTCTCGGGGTTCGCCAGCGAATCGAGTGCTACTGCACTATCCACAGGGTCCCCGGCGAGGATGCGCTTGATGGGCACCTCGCATTTCTTGCCCGTGATCGTGGTAGGAATATCCGTTACCTCCACGATCGCGTCCGGAGCATGCCGAGGACTCAGCTGGGTGCGAATTTCGCTGCGAAGCCGCTTGACGTAGTCATCTGTCAGGGACACCTCATCCTCGAGTGCGACAAACAGCAGTAGAGCACCACTGGTTTCGCCCGGAGCGTTGGTGTCAATCACGAGGGATTTTGCAATTCCCGGGAAGCGCTCGACAACGCTGTAAAACTCGCTGGTTCCCATGCGAATACCGCCGCGGTTGAGCGTGGAATCCGACCGGCCGAGGATGATGATCTCTCCATCCCCCGTCAGCTTCACCCAGTCCCCGTGACGCCACACGCCCGGATACATGTCGTAGTAGCTGTCCCGCAGCCGTGATCCATCATCGTCACCCCAGAGGAATACCGGCATTGAAGGAAGCGGCTTCGTGAGGACGAGTTCCCCGACCTCATCCTCCACGGACCTTCCGCTGGAGTCGAAGGCGCGGACCTCGGCGCCGAGGAAACGGCTCTGAATGCGCCCCGAACGCACTGGCAGAATAGGCACGGCGCCCACAAACGAACTCGCAATATCAGTTCCGCCAGATGATGAGACGACGAGCAGATCTTCCTTGACTTCCCGATAGATCCATTCGAAGCCGTCCGAGGTGAGCGGGGACCCTGTAGATCCCAGCGTCTGCAGCGCTTTGAACTCAAACTCTTGGCTCGGATGAAGGTCGGCCTTCGCACATGAGTCAAGAAAGGCTGGCGAGGTGCCGAAAAAGGTGACGTCACGCCGGTCAACGAGAGACCACAAGCGGTTTGCGTCAGGGTAGCCAGGATTCCCATCGAAGGTCACTACCGACGATCCCGTGATCAGTGCCGACATCGAGAGGTTCCACATGACCCATCCGGATGACGTAAACCAGAAGAAGCGACTTCCTGGTCCCAGATCGTGGTGGAGCGTGAGATGCTTGTAGTGCTCGAGTAGTACACCTCCATGCCCGTGAACCAGCGCCTTCGGCAGTCCGGTGGTGCCCGAGGAATAGAGGATCCAGAGCGGATGGTCGAATTCTACTGACGCGAATTCAAGCGGAGCAGTTTCGCTGAGCAGCTCGGACCATCGAAGGCCCCTCTCCGGAAGTGCTGTTTCTTCGCCGAGGTTTTCGATGACAACTGTATGCTCGACACTCGGCAACGTCCTTGCCAGCTCGTGGACTGTCTCAGCCGTTGAGTGACCTTTCCCGTTGTACACGTAGCCGTTGACGCCAATGAGGACCTTCGGTGCAACTTGTAGAAAGCGGTCACGAATTGCACTGAAGCCATAGTCTGGAGAACACAGAGTCCAGATCGCTCCAATACTTGCGCTAGCAAGGAAGGCCACGACGGCCTCTTGGATATTGGGCAGGACCGAAGCGACTCGATCGCCCTTCGATACACCGAGCCGAAGGAGGCCCGCACGGGCCCGTGCGACCTTCTCCCGAAGCTCCCCGAACGTCAGGTCCTTTTCCGAGCCGTCCTCACTCACCGATACGAGTGCCGAGGCGGCGCCATCCGTGCGTAGAGAGTGTTCCGCGTAGTTCAACTTCGAACCAGGGAACCACTGCGCTCCTGGCATTCCAACATTCCCGAGCACGGCTTGAGGCTTGACGTGCCACTTGATGTCGACGAACTCGGCGATGGCACCCCAGAATTCTTCCACCTGGTCAACAGACCACGACCAAAGGTCGTTGTAGTCGTCGACCTTCAGGTTCCGGTTTTCTTCCAGCCACGTGATGAACTGAGTAACATTGGCAGTCTCGATTCGCTCGGCCGACGGCCGCCACAGAACTTGTCCTTCAGACACTTTCGTCTCCTCAAATTTTATCGATAGCCCTACGTGCTATACGAGGTCATGTGCAGCGCGACTTAGTTCGTCGCGAAATTCCGGATGAGCAATCTCTATGAGGCGTCTCGCCCGGTCCGCGAGTCCGACCCCACGCAACTCCGCTACACCGTATTCAGTCGCAATGAGATCAACGTCGCTCCTACTCGTGGTGACAACACCAGCTCCGAGCGAGGTCGAAATGCGGGACACCGTTCCGCCACGCGCAGTCGACCGGAGAGCTATCACCGAAAAACCGTTCCTTGCCTCTGCGCCTGCCCGGACGAAGGAGGCCTGGCCACCGACCGCACCGACATGCCGGCTGCCAGCCACTTCCGCATTGACTTGGCCCGTCAAGTCCACCTCGACGGCAGAGTTGATGGATACCAGGGAATCAATCTGGCTCAGCACTACGTGATTATGGGTGTAGGCCACCGATCGCATCGAGACCGACTCGTTTCTGTCCGCGAAGTCGTACAACTCTTGTGTCCCCAGGAGCGTGCCTGTCACAGCAAGTCCCCGGTCGAACGGCTTTCGGGCCCCGGTGGCAACACCGGAACGCATCAAGTCCGCCATTGCGTCGGTCAACGTCCCACTATGAAATCCGATATCTTTATGGCTTCCAAGGCGCGATAGAATGGCGTTCGGCGCAGAGCCGATACCGATTTGAATCGTCGCGCCGTCTTGGACTCGCTCGGCGATATGATCTGCGATCGCGTCATCCTCCGCCGTCGGGGTTGCACCTGGAAGGTAGATGGGGGGAGCTTCCGAGACAGTCAGCACGTCGAAGCGTTCCTGCGGGACCAGCGTCTCTCCGTACGTCATCGGCGCACGCGGATTGACTTCTGCAATGACCACTCGGGCCATCTCAATCGCCTGCATCAAGTAGTCCGAGACGAGGCCGAGCGAGTAGTTGCCGTCACTGTCCGGGCCCGCCACCTGGACCAACACCACGTCGGGCCTCAGAACCGCCGATTCCAACAGTGAGGGGACATCGTGCAAGTGAATTGGCAGGACGTTGAGCGCCCCCTCTTTGCCCAGACGGCTGTTCTGACCGAAGCCTCCGAAAGACGACACCGATATGACGTCGCAGTGCTCTGGCTTGACCGTGTCGGTCAGCGCCATACCGATGAAGAGATCAAAGGGACCAATCGCGTGCCTCTGTTCGAGGAGTTGCTGCAGGAGTGTGATCGGCTCCGCCGCGCCTTGTCCGCAGATCACGCGGTCCCCTCTGCGGACGTGGTCTGAAAACTGGATGGTATCCATGCTTCCCTCAGTGGTCGGAGTGGGTGCGACGATCTCATCGCCGCACCCACAGATGGTCACCCTGTACGGGTGTTGTCCGGAACAGAGGAGCCAACGTTCGCCGCACCGAGGCCGGTAACACTCTTGTCAACGGCAGGCCTCTGCTTCCGAGCCCGCTTCACCGCCCCGTCGCCTCGGCCGCGGCGTTCCTGCATCCGGCGAGTCAACGTGAGGACGGCAATCACGATGATCGCCGGAATCACGCTCGCCACTACGCTCAGAGCTGCCACGATCGGATAACTTCCGGACTCGAAGGTGTCAAGTGTGACAGTCCCGATGACTGGAGTACGAGTACTGACCAACATCACTGATCCGGTGAGGTCACCAGCCATGAGCACGAACAGGAAGACCCATCCGGCGGTAAGTCCCGGAATCATCAGCGGCAACTGGACCTTGAAGAATGTACGGAATTCGCTTGCACCTGAGTTGCGCGATGCTTCCACCAGGGATCGGTCGATCTGCGCCAGCGCCGATTCAGATGACACGCTGGCTTGCGGCAGGTACAACACGATGTAGCCGATGAGCAGGATCAACAGCGTTCCACCGAGGTTGAATGGTGGGCCGGCAAGCGTTGCGAGAATCGCGAGTGCAATAAGAATATTCGAAACGACGCCCGGAAGTCTTGTGATTCCGAAAGCAGCATCATTAACCCACCGCTTATTGCTCATTTCCCGGAATACATCGATCAACGCCGCCACCAGAATGGCGATTGTGGCACCGACCAAGGCGAGGGTCACAGAGTTCCGGATTGCGAGCAACTCTCGACCGTTCCCGGAGAAAATCCTCTCATAGGCATCGAAATTCATGGCCGACCAGTTGATCTGAGCAGACCAGAACGGCTGAAGCGAAACGATGAACAGTGCAATGAGCGGAAGGATCGCGGTCAGGAAGGGGTAGAACAGCATGAAGAATCTGGCCAGGAATCCACCGACCCTACCGAGGTCAACCTTCGATCCTCCACCAAACTTGCCACCAACAGTTGCGTGGTGACCAGCCTTCGACAGTCGCCGCTGCAGGATTGCCATCGTGCCGATGAACAGAAGCATCACCAGCCCGAGCACGAATGCCTGACCAAGCTCGGGCGGGAACACTCGCACCGCAAGACGCACGACTCGAACCGCAAGAACATCGATCCCCGCACCTGTGCCGATGAGGATGGGGACCGAGTACAACGCGAAGGACATCACCATGACGAGCAATGCTCCGGAGGCAATCGCCGGGCCGATAGCCGGCAAGGTGATACGCCTCAGTGTCCGAAGTTCGCTGGCCCCGGCATCGCGGGAGGCTTCCTCCAGAGAAGGATCCACGTTACGCAGGGCGGCCGCGATGACGAGGTATGCGTGTGGCACCAGATTCAGCACCGACACGAAGATCAAGCCGCTCCACGAGTAGATGTTGAGCGGGCCTCCCTCAGTGGAAGTCGTGTCGGTCAAACCGATGACGCGCAAGACATTGTTGATCAGCCCTGGACCAGGCTCTGCAAGGAGGATCCAGCCGATGGTGCCCGCTAGGGAGGGAACCAGCATCGGAATGATCGGGAGTGTCTCGCTCAACCAACCGATACGCGCCGTTGTACGTTCATTCAGCCACGCAAATACGGCGGCAATGGCAACCGCGATGAGGCTAGTCGCGACCACCAGAAAAATTGTGTTGCCAAGCATCTCCCACAGGCCAGCCTGGTTCCAGACCTCACCGAATGCGGAGAAGTCAGGTTCGCCGTTCTCGCTGAAGACTTCTGGGATGGTGATGACGAGAGGGCCGACAATGAGGATGCAGACGATAAACGTGATGAACCCAGCGACAATCTTGAAGACAGACGGGCCTCGACGCACCGGCTGCGGCGGCACCTTCGGAATCGTCAAGCGCTGATTGAATTCAGGGGGTCTCGTGTCGAGAAGAGTCACAATGCCCCCTCGAACACGAGTACATCGCCGGGCTCAACCTCGAGCAGGACGTCGTCCCCCACCTGGACCTCAACACTCCGACTGACCTGAGCCCAAGCCCGCAGAAGAACACCTCCAGAGTTGACGATGTATTCGATACGGCCGCCTCCGACGAAGGCAATGTCCTCCACGACACCCTTGAACTGGTTCTCGGCTGCCGGCGCATCGCCCGGAACACGATGGATCGACTCAGGCCGAATCAGGACTCGCACCTCACTACCGGCGAATTCCTGAACCGTGCGACCTGTCAGTTCCCCGAACGGTGCCTTCACGCGGACAGGTCCCTCAGCAGAATCCAGAAGATCCGCCTTGAACTCATTAGCCGCGCCGATGAAGTTGGCCACGTAGTAGGAGGCCGGATTGGTATAGATCTCACGCGGAGTACCTAGTTGCGCGATTCGACCCTCTTCCAGAACCGCAATCCGGTCCCCGAGAGTCATCGCCTCCTCCTGGTCGTGAGTCACGTAGATGGCCGTGTAGCCGAGACGATGCTGCATCTGGATGAGCTCCAGACGCAGCTTGTCACGGACCTTGGCATCGACATTCGATAGTGGCTCGTCGAAGAGTATGACGTCATTGCCGGCCACGATCGCCCGAGCCAGGGAAACGCGCTGCTGCTGTCCGCCACTGAGCTGAGCAGGATACTGCCCCGCCAGATTGGAAACGCCGACGGCCTCCAGGATGTTGCTGACGCTCTCTCGCACGTCCTTCCGAGACATCCTCCGATTCTGCAGCGGATAGGCGACATTCGCCTGCACGGTCATGTGCGGCCACAAGGCGTAGGACTGGAACACCATGCTGGCAGCACGACTGTTCGCAGGCCGGTCCAACTTGGAGGTGTCATCGAAGACTGAGTCCCCGCTGATTCGAATGTGCCCCGAGTCGGGTGTTTCAAGACCCGCGATGCACCGCATGAGCGTGGTCTTGCCACAACCGCTGGGCCCGAGCAGGACCAGTAGCTCACCCGGATGCACGTCAAGGTCAACGTTGTCGATGGCGTGGACGATCTCTCCGCTTCGACGTCGAAAGGATTTCGTCAGTGAACGTACAGAGACTCCAGCCTCAGGAAGCCGTTCGGGAGTTCCTGCGGCGTGAGCAGGAGACTGCCCCACGTTAGATTCGGTCGATAAAGACATGCTTGCTCCATCCAAAGTCTTAAGGTGCCGGCAACGAGCTCACCCTGGCGAGCAATCCCGTTCTTGTTGATGATCCTGCAACAGGTGCAGATACCAACTTCCGCAAGTCTGCGTTGGGCCTAACCAGGCACCGAAGGTGAACTACGACCCATCGCCTTGGTCTTTGTCGCCAAAGTCTTAGTACGGTTATACCGTCATATGAGACTAAGACCACATCGATCCATCGTCAACCAAGTGTCTCCGTGACATCTGCGTTGTCGAGCACTCAATGTACGATGGTCGTATCATCATACGACCAGTTCATATGTTACACTAGTCCCACATGCGGCGACCAGAGAGAAACGTTGATCCGAATCTCGGTTTGCACTTCGAACCGCGCTTCCCACCGGAAGTCCGCGCGATCTCTGCCCTTCTCACCAGGCAGAGCCAACCCGTTACTACAGCACACGTGTTTGACGGAACAGACCGTCGCAAATAGCAGGAGGAAACATGTTGCAGCGTGAGGCAGCCCCACTACGGACCCAGCTGGTAAACCAGCTCCGAGAGGACATCATTGCTGGGCGATACAAAGCTGGGGATCGCCTGACAGAGAAGGTATTGGAAGCCGCGTTCGGCGTGAGCCGAACCGTGGTGCGGGAGGCATTGCGCCAGCTGGAGAGCGAGAGCCTCGTCGAAACAGTTCCGAATGTCGGGCCGCGCGTGCGGGCCCTGACCTACAACGACGTTGCGAATCTCTACCAGGTTCGCCTCGCCTTGGAAGCCGCCGCCTGCCGACTCGCCGCGACTCTTGCGACGGATGAGCAGATCCAGGATCTCGTGGAGGCCTTTCGCCTACTCGTCACGAAGGCCCCCGAGAAGGCACCCGAGTCCCTCGTTCAAGACAAGAACGAGTTCTACCAAGCGCTAATCGCTGCCAGCGGCAATCCCATCATCGGGGAAATGCTGGCCAACGTCCAGGCGCGCATCGCTCAGCTTCGCTTCATCACCCTTGGGCAACCGGGCCGATCTGCAGCAATGCTCGAAGAGCTGCGCGCCGTGGTCTCCGCGATCGAGTCACGGGACCCGCTCGCCGCAGTGGCTGCCGCCACGCTCCACGTTGAGGCCGCCGGCGCGATCGCCTTGAACCACGTCGCACATCTTCGAAACCCGCAGGAGGCTATCGCATGACGACACTCTTTATAGGCCTGGGGGCGATGGGCGCCCCCATGGTAAGCAACCTGGCCCGCGTCGAGGACGTCGTCGTCTACGACGTCAATTCGAGTGTGTCGCGCAGTGTGGCCGGGGAACTCGGCATCAGTTCACTTGCATCTCTCTCGGCTCTTCCTCAGGACGTCGACACCCTGATTCTGATGGTTCCGAACTCACGCATCGTCGAATCAATCCTTATCGGCGATGCCGGTCTTCTGGGGCAGCTGAAATCGGGATCCCTCATCATCGATATGAGTTCGTCCGATCCCACGAGTACACAGGACCTCGCTTCTCAGGCCGCCGCACTCTCCATCGACTACGTCGATGCCCCCGTGTCCGGAGGCGTGACAAAAGCTGTCTCCGGTGAACTCTCGATCATGGTGGGGGGTTCAGCCGAGGCGGTCGTTCGTGCGCGACCGATTCTCGACGCGCTGGGCGGCAGCATTCACCATGTCGGAGGTCCGGGTTGCGGTGATGCTGCGAAAGCACTCAACAACCTCTTATCAGCTACGAATCTGGCCGCCGCTGCGGAGATACTCTCTGCTGCCACAAGATTCGGCATTCAGCCGGAATCAATGCTAGATGTCATCAATGCATCAACTGGCCGCAGTCAGGCTTCCGAAGTCAAGTACCCCAAGCACATACTCTCGGGAGCGTTCGACTCAGGGTTCAGCTTCGACTTGATGGTCAAGGACCTGGGCATCGCTCAGTCACTCACTCACGGGGCTGGCCTACGCACGCCCATCACAGACAGCGCGGCCAAGGCTGCAGGCGACGCCCATGAATTCATCGGCACAGGCCGCGATCACACCGAATTTGTCCGCCTATTCGAGCAAGAAAACCACGTGAAGCTCCGATCCATTAGAGAAAGTGAACCATATTCATGAGCAATGAAGCCCAGGACTACGTCGACGCGATGGCAGAGAAGCGCGGATATGTTCTCGACTATCACAAGATCATGGCTGCCGCGGATTTCCCAGTGCTCCAGGCTGCGAATCACGTGGTCAATTCCGCGTATCTCGAAGAACGCACCCTTGACCGCAAGACCAAGGAGCTCCTCTTCGTCCTGAGCCTTACAGTCATGCGCGCCCCCCTCCCCCAGCTCCGAAGCCACATTCAGGTTGCCCTCGACCTCGGGCTTTCCCCGCAGGAAATTCTTGAAGCAATCGAGATTGCTCTTCCCGAAGCAGGCATCGTGGCCTTCCAGTACGGCGTCGAAGCGTGGCAGTCTGTTGTCAACGTCGATCCCTTGGAACCTAGGGTCAAGGTCCATTCTGGGAAGGCGGAGTAGCACTCGATCAGTCAATCGCCTCGGGCCTTCGACGCGGCACCCCCAAGCTTCAATTGGCACGCCCGTCAAGACGTACGACATGGCGGGGCGAACCTGCCAGATCCCAACGATCTGACGAGAGGGATCCTGTGCTCGAATGCACGTGCTCGCCGATATCGCATCCTCGTATGTGGTCTCGGCGAGCACGTTTGTGTCGAAGGTCCCGCCAGGCAGACGCAACGGCCCAAGCCCAAGAATCACCATGCCGTCAAGAGCTAGCTCGAGCGTCACGTCCGCCATCGTCATGAATCATTCCTGGCGCC